>JAENWU010000105.1 GCA_016649905.1 Thermoleophilia bacterium
CCCGCTGCGCCAGCGGATCGAGTCGATCTACTGGACCGCCAAGGACATCCTCACCCTCGAGCGCCACGGCGCCCGCACCCTGCGTGGCCTGCGGGCGCGCATCGCCAGCCGCTTTCTTGCGCTGGCCGCCGCGATCTCGCTCAACCATCAGCTCGGGCGCCCGTCACGGGCCTTGGTCGACTACGTGGCCTGAACCGTGGAACTACTCATCTAGTAGGAAAGTCGCTGTCGCTGGGTCGATCCCGGTAGGGGTGAAGCGTCTTGTACTTTTTCGCCGCCACCAATCTCGGAAGGCGAGATGCGATGTCGAAAAAGTTAAGCGAAACCCCTACCGGGATCGACCCGGTGCCCGCTACTTGATGAAGAGCATCTCCTCGTACTTGGGGAGCGGCCAGAGGTCGTCGGTGACGACCTTCTCCAGCTTGTCGGCCGCCTCGCGGACCTTCGCCATCGCCTCCAGCTGCTTGTCGCGGGTGTAGATCGCCAGCTCGAGCCCCTCGAGGTCCTCGGGGTAGGCGTTGGCCGCCTTCAGCTCGCCGAGCGTGGAGACCAGCTCGTCGACCAGCTCGCGGACCTCGCCCTCGAGGCTGGAGACCCCCGCCTCGGAGATCAGCGCCAGGTGGCGCAGCCCCGCCGGCAGGATCATCGTCTGCGCCATCGCGAAGGCGGTCTCGGCCTCGATGTTGGCGCGGATCGAGTACTGCTCGAGCCAGACCTCGTAGCGGGACTCGAGCTCGCGCTCGTTGAGCACGCTGTACTTCTCGAACGCGGTGATGGTGTCCGGCGCGACCACCTCGGGCAGCGCGTCGGGCGTCGTCCGCAGGTTCTTCAGGCCCCGCTGCTCGGCCTCGGCGTGCCACTCGTCGGTGTAGTTGTCGCCGCCGAAGCAGATCTCCTTGTTGGCGAGGTAGGACTCTTTGACGATCTCCATGACCGCCTCGGGCATCCCGGCGCCGCCCTCGAGCTTCGCCTCCAGCTTGCCGGCGAGCTCGTCGATCGCCTCGGCGGCGATCGTGTTCAGGACCGTGTTCGGGAAGGCGAGCGACATGCTCGATCCCAGCGCCCGGAACTCGAATTTGTTGCCGGTGAAGGCGAACGGGGAGGTGCGGTTGCGGTCGCCGCCGTCGAGCGGCAGTTTCGGCAGCACGTCGGAGCCGAGATCGAGGAAGGAGGCCGGCGTGTTGGGGTCGCCTTCGCCGGTCGAGATCGCCTCGAACACTTTTTCGAGCTCGGCGCCGAGGAAGATCGAGATGATCGCCGGCGGCGCCTCGTTGGCCCCGAGCCGGTGGTCCTGGCCGATATTGGCGACCGAGGCCCGCAGCAGGCCCTGGTGCTTGTTGACCGCCTGGATCACCGCCGTGCAGAAGAAGAGGAAGTGGATGTTGTCGGCCGGCGTGTCGCCCGGCTTCAGCAGGTTGGACCCCGCGTCCGTTCCCATCGACCAGTTGTTGTGCTTGCCGGACCCGTTGACCCCGGCGAACGGCTTCTCGTGCAGGAGGCAGACGAGGCCGTAGCGGCGGGCGACGTTTTCCAGCGTCTGCATCAGCAGCTGCTGGTGGTCGGAGCCGACGTTGGAGTTCTCGAACATCGGCGCGATCTCGTATTGCGCCGGCGCCACCTCGTTGTGGCGGGTCTTGACCGGGATGCCGAGCTTGCGCATCTCCAGTTCGGAATCCATCATGAAGGCGAGCACCCGCTCCGGGATCGAGCCGAAGTAGTGGTCGTCGAGCTCATGACCCTTCGGCGGCTTGGCGCCAAACAGGGTGCGGCCGGTGGAGATCAGGTCGGGCCGCTCGTAGAAGTACTGCTCGTCGATCAGGAAGTACTCCTGCTCGGGGCCGACGGTGGTGAAGACGTGCTGGCTCTCCTCGTCGCCGAGCAGCCGCAGCGCTTTGATCGCCGCGTGCGAGAGCGCGTCCATCGAGCGCAGCAGCGGGATCTTGCCGTCGAGCGCCTCGCCGGACCAGGAAGCGAAGGCGGTCGGGATGCAGAGCAGCGACCCGTTCGGGTTCTCGAGCAGGAAGGCCGGGCTGGTCGGGTCCCAGGCGGTGTAGCCACGGGCCTCGAAGGTGGCGCGCAGGCCGCCGGTCGGGAACGAGGAGGCGTCGGGCTCGCCCTGGACCAGCTCCTTGCCGGAGAAGCCGGCGAGGAACTTGCCTTCGCCGGCGGGCTCGAAGAAGGAGTCATGCTTCTCCGCGGTCGAGCCGGTCAGCGGCTGGAACATATGGGTGTAGTGGGTGGCGCCGTTCTCCAGCGCCCACTCCATCATCGCCTTGGCGACCTCGTCGGCGAGGCTGGGATCGAGCGGTTCGCCGCCCTTCAGGGTCGCCTGCAGCTTGTTGAAGGCGCTCTCGGAGAGCCGCTCCTTCTGCTCGTCGGTGTCGAAGACGTTTTCGCCGAAGGCTTCGTTCTCGGGAAGGGTCAGATCGAGCGCGCCGAGAGACTCCCCGTTTGAGCTCCACTGCGCTGCGGTTACGTTCTGCTGGCGGATACGAGTCATCGCTTGGTTATTCCCTCGCTTGGCGGCGCGCCCGGTGCCCGAACGCGATCAGTTGTGGGTCTCACCCCCTATGAAGAGTCAAAAAAGCCTAACGGGGCGGCCTTTGAGGCGCCTTTGTACGGCCGTACAGGGTTTGCCTGTCCGCCCTTATCCCTCATGTCGCCCCCGTGCGCGGCGAGGGGCGGCCGCCGCCGGCTGGCTGAGAGCACGAACGGATAGCCTCCTGGCCGCATAGCCAAGCCAAACCGGGAGGATTTACCAGCAATGTTCGTTTCCAAGGCCGCCGTCGTCGGTGGAGGCACGATGGGGGGGGAGATCGCGCAGGCGATCGCCGCCGCCGACATCCCAGTTGTCGTCAAGGACATCGACCAGAAGTTCGTCGACGCCGCGCTCGAGAAGGCTCGCGCGGTGACCGAGGGTCAGCTCGGCGGTCAGGTGAAGAAGGAGCGGATCACCCAGGAGCAGGCCGACGCCCGCCTCGCCGAGGTGATGGGCAACATCGTCGGCACCACCTCTTATGAGGAGTTCGGCGACGTCGACTTCGTGATCGAGGCGGTGCCGGAGAAGATGGCGATCAAGCAGGCCGTCTTCCGCGAGATCGACGCCGCCACGCCCGGCCACGCGATCCTCTCCTCCAACACCTCCTCGCTCTCGATCACCGAGATGGCGGAAACGACGCTGCGCGCCGACAAGGTCGTCGGCTTCCACTTCTTCTACCCGGCCTCGGTGATGCCGCTGGTCGAGGTGATCGTCGGCGAGGACACCTCGCAGGAGACCGCCACCGCCGCCTACAACTTCGCCCAGGCGATCAAGAAGCAACCGATCGTCTGCGGCGAGGTGCCCGGCTTCGTCGTCAACCGGGTGCTGATGGCGACGATGGGGGAGATCTGGCGCGCCCAGGAGGAGCAGGGACTCTCGCTGAAGGCGATCGACGAGGCGATCGCCGGCGCCAAATTGGCCCCGATGGGGCCGTTCTTCCTCACCGATCTGCTCGGGCTCGACACTGTCGCGCACGTCGCCGAGCACCTCAACGAGTCCTACGGCGAGCACTTCTACGTCCACAAGGGCCTGCAGGGCCTCGTCGCCGAGGGCAAGCTCGGCGCCAAGAGCGGCGGCGAGGGATTCTTCAAGGACGGCGAGCAGACGATCCCCGGCGACGCCACCCCGGACGCCGAGGAGCTGGTGGCGATGTTCACCAGCCGTGCTCTGATCGAGTCCTGCCTGCTGGTCGAGGAGGGGATCGCCTCGGTTCGCGACATCGACCTCGGGATGATGGCCGGCGCCGGCCTTGACCCGCGCCGCGGCCTCTTGCCGCCGTTTTGGAAAGCCGACGTCGAGGGCCTCGACAAGGCGCTGGAGACGATCGAGCGCCTGTACGAGAAGCACGGCGAGCGCTTCGCGCCGCCGGTCACCCTGCAGCGGCTGGTTGCCCAGGGGCGTCTCGGCCTCGCCAGCGGCCAGGGCTTCTATCCCTACCCGCAGCCCGACGAGGGCGAGCAGGCGGAGACGGTCAAGCTCGAGACCCGCGACGACGTCGCGATCGCCTGGCTCGCCAACCTGCCGATGAACGCGGTCTCGCCCGACGTGATCCGCGACCTGGCGACCGTCTGGGAGCGGGTCAAGGCGGCCGAGGGCGTCAACGCGATGGTGATCGCCTCGGCGGTCCCGGTCGTCTTCTCCGCCGGCGCCGACATCAAGGCCTTCACCTCGATGGACGAAGCCAGCGGCGCCGAGCTGATCCACAAGGGCCACGCGCTGATGCGGGACTTCGGCGTGGACTCGGTGGTCACGATCGCCGCGGTCAACTCGATCGCCTTCGGCGGCGGTTGCGAGCTGGCGATGGCCTGCGACGTGCGGATCGCCGCCGAGGCCGCCGTCTTCGGCCAGCCGGAGGTCAAACTGGGGATCATCCCCGGCTTCGGAGGCACCCAGCGGCTGCCGCGCCTGGTCGGCGCGAACAAGGCGCTGGAGATGAACCTGGTCGGCGACGCCGTCCTCTCCGAGGAGGCGCTCGAACTCGGCCTCGTCAACCGCGTCGTTCCCGACCACGAGTTGTTCGAGACGGCGCTGATGTGGGGCCGCAAGCTGGCCGGCCAGGCCCCGGTCGCGGTCGGCCTGATCAAGCGCGTCTCCAACCAGGGTGACATCGACGCCGGCATCGAGGCCGAGAAGGAGGGCTTCGCCGCGGCCTTCGCCAGCGACGACGCCAAGGAGGGCATCGGCGCCTTCCTCGGCAAGCGCAGCCCAAGGTGGAGCGGTAACTAGGGGCCGACGGGCCGATTTCGTGCCTATACGTCCCGAAATCGGCCCATCGACGGTGGAGCGACTGGCGGACTTGGTCCGCCAGTCGCGCAGCACCGTGGTCCTGACTGGTGCCGGGGTCTCGGTGCCGTCGGGGATCCCCGACTTCCGCACGCCTCAAACTGGTCTGTGGGAGGTCGTCGACCCGATGGAGGTCGCCCACATCGACGTCTTCGAACGCGACCCGGCCCGCTTCTGGTCCTACTACCGGCCGCGCTTCCAGACGCTCGGCGACAAACAGCCCAACCGAGCCCACGAGGTGCTGGCAGAGCTCGAGCGGCGGGGGATGATCGAGGGCGTGATCACCCAGAACATCGACCGCCTGCACCGCGTCGCCGGCTCGCAGAACGTGGTCGAGGTGCACGGCACGATCGAGACCTCGAGCTGCCAGCGCTGCGCAGCCAGCTTCGAGCTCGAGCAGGTCGAAGAGCTCTTCGACGAAGACGGGGTCGCGATCTGCTCCAGCTGCCGCGGCGCCGTCAAACCCGACGTCGTCCTCTTCGGCGAGCTGCTGCCCGAGAGCGCGATGGCGCGCGCCCAGGAACGCCGAGCGGGCCGAGCTGATGCTCTGCGTCGGCTCCTCGCTCGCGGTCTACCCGGTCGCCGGCCTGCCGCAGTTGACGATCGAGCGGGGCGGCAAGGTGGCGATCGTGACCAAGGGGCCAACCGCCTACGACGACGACGCCGAGCTGAAGCTCGAGGGCGAGGTCGACCAGGAGCTGGTCGCGCTGATCGCGGAGCTGGAGGGATGACCGGCACCGGCGCGGAGGCGGTCGCGTTGCCAGAGGCGGTCGTCTTCGACAACGACGGCCTGCTGCTCGACACCGAGTCGGTCTGGACCCGGGCCGAGCAGGACCTCTTCGACCGCCGCGGCACCGCCTTCACCCCGGCCGACAAGCTCGAGCTGGTCGGCACCTCGGCCGAGATCGCCGGCGGCCTCCTGGAACAGCGGCTCGGCGAGCCCGGCCGCGCCGCCGAGCTGATCGAGGAGCTGAACGAGCTGGTCGTCGCCGAGCTCGAGCACGGGGTGGAGGCGATGGTCGGCGCTCGCGATCTCCTCCACGCGCTCAAAGAGCGCGGCACCCCGATCGGGCTCGTCTCCAACTCGCCGCTGATCTTCGTCCGCCGCTCGCTGGAGCTGGTCGGCTTCGTCGACCACTTCGACGTCGTCCTCAGCGCCCACGAAGTGGCGCTGCCGAAGCCGGCGCCGGATCCCTACCTGGAGGCCTGTCGCCGCCTCGGCGTCGACCCCGGCCCTGCCGTAGTCGCCTTGGAGGATTCGCCGACCGGTGTCGCTGCCGCGCGTGCCGCCGGTCTGACCGTGATCGGGGTGCCTTCGATCGAGGGCGTGGCGTTGGATGAAGCGCACCACATTGCCGAGTCGCTAGAAGACGCGATCGTCGGCGAACAGCTCGTACTCTAACCCTCAAGTCGAAGGTTAGGCTTTCGCCTTTTTCTCTTTTTTCTCGTCTTTTTTGGCAAGCTGACGGCGCACAGCGCCGAGCTCGCGGCTGAGGTCGTCGATCTGCTCCTCGACCTCCTCCAAGCGCTGGGAAAAGGAGCGCAGGCGGCGCTCCAGGCGTTCGAGGTCCGTCGCCGAGGAGAGGTTGAGCGCGCCCATCGCGGCCTGTTGGGCCTCGATCGCCTTCTCGCGGGCACCGAAGGCGGCAGAGATCGCGTTGTGCAGCGTCGGATTGTCGATCAGCGCTTGGGCGAGCTCCCCGATAGCCTGCTCGGACCGCGCCCGGAGACCGTCCTGCTCAAATTGCTGACTTTCTTGATCGTCAAACTCATTCATCAACCACACGCCTCCCCTTTGCATCTCAGTCACATCAGCTTAACGAGCGCATCCGGCACGGCTGAAACGCTGCCGCATGCAGGCATGATGCGGTCACTGATTAAGGGCATGTTGGGGGGCGGCCGGAGCCGTTGCGCGCCCCTGGGCAAGCGGGTAGCGTGGCCTTGCCTGTCGCTCGGGGAGGGGACTGCCGTCACTTCAGCGTTCCGCGACGGCCGGCACGGGTTAACGAGGCGCACTGGATGAGAAACAAGATCGCACTGATCGTCGCACTTGCCAGCTTCCTGGCAGTGACTGCCCTTGGCGCGGCGATTGCCGGCGCCGACCCGCTCTCCGACAGCACCGCCGTGACGCCGTCGGCTGCCGCGCCGGTGCTTCCTTCGCCGCTCACCCCGGCCTGCAGCAACGGCGTCGACGACGACGGCGACGAACTTGTTGACGGCGACGACCCCGACTGCGCCAACCCCAGCGACCTCGACGAGGCGCCGGATCCCAGCGCGGCCAGCTCGGCGCCGGACAAGGACAAGAGCGCTGCGGTGAAGCAGGGCACCGACCTCGACGCCGGCGACGCCGCCGACGTCCGCGGCGGTGTCACCCATAACGAGAGTCTCGGCGACAGCAGTGGTGGCGGTGGTACCGACGGCGGCGTCAACGCCCCCGGCGCCACCGGCGGCGGCGACCAGCCGCTCGAAGGCGATGGCGATGGCGGCGCCCAGTTCGGGACCGGCGGCGCTCCGACGCTCGGCAACCCGACGACGACGATCGCCCCCTTCGGGCCGGCGCCGATCGGCGTTCCCAACTTCATCATCGACTCCTTCGAAATCCCGCCCTTCCTGCTGCCGATCTACCAGGCCTGCGGCACCGAATACGGGATCCCCTGGGAGGTGCTCGCCTCGATCAACAAAATCGAGACCGGGTTCGGCACCAACCTCAACGTCTCCACCGCCGGCGCGATGGGCTGGATGCAGTTCCTGCCCTCGAGCTGGGAGGCCTTCGGCGTCGACGCCAACGGCGACGGCAAGAAAGACCCCTACAACCCGGTCGACGCGATCTGCGCCGCCGCCAGCTACCTGAAGCTCGCCGGCGGCAACGAGAACCTCTACGACGCGATCTTCGCCTACAACCACGCCGACTGGTACGTCCAGGAGGTGCTGCTCTACGCCCGCGCCTACGGCCGCCTGCCCGCCGATCTGGTCGGCTCGCTTACGGGCCTGACCGAGGGCGCGCACTTCCCGATCGCCGCCGACGCTCGCTACGCCGACGACATCTCGGCGCGGACGACTCTGAAGAGCGCCGCCCCGGGCGAGTACGAGTCCTACGGCAACGCCGCCGAAGTGATCTCCTCCTCGCCGACTCCGCGCGGGATCAACATCTTCTCCGCCGCGGGGGCCCCGGTCGTCGCCGTCAACGACGGCGTCATCCGCAAGATCGGCCACTCCGAGAAGCTCGGCAACTTCGTCGTCCTCGAGGACACCTACGGCAACCGCTACACCTACGCCACGCTCGGCGAGCTGGTCCGCGACAAGCGCCTGGTGGTGATGCCGAGCGGCGAGGAGAAACGGCTGCCGGTCGAAAGCGAGAACCTGCGGCCGCGCTTGCGGGCGCTGCCCGGCCGGGTCGAGAGCGATGGCCGGGTCGAGAGCGATGGCCGGGTCGAGAGCGATGGCGCCAAGAAGGCCGACGCCGGGGCGACCGCAAGCCCCGAGCCGGCGCAGACCGACGGTCGCCTGAGGGTCGGCGCCAAAGTGATCGCCGGCACCGTCCTCGCCCGCGTCGCCGAGTCCGACGACGGCATCGATCCCCACATCAACTTTTCGATCCGCCCGGCCGGCAAGGGCGCGCCGCGAATCGACCCGAAGCCGATCCTCGACGGCTGGAAGCTGCTCGAGGCAACCGCGATCTACCGGGCCAAGGGCAAGAGCCCCTTCACCGCCCGCCTCAGCGGCGCCGGCGTGCTGCTGCTCTCCAAGGAGGCGCTGATCAAACGGGTGCTGGCCGACGACGGGCTCTCGGTCTATGAATGCGGGCGTGAAGACATCGCCAGCGGCCAGATCGACCGCCGCGTCCTGGCGATGCTCGAGTACCTGCGGTCGAAGGGGTACGAGCTCACCGTCACCTCGCTCAAATGTGGCCACGGCTTCCTCACCACCTCCGGCAACGTCTCCGAGCACTCCTCGGGCGACGCCGTCGACATCGCCGCGATCAACGGCGTGCCGGTGGCCGGGCACCAGGGGCCCGGGACGCTGACGGACGACCTGATCCACGAGATCCTGCGTCTGCAGGGGACGATGGCGCCACACCAGGTGATCTCGCTCGAGGACCTGCCCGGGCCGGTCAGCATGGCGCTCTCCGACCACGCCGACCACGTCCACGTCGGCTACCACGCGATCGGCGACAACCCGCTCGAATCACGCTTCTCGCCGCTGCTGAAGCCAGACCAGTGGCAGCGCCTGATCGACCGCCTCGGGGAGATCGAAAACCCGGAAGTGGCGATCAAGCCCTCTCCCTTCTCGTTGCCGGACGACAAGCCGGCAGACGCCGGCGACGGCGGCACCGGCTCCAGCGCCGACTAGGCGCCCGGCGAGCGAGCAGGGAGAATGCGGGCCTCTGGCCAAGCTATTCGGATTCGCGCAGTTCGATTTCGCCGGCCCGCTGCCGCTGGCCGACGGCCGCTACCTCGCTCGCGACGCGCTCGAGCGCGGTGCCGAGAGCGTCCTCGTGGTGCAGACGCTCGGCGCTCCGCGGCCGCAGTCGCGGCGGCGGCGACGCTCGCGGCCGGCTGACGC
>JAENWU010000183.1 GCA_016649905.1 Thermoleophilia bacterium
GACGACCACGTGGTCGTCCGGCGGGGGCTGCGCATGCTTCTCGAGCGCCAATCCGACTTCGAGGTGGTCGCCGAGACGGGCGATGCTCGCGAGGCCCTGGCGGCGGTCGAAGCGGTTGACGCGGACGTGCTCCTGCTCGACCTCAACATGCCCGGGGAGCCGCTCGACGTCCTCGCCGAGATCGCGGAGTCCGCTCCGCCGGTCGCGGTCGTCGTCCTGACCATGGAGCAGGACCCGGCCTTCGCGCGGCGGGCGCTCGAGGCGGGTGCGAAGGGCTACGTGCTGAAGCAGGCGGCCGAGGACGAACTCGTCAACGCGATCCGCGCGGTGGCGGCGGGTCGCACCCACCTCAGCCGGGACCTCGAGACGGCGCTTGCGGAACCGGCCAAACGAGCCGATCCACCGAGCGAGCTGTCGGCGCGAGAGACCGAGGTGCTGCGTCTGATCTCCCGCGGGCACACGAACTCCGACATCGCCCGGGAGCTGTCGCTCAGCGTTCGCACGGTCGAGACCCATCGCACCCGCATCCAGCAGAAGCTCGGTCTCTCCAGCCGCTCCGAGCTCGTTCGCTATGCGATCGACCACGAGCTGATGGCCTGAGCCCTGGGCGGCCGGCGGACCGAGACGGGCAGCGCGGACCGGTCCCGCGGGGGGCGCGGGACATATACGGATGCCTTGCACGCGGTGCGGTGACACCCTGCCGCCATGTCACGGCAGTCGGCATTCTTCGAGGGCGTCCCCCAGCTCGACGTGACCCTGGCGGGCGAGGCGGCGAAGCTGCCGATCTTCTACTACGACGGCACCGCCCAGACGGCACTTTTCCCAGCCCGGCTCGACGCGGTGCGCAGGCTTCTGCCCGATCCCCGCTTCGTCCCGGCCCGCCTCGCGCCCGGGCTGGGAGCCGTCGGCGTCACCTGCTTCGAGTACCGCGACACCGACCTCGGCCCCTACAACGAGCTGGCGATAACGGTCCTCCTCAACGACCCCCGCTTCGCCTCCAACCTGCCCGGGCGCGCCCTGCTCGCCAGCCTGCACGACAAGCAGCTTCACGCCTGGGTCCACCACCTGCCGGTGACCACGGAGATCGCCCGCGTCGGCGGCGTCGAGTTCTACAACTACCCGAAGTTCATCGGCTCGATCGACTTCGATCAGGACGGATCGCGACGGACCTGCCGCCTCGGCGAGGGCGACGAGCACATCCTCAGCCTCGATGGCCCGCTGATCGACACGCCCCGCTCCGGCGAGGTCCAGCTCTTCAGTCACCTCTGGATGGACCGCCAGCCGCAGTCCTCGGAGTTCAAGCTGAACGTCCTCGCCGGCGGCCGCTCGCTGCGTCCACGCGTGGCCCAGCTCAAGCTGGGCGAGCGCCACCCGATCGCCCGCGAGCTGGCCGGCGTGCTGCTCTCGCGGCACTCGATCTACTACGAGCTGATGGCTCGCTTCGAGGGAATCCTCTACGGGCCCGACCATCTCAGCCTGCAGCTGATCCAGCGTGCGGCGGCGCTGATCGCGCCCGGTGAGCCCGCCGCGCGCTGAGAGATGAGCGCCGTGGACACCGCATCCGGCAGCACGGCTCCGGCGCTGCGCGAGGCCTTCCCGCGCCTGCGCCAGCTCGAGCGGCTCGACCGCGGATACGTCCGCCGGCTCGAGAAGCAGCAGCTGCGGGCCCGGCGATTCGCCGACGACCACCTGCGTGAGGTCGCGCTCGAGATGGACCGGCGGACCGGCGAGGACCCCTCCCACTTCGACTGGGACCTGGTCAGGGCCGGAGGGCGAGACGGGATGCTCGGCCTGCTCCTGCCCACCCAAGTCGGCGGCAGCGGCTGCCTGACGGCGCAGTGCGCGGTGATCATGGAGGAGCTCTGCGCCGCCTGCCCCGGGCTCGCCCTGATCTTCGGCGCCCACGCGCTCGGCATCGCGCCGCTGCTGCTGGACGGCCCGCTCCACTGGGACGTGCTGGGCGAAGTCGCCGAATCGGCGCGGCAGGGTGAGCCGATGCTGATGGCCTTCGCGCTGACCGAGCCCGACGCCGGCACCGACGTCGAGGACCTCGACCTGCTGGCGAAGGGGCGGATCTCGAGCCGGGCGCGGCGGGTGCCGGGCGGGTACTCGCTGAGCGGCGCCAAGCGCTTCATCTCGAACGGCAGCGTCGCCCGCTGGCTCACGGTACTGATGCCGGTCGACCCGAGCCGGCCCGCCGAGACCTGGACCTGCTTCCTGGTCGACGCGCAGAGCAGGGGGTTCTCGGTGGCGCGGGCGGAGCACAAGATGGGCCAGCGCGCCTGCCCCGCGGCGGAACTCGTCTTCGACGAGGTCTTCGTCCCCGACGATCGCGTCGTCGGGCGGGTCGGCGACGGCGCCGGCGCGACCCTGATCGTGCTCGCCACCTCGCGTCCCGCGGTCGGGGCGATCGCGACGGGCATCGCCCGCGGCGCCTACGAACGGCTGCTGGGATGGCTGCGCGACAGCCCCGACGCGAGGCACCTGCTCGAGCGCCAGAGCGTGCAGCTGCGACTGGCGACGATGGTCGAGCGCGTACACCTCGCCCGCCAGGCCTACATGGACGCCGCCGTGGAGGTCGACGTCGCCTCGCTCGGCGGCGCGACCAGGAATCCGCTGCTGAGGAGCCTGCGGCTGGTCCCGAACCGGGTGCACCGCTGGCCCGCCGTGCGGCGGCTGGCGAGCTCGCCATGGACCCGCGACGCGCTCGCCGGGTTCCTCAGTCGCGCTACGAGCAACGCCGCGGTGACGCGCTCGCTGGGCCTCTCCTCGCTCGCCAAGGCGCAGGGTGGCGACATCGCGATGAGCGTTACCGACGACGCCCTCGAGATCGCCGGCCTCACCGACGCACCGGTCCGCGCCGAGCTGGAGAAGCTGTGGCGCGACGCCAAGCTCTGTCAGATCTACGAGGGGACGAACCAGCTCAACCGGATCGAGGTCTACCGGACCCTGGTGGCCGGGGAGACGATGGCGCTACTGCCGCCATCGCAGCGCCGCGTCGACGCCGCGGGGGTCGCCGCGTGAACGCGATCGCGACGAGCAGCGAGGTGTCGGCCGAGCGTGCCGAGATCGTCGCGCTCGCGCGCGAGCTGGCCAGGCGCGAGCTGGCGCCGCAGGCGCTCGCGCTCGACGAGCGGCGGCCCGGCGCCATCGAGGCGGCATGGGGTCTGATCGCCGAGGCGGGATACGACCGGGCGCTGCTGTCCGTGGAGGACGGCGGCGTCGGGCTCGACGCCGGCTCGCTGCTGCTCTGCCTGGAGGAGATCGGCAGCGGCGACGCCGGCGTGGCGCTGCTGGTCCTGCTCGCCAACGCGGCGCTGGCGGCGCTGCCGCGCGAGCGGGCGGCGCAGATCGGCGAGGCGGAGCGCTGGGCGCTCGTGCCGGCGCCGCCCGAGCGTCTTGCCACCCCGGCGCGGATCGCGCTCAGCACCCGAGCCGACGGCCGCCCCGTCGTCGCCGGGATGCTCTCGCCCGCGCTGGGGGCGCTCGGGGCTGACGGCATCGTCATCGTCCAGGCCGGCGAGGAGCCCGCCGTGCTGGCGCTGGCGGCCGACGCGCCGGAGCTGAGGATCGAGGCGTGCGAGCACCAGCTCGGGCTGAGGTCTGCTGCCGCGGCCCGCGTCTCGCTCTCGGGAGCGACCGCCGAGCCCGCCCCGCAGCCGGCGGCCACGGCCGCCGCGTC
>JAENWU010000052.1 GCA_016649905.1 Thermoleophilia bacterium
GTCGCCGGCGGCGACGGCGTTGTCGGCGAAGCCGTGCAGCTCCCAGAGCGGCATGTACGTTTTGACCGTCGCGTAGAAGGAGATCGTGCGGCGAGCCATCTCGATCGCCCGGCCCTCGTCGTCGTCGATCGCGCAACAGACGGTCGGCAGGTAGTCGAAGTCCGAGCGCTCGCGGCCGGAGCGCTTCAGCCCGGTTTCGAAGGCGTCGACCACCACCTCGTCGATCCAGCGCAGGCTCTGGATCGGATGGCCGATCAGCCCGTCGGCGACGTCGCCGGCCATCCGCGCCATCCCCGCCTGCACGGCCGCGGTGTAGATCGGCACCGCCTCGCGCGGCGCGGGGTGCGGCCGGACCCAGCCCTTGATGTCGATGTCGTAGTACTCACCCTCGTAGCGGATCGGCTCGCCGGCGCTGGCCTGGCGCATGATCAGCCGCGTCGCCTCGATCGCCTCGCGCAGGTGCGGCGCCGGTTTGCCGTAGTCGGCGTTGTGCCAGGTTTCGTTGAGGCGTTTGACCCCCGCCCCCATCCCCAATCGGAAGCGCCCGCCGGCCATCTCGTCGATGTCGAGGGCGCTGATCGCGTGGATGAAGGGGCTGCGGGTGAAGGCCCAGACGATGCCGGTGGCGACGCCGATCCGCTCGGTCTTCGCGGCCAGGTAGGCCGCCTGGGTGACGGCGCTGCGAAACAGCTCCGGTGCCCACACGCACTCGACCCCGGCCGCCTCGGCGCGCAGCGTCTCCGACTCGAGCTCGGCGACCGAGGTGCCGATCGCGGCGACGGAGATGCGGTCGAGGGCGCTCACGCGCTCAGCACGGCGTCGGCGACCCGCTCGCGGTGCCACTTGGCGTCGCCGAAGAGGGCGGCGTTGGAGCGGCCGCGCTTGAGGAAGAAGTGGAGGTCGTGCTCCCAGGTGAAGCCGATCCCGCCGTGGACCTGGATCGAGGCGTCGGGGACGCGCCAGCCGGCGTCGGAGGCGTAGGCCTTGGCCATCGAGGCGGCCAGCGGCAGCGCCTCGGGATCGGCGTCGGCCGCCCAGGCGGCGCCGTAGACGGCAGAGCGTGAGTTCTCGGTCTCCAGCAGCATCTGCGCGCAGCGGTGGGAGACAGCCTGGTAGGCGCCGATCGGGCGGCCGAACTGCTGGCGGTCTTTGGCGTACTCGACCGCCATCTCCAGCGTCCGCTGGGCGATCCCGGTCGACTCGGCGGCGATCGCGACGCAGATCCGGTGCAGGACCGGGAAGTAGTCGAGCGCAGCGCCCGGCAGGGTGTCGGCGGCGGCGACGCGGACGCCGTCGAAGCGCACCGAGGAGAGCCGCCGGGTCGGGTCGATCGTGACTTCAGGGACGACGGTGATGCCCTCGGCGTCGGCCTCGACCAGGTGGCGGCGGCCGTCGGCGCTGGCGACGAGGAAGAAGTCGGCGCCGGCGGCGTCGAGGACGAGGGTCTTGGTGCCATCGAGGACGACCCCGTCGCCGTCCTCCCTGGCCTCCATCGTGAACTCGCCGGGAAGCGCGGGCGAGCCCGCGTCCCAGAGCGCCGGCGTGCCGCGGCGCTCGCCGCTCGCCAGCGGCCGCAGGTAACGGTCGCGCTGGTCGTCGGAGCCACAGCGGCTCAGGGCCAGGCCGACGACCGTGGCCGAGAGCAGCGGCGAGGGTGCCAGCGCGTAACCCAGCTCCTCGAAGAGGACGGCAAGCTCGACGATGCCGAGGCCCTGGCCGCCCCACTCCTCCGGCAGCGCCAAACCGGTCCAGCCGAGCTCCGCCATCTGGCTCCAGCCGTCGGCGTCGACGCCGTCCTCGCTGGCGGCGATCTGGCGCATCCGCTCGGATTTGAAGCGGGCGGCGAGGAAGCCGTGGGCGGTCGCCTTGATCGCCTGCTGCTCGTCGGTGAGGTCGAAGTACATGGTGGGGCGCCTAGCGCAGCCTCGGCAGGCCGAGCACCCGCTCGGCGATGATGTTCTTGAGGATGTCGGTGGTGCCGCCCTCGATCGAGTTGGCGCGGGAGCGGAGGAACCCGTACTGCCAGGCGCCGCCGTCGATCGCCTGCTCGGAGCCGCGCGCCAGCGGCGCGTAGGCACCCTCGATCTCCAGCGCCAGCTCGGTCAGGCCCTGGTTGATGTCGGCCCATTGCCACTTGCCGAGCGAGCCCTCCGGCCCCGGGATCCCCGACTGCATCGTCTTGGTCAAGCCGCGGTAGGCGTTGAGGCGCATCGTCTCCGCCTCGATGTAAAGCTGGGCGATCCGCTGGCGGTAGTAGGCGTCGTCGGCGGCGGAAGCGGATCCGTTGGTGCGCACCTCCCGCGCCAACCTGGCGAGCCGGCCGAGGCTGTTCTGGATCTGCGCGATCGCGCCGAAGGCGAGCCCGGCGCGCTCGTTCATCAGGGTCGTGATCGCGACGCCCCAGCCGTTGCCGACGCCGCCGACGACGTTCTCCTCGGGAATCCGCGCCTCGTTGATGAAGACCTCGTTGAACTCGCCCTCACCGGTTATCTGGACCAGCGGTTTGGCTTCGACCCCCTCCTGCTCCATGTCCATCAGGAAGTAGGTGAGGCCCTGGTGCTTGGGCGCGTCGGCATCGGTACGGGCGACGAGCATGCACCACTTCGCGTACTGGGCGAAGGTGGTCCAGACCTTCTGCCCGGTGACGACCCATTCGTCGCCGTCCTTGACCGCGCGGGTCTTCAGCGAGGCGAGGTCGGAGCCCGACTCGGGCTCGGAGAAGCCCTGGCACCAGATCTCCTCGCCGGTCAAGATCGGCTCCAGGTAGCGCCGCTTCTGCGCGTCGGTGCCGTGGGCGATCACCACCGGCCCGCCCATCGCCAGGCCGAGCACGTTGGCGGGGCTGGGCGCTTCCTGCGCCGAAGCCTCGCCGACGAAGATCGCCTGCTCGATCATCGTCGCGCCGCGGCCGCCGTACTCCTTCGGCCAGGAGATCCCGGCCCATCCCGCCGCGTGCAGCTTCAGCTGCCACTCGCCGCGGAAGGCCATCACCTCGTCGAGGCTGCCTTCGGGCTCCGGACCTGGGTTGTTCTCCTGCAGCCAGGTGCGAACTTCGTCGCGGAACTCCTCCTCCGATGGTGACAGCGTCAGGTCCATCGGCGCTGGAGCATATAGAGGTCTCCTGGCCACGTGGCCAGGAGACCTCCAGGGCGGCCTATTCTTCGCCGCACTCCTTCAGCCCGTAGGCGCGGGCGAGTTTCGATCCCTCGGCGAGGGGATTCTTCTCTCCGAACAGCAGCTCGGGCTGGTCTTCCAGTTCGGTGGTGCCGGATTCGACCGACTCGACGATCGCTTCGATCTGCTCCTCGTCGCCGCTCGGCGCCGCCAGGTCGGCGATTTCTTCGACCTGCTGCTTGGTGCCCGGCGCGACCACGTCGGTGATCACTTCTTCCTGCTGCGCTTTGGTCGGGTCTTCGGTGTCGACTTCGTTGTCGTCGGCGAATTCTTCGACTTCGCCTTCGATCGCTTCGTTGCCCTTCACGCAGATCGCCTCGGCCTGCTTGATGAATTCAGCCTTGGTCAGCGCCGCCGTCGTCTCGCTGGTGGTGTCGTCGCTGCCGCCGCAGCCCGCGGCGACCGCCGCGAAAAGTGCGACCAGGCTGATCGCGACCGCCATGAATACCTTGCTCACTCGTTCTCCTTCGCCCTTCGTTGTCCGGACTCACCAAGCTACCGGCGGCTCACGACACGATTCGATGACAGCGTGATAGGAAACCGATAATGAGCTCAAGTCAGGGGTATGAAAGTCCGGGGATCGCGGGGAGCGGGGCAATCGCCACCGGCCTCGCCGCCGTCTCGACCACCACCGCAGACACGATCCTGCTCGCCCGCAGCGAGGCATCCGCCTGGCGCGCCGAGGAGAAAGTGGTTGCCGCCTGCGCCAAGATCGAGGGCGCCGAGCCCTCGCGGTTACGCGTCACCACCGATCCGGCCGACCTCTCCGAGTGCGACGTCGTCGTCGAGGCGGTCGTCGAGGAGGTCGCGGCCAAGGGCGAGGTGCTGGGCGCGGTCGCCGCGGCCTGCCCCAACGCCGACCTGGCCACCACCACGTCCTCGCTGGGGATCGCCGAAATCGCCGCCGCGGCGGGGACCGACAAGCTCTATGGGCTGCACGTCTTCAACCCGGTGCCGCGGATGCAGCTGGTCGAGGTCTGCATCCCCGTCGGCGCCGCCGACGCCCGCGAGCGGGCGCTGGCCTGGTGCGCGGCGCTCGGCAAGACGGCGGTCGAGGTTCCCGACCAGGCCGGCTTCGTCGTCAACCGGCTGCTCTTCCCCTACCTCTTCGAAGCGGTGCGCTTGATCGAGCGGACGGGGATGGAGGCCGGAGAGGTCGACACCTGCATGAAGCTCGGTGCCGGCCACCCGATGGGGCCGTTGGCGCTGCTGGACTTCGTCGGCCTCGACGTCTCCAAGGCGATCGGCGACGCCCTCTACGCCGACAACGGCGAGCTCGCCAGCAAGCCACCGGGACTGATCGTCGAGATGGTCGGCGAGGGGAAGCTCGGGCGGAAGAGCGGCGCGGGGTTTTACCGCTACGACTAGCGCCCGCTACTCGGCGCTGGCCGTCTTGCGCTTTCCCGATATGTCCCAGATCACATCGGCCTCGGAGATGTTCTGGCGGCGGGCGACGGATTCGATTTCGTCCCACGGAAGCTCGGCCTCCGGAAGCTCGTCCCAGCGGGCGAGGTCAAGCGCCTCGATCGAGCCTCTGAGCGCCGGGCCGAGATGCTCCTCGGAGCGCAACAGCGCCCTCAGGACCTCTAGCTGCTTGTCGGTCAGGCGTACAACCCACATGCGGGTACCTCCAACTCTTCGGCGGGGTCGCGGGTTGCCTGGAAAAGCTAGGTGGCGGGACGGACGGAACTACTGATGCGAACGGCCTCGATCCGGTTCTCGCGAACCGCCTCGACCCGCAGCGTGTAGCCGTTGGCGGTGATCGAGTCGCCACGCTTGGGCAGCCGACCGAGCTCGCCGAAGACGTAGCCGCCGACCGAGTTGTAGGCGTCGGTGTCGACCGGCAACTCGATCCCGGCGTCGGCAAGGTCGCCGAGCGAGACGTGGCCGCGGACGAACCAGTCGCCGTTGCTGAGCTGGCGTAGGGCGGCGGCGCGAGGGTCGGTCTCGTCCTCGATCTCCCCCACCACCTCCTCGAGGATGTCCTCGACGGTAACGATCCCGACCGTGCGCCCGTACTCGTCGACGACGACCGCGAGCGAGGTGCGCTGGACCTGGAGGTCGTGGAGGAGGTCGTCGAGCGGCCGCGTCTCGGGCACGATCAGGGCTTCGCGGACCAACGGCTCGATCGAGGCCTCGGGCCCGTCGCTCATGTACAGCCGGGCGAGGCTGTTGTTGTGGACGATGCCCTTGACGCGGTCGGGGTTGTCGTCCTCGATCACGACCAGGCGCGTGTGGCCGGAGGTGACGCAGCGCCGCAGCGCCGCCTCGACGGTCTCGGCCGCGTCGACGGTGACCACCGCCGGGATCGGCGTCATCACCTCGCGCGCCTCCTGCTCGTGCAGGTGGAAGACGCCGGCGAGGTGCCCCGCCTCGCCGGGGTCGAGGCGGCCGCGCTGGGCGCCTCGCGAGATCAGCAGCCGCAGCTCCTCCGGCGAGGTTTCCTCGGCGGAGCCGTCGGTGTCGACCCGGAAGACGACGCGGACGAGCCAGTTGGCGGGAACGTTGGTGGCGACGATCAGCGGGTGCAGGGCGGTGCTGAAGAATTTCAGCGGCCCGGCGACGCGCAGCAGCACGTTCTCGGCGCGCGCGATCGCCAGCATCTTCGGCGCCTGCTCGCCGAGGATCACGTGCAGGAAGGTGACGATCGTGAAGGCCAGCGCGATCGAGATCGCGACTGCCGCGGTGTGGGCGAGGACGTTGCCGAACAACGGCTCGAAGAGCTTGGCGAGGGCCGGCTCGCCGAGGAAGCCGATGCCCAGCGAGGCGAGGGTGATCCCGACCTGGCAGGTGGCGACGAACTGGTCGACGTGGTCGATCTGGTTCAGCGCCAGGCGGGCGCGGTTGACGCCTTCGTCGCGCAGGTGCTCGAGGCGCGTACGGCGCGAGCGGACGATCGCGAACTCGGCAGAGACAAAGAAACCGTTGATCGCGATCAGCACCAGCAGGAGGACGAGCAGGACGACGCTCATCGCTTATGCGGCCCTGGTACTTCGGGCTGGGACGTCGTCGGCCATGCGGCGAATGCAATATAGCTGGCCGCTCCCGCGACGCTTTGGATTAATGGGATATTGAGCGAACAATGCGTGTTGCGACGCTCAGCGAGATGCTCGAAGAGGTGGTCCGGCTCGGCGAGGCGACCGGCATGGAAGACCACGCCCACGAACTGCGCGGAGAGCTCGAGGGTCGCCTGGCGACCGTGCGCGCCGCGGTCGCCGGGGCGTCGAGCCCGCGGGTGATCGCGCTGGAGCGGCTGGACACGCCGCGGGTGGCGGGCTACTGGATCCCGGAGATGATCTCGATCGCCGGCGGCGAGGACGTCGCCGGGGACCCCGGCCTGGACCCACCGGAGGTGGGCTGGGGCGAGCTGGAGAGCCTGCGGGCCGACGTCGTCGTGGCGATGCCCGACGGCTCCCTCGAGGACGCCCGCGCCCAGGCGATGGAGCACTGGGAGCGGATCGCCGCCCTCGGGGCACGTCGTGTCTTCGCGGTCGATTCAGCCGCCGCCTTCACCCAGCCCGGGCCGCGGCTCGTCGACGGCGTCGAGCTGCTCGCCCACCTGCTGCACCCGGACCTGATGAACCCGCCCGGCAACGCCGGCTTCGAGCCGCTGCAGGCGCCGGTCACCCGGCCGTGATGGCGACTTTGTCAACCAGGGGTTGACCAACTCGCCATTCAGGCGACGGCGATCGCGCCGACGAAGGAGATCACCGCGACAGCGACCATCACCACGTACTCGGCGACGCGGTGGTTGGATCCGAGCATCCCGCGCTCGCCGGCGACGATCGCAAGGGCGCACAGGGTGCCGCCCACGAGGCCGCCCAGATGGCCGCCGGCGCTGACGTTGTGGCCAGCGAACGTGAAGACCAGGTTGAAGACGATCAGGAAGCCGATCTGGCCCGCGATCGCGTCCATACCGCGACCGCGTGCGATCACGAAGGTTGCGCCCGCCAGTCCGAAGACTGCACCCGAAGCCCCCGCGGTAACGGCATTCGGGTCGAGCAGCATCACACCGAACGAGCCGGCCAGCAGCGAGGCGAAATAGAGAGCGAGGAAGCGCGGCGTCCCCAGCGCCGGCTCCAGCAGCCGCCCAAGGAAGAAGAGCAGGAGCATGTTGAAGCCGATGTGCACCAGGCTGACGTGGACGAAGCCGCTGGTCACCAGCCGGAACCAGTCTCCTTCGGCGACCG
Organism: Thermoleophilia bacterium; assembly: GCA_016649905.1. GTDB lineage: Bacteria > Actinomycetota > Thermoleophilia > Solirubrobacterales > 70-9 > VAYN01. Next base: position 7,365 of record JAENWU010000052.1, read on the forward strand.
CTGGCCCGTAGAGACCTCCGAGGTCGTAGATCGCCTGCGTGCTCATTCCGCTGAGACCGCCAGAACCATGCGCAATCTCGATCAGGTACACGGCCACGTTGATCGCGATCAGGACGTAGGTCGCCGGCGAGCCCCAGAAGCCCGCCTGCGGCGCTCCACCTGGATTGCGGACGACTTTGGTCCGCTGGCTCGCGCACTCCGGGCAGCGCATCCCGACCGGGGTCGGGGTCATGCAGTCAGGGCAGATCGGGCGACCGCAGGAGGAGCAGGAGACGCCGGTCTCGCGGTCGGGGTGGCGGTAACAGGTCTGGGCCATCGGATCGTGGAGCCTACAATCGGCGCCGATGCAGCCCCCCAGTCCCGCCCGTCTCTACGCAGCCGCCACCGGCGCGCTGCTGCTCGTGCTGGGGATTCTCGGCTTCTTCTACAGCGCTTCCTTCGGCAGCCCGGGATCGGTCGAGGAGGCGCTCGCGGTGCTCGAGGTCAACGCCTGGCTCAACCTCCTCCACGTCGCCACCGGCGCCCTCGGCCTGCTCGCCGCCAGCTACGCGGCCCGTCCCTTCGCGCTCGCCTTCGGCTTCCTCTACACGGTGCTGGCGGTCTGGGGCTTCGCGATCGGCGCCGGTGACGCGATCCTCGGCTTTCTGCCCGCCAGTGGGGGCGACGACGTCCTCCACCTGGTGCTCGGGCTGCTCGGTCTCGCCGCGGCGGCCGGGACCCCGAAGTCGCGACCGGCTGGACGGCGCTCGCGGCGGTTAGAGGCGCGAGCGGACGCCGCCGGAGAGGGCGCGTAGGCCGCTCTCGCTCTTCTGCTTGCTGCGCCGCCGCAGCTCAAGCACGACGAGGGCACCAGTGGCGACGCCGCCGGCGCCGATCGCGACCACCGGACGGACCCAGTTGCGCGGGTCGCGCAGCGCTCGCAGCTCGCTCTCGGAGAGCTCCTCGGCCCAGGCCGAGAGCTCCTCGGCCGCGGTCTGGGTGATCGCCGCGAAGGTGTCCTCGATCCGTCCCGAGAGGCGCTCCGGGGGCTCCATCGGCCGCAGCGCGTCGGCGAGCAGGCGCTCGACCTCCCAGTTGCCGCTCAGGCTGTCGCCCGCCTCACTCATCGCTCATCTCCTCCTGCAGCTGTTTGATCGCGCGATGGATCAGGACCTTGGTGGCGCCGTCGGAGCGGCCCAGCGCCCGGGCGATCTCGCGGTTGTCCATGCCGAGCGCGAAACGCATGATCAGCGCCTCGCGGCGGTCGTCGGAGAGATGCGCGAGGTTCGCGATCACCTGCCGCAGCTCCTCGCGCCCCTCGGCGATCGCCTCGGTGTCGTGGCGGGCGGCGATCGGGTCGGCGTCGTCCAACGGCGTCTGCGGCCGTCGCGAGCGGTCGCGGTAGTAATTCGAGGCGAGGTTGTGGGCGATCCGGATTACCCAGGGGCGCAGCGGCCGCCCGTCGGACTCGCGCCGGGCCCGGTCGAAGTGCCGGTAGGCCTGCAGGAAGGCCTGCTCGGTGAGGTCCTCGGCGTCGTGGTGGTTGCCCACCTTGTAGTAGGCGTAGGAGTAGACGTCGCGCAGGTGGGAGCGGTAGAAGTCCTCGAAGGCGCGGTCGAGCTCCGCCTTCGCCGCCGGCTCCATCGCCGCCGGCTCGACGTTCTCCTCGGGGCCGCTCACCAGCCAAGCCTAGTTCTCGCGCGATCACGCCGCTCGCCTCGCGCGCTCGACTCGGCGCAGCCCGGCCACCCATTCGTCAGCGTCGATCTCGCCGCGGATCAGCTCGGCGAGGCCACCCAATGCCTCGGCCGAGACCCCCGAAGCGGCAACCGCCTGGGCCAGGAGCGGCGTCGTGTCGAGGCCCTCCGAGGCCTGGCCGATCAGGGCCGGGATCTCCGCCGCCGGGGTGCCCGAACCGAGCAGCTCGCCGGCACGGCGGTTGCGCCCGGTCGGCGCCATCATCGTCGCGGTCAGGTCGCCGACGCCGGCCAGGCCGGAGAAGGTCTCCAGCTCGGCGCCGCGGGCGATCGCGTACTCGATGCACTCGCTCCAGATCTCCGCCACGGCGATCCCAGCGGCGTTCAATCCGTGGCTCTCCGCGGCGGCGGCGGCCAGCGCGGCGGCGTTCTTCGCGGCCCCGGCCATCTCCACCCCGGTGACGTCGCCGCTGCGCTCGCAGACCAGGCCGGCGTGATCGAAGACCTCGCCGAGCTGGGTGCGCAGGTCGGGGTCGGCGGAGCCGAGCACCAGCGCCGCCGACCCGGACACCGACTCGCGGGCGTGGGCGGGGCCGCCGAGGCAGGCGATCGCGCGGGCGCGCACCCGTTCGCCGACGTACTCCGCCGGCAGCTGGCCCTGCGGGCCGACCAGGCCCTTGGTCAGCAGCAGGATCGAGGAGCGGCCGCCGACCCGGTCGGCGATCGCACCGACCGCCTGCGGCATCGATTTGGAAGGGATCGCCAGGCAGATCAGGTCGAGGCCGTCGAGCTCGATGTCGGAGGCCTGGCGGACGTCGATCGAGTCGGGCAGCGGCACCTCGGGCAGGTAGCGACGGTTTTCCCCCGCCTCGATCAGCTCCGCGACGCTCTCGGCGGTGCGGGCGCCGAGCTGCACCTCGAGGCCCCCTCGGGCAAGCAGCACGGCAACTGCGGTGCCCCAGCTGCCGGCGCCGATCACGGCGGCGCGGCGCAGCGGCGGCAGCCCGCCGAGGTCTTCCCACTGCAGCTGGACGTTGGGCCAGATCCGCGCCGTCACCGTCTCTGCCAGCGCTGGCGAGGGCTCCTCGGCGCGGGGGAAGGTCATCGCTTTCCCGAGCCTGACCTTGACCTTGCGGGGACGGATCCGCCAGCCGCGGCGAACGTGTTCGGTGCCGAGCACGGCGGTCGGAATCACCGGCGCCCCGGTCTGCAAGGCCAAGCGGCCGACCCCGCGCTTGGGGTCGCCGAGGGTGCCGCGGCGGTGACGGGTGCCCTCGGGGAAGATGCAGACGGCGCCGCCGCGCTCGACGATCTGGCGCGCGGTCTCCATCGATTCCTCGTCGGACTCGCCGCGGCGGATCGGGAAGGCGCCGAGCCGGGAGAGGATCCAGGCGCGCCAGCGCGGCTCGAAGAGCTCGACCTTGGCGACGTAGTTCATCGGCCGCCGCCAGGGCAAGCAGCCGCCGATCGCGAAGGGATCGAGGAAGCTGCGGTGGTTGGCGGCGACGATGATCCCGCCCTTCAGCCGGGCGTGTTCGCGGCCGGTGCGGGCGTAGCGGAAGTAGACGAGGAAGAACGGCGTCAGGAAGATTCTGGCGAGGATGTAAATGGGCCAGTTGACGCTGTGCTTGCGGGTGTACTCGTGGTAGGGGGCTAGTTGATCGGGGGTCACGCTTGTGCGTGCTACACGGTGAGGCGGGAGTGGTTACCCCGGCTGGTCAGGGGGCGAACTACCAGGCCGCGGAAACCAAGCCAGCCAGGTCCAGCTGGGTCAGGGGCAGGCCGGGGACGTGGGATAGCTCGGGGCGGGTGAACATGGCTTCGAGGGCCGCGTCGAGGTTGGCTGGGTCGCTGGCCAGGGACGAGAGCGGGGCCGGGTTTCCAGCGAGGTCGAGCAGGCGGGGTTCGAGGCCGTTGAAGTCGGTGCCGAGGGCGGTGGCAAGGGGACCGAAGGCCTCCGGGGCTCGGGAGGAGAGCAGGGTGACGGCGTGCGGAAGGATGGCGGCGTTGGTCTCGGCATGCGGGGTGCCGCAGAGGCGGACGAGGGTTTGGCAGACGACGTGGTGGAGGCTGAAGCCGGCGGAGTCGATCGCGTAGCCGCAGAGAATCGAGCCGATGGCGAGGTCGGCGGGTTCGCGCTGGGCCGGGGATTCGTCAAGCGCGGCGGCGATCAGGGCGGCACCGCGCAGGGCGGCCATTTCCGCGACCGGGTTGGAGAGGGGCGTGTAGAGGGAGTCGGCGCCGTGGGCGAGGGCGTTCATCGAGCTGGCGCGCAGCAGCGGCTCCGGCTGGCTCGTCATCGCCTCCGGGTCGGCGATCACCAGGCGCGGCCGAACCCGTGGCCCGGCCCGATCCTCCGCCCCGGCCGGCAGCCGGTGGATCGTCGTCAACTCCGCCCCCGACATCGTCGTCGGGATCGCCGCGACATCAGCTTCCGTGACCGAAGCGATCGCCTTGGCGGTGTCGATCACCCTCCCGCCTCCGAGCGCGACCAGCGTCACGCCACCCGCCTCGGGGTGTGATCGCCACTTCCCACCAATAGGGGGTGAAATGGCGATCACACCCTGGAGCAGGTCGGCGGCGAGGTCGGGGACTTGGCCCGCGCCCACCTCGTGGACGCGCGTCGCCGCGGCGGCAAGGGCCGGAGCTTCGGCCAGCGCCCGCGGCGTGCTCAGCAGCTCGAACTCGGCGATGCCCTGCTCGGCCAGCAGCTCCGGCGCTCGCTCCACGCCGCCCTCGCCGAAGACGACCGTGCGCCCGGCGTCGCGCCAGACGAAATCCCGGCTCACTACCCCGAGCGTGGGTTGTGGACCGGCCGCAGGTTCGGTTCGACCTCGGAGCGCAGGTGCTCGAAGTCGGGTGGCAGCGAGAGCTTCTCGCCGAGGTGCCCAAGCGGCTCGTCAACGGTGAAGCCGGGGCCGTTGGTCGCGATCTCGAAGAGGACGCCCGAAGGCTCCCGGAAGTAGATCGACTTGAAGTAGAAGCGGTCGATCTCCGGGGTCGGCTGGGCGCCGCCCTCGATCGCCTTTTCCCGCCACTGCATGTGCTCCTCCGGCGAGGAGGCCCAGGCGATGTGGTGGACGCTGCCGGCGCCCTGCAGGCCGCGCTCGGCCGGCGGCGAGTCGTAGATGTAGAGGCCGCCGCGGCGCTCGCCGCGAGCCTCCCAAGCACCGCCGTCGACCCGCTCGAACTCGAGCGCCTCGAGCAGCCCGCTGCTGGCCTCGGGCGCGGTGCCGTAGGCGCGCGCCGCGTGGAAGCCCTGCAGGGCAAGCTCGGCCGGGATCTCCGGGTGCTCGGCGATCAGCGGCGCGTCCTCGACGCTGACCACCGCCAGCTCGTGGTCGAGCCCCTCCGGGTCGGAGAAGCGAAGGCTCTCCCCCTCGCGCCTGCTCTCGACACCTTTGGCGCCGAGTCGGCCCGACCAGAAATCGAGCGAGTCGGTGGAGGCGACGCGCCAGACGATCCGGTGAACCATCCCCGCTCCCGCCCGTCCCGGCGCCGCGCCGGGGTACTCGAAGAAGGTCAGGTCGGAGCCCGGGTCGCCGCCCTCGTCGGCGAAGAAGAGGTGGTAGACGGTCGGGTTGTCCTGGTTGACCGTTTTCTTGACCAGCCGCAGCCCCAAGACGCCGGCGTAGAAATCGACGTTGCGCTGGGCGTCCTCGGTGATCGCCGTTATGTGATGGATGCCGTCGAGCTTCATTGGTCACGTATAGCATTCCGAATGATGAGCCGCGCACGCCGACGCACTGTGAAGGGGCTCATGATCGTCGGCTCCGTTTTTGCCTTCCTCAGCGTCTTCGGAATCTGGACCGAGCGGCAGGCGCTCAACACCGACGACTGGGTTCACACCAGCGGCCGGCTGCTGCAGAACCAGACCGTCCGCGCCGCCCTCGGCGACTACCTCGTCGACCAGCTCTACGAAAACGTCGACATCAAGAAGGAACTGGAGGAAATCCTCCCCGGCGATACCAAGGACCTGGCCGGCCCCGCAGCCGGCGGCCTACGCCAGGTGGCCGGCGACGGCGCCGAAAGGGTGCTGGAAACGACGACCGCCCAGTCGCTCTGGGAAGACGCCAACCGGACCGCCCACGAACAGCTCCTGGCCGTGCTCGAAGACAAGAAAGAAGCGGTCTCGACCGAAGGTGGCGACGTCAGCCTCAACCTCGGCAGCCTCGTCACCAACCTCGCCAACCAGGTCGGCATCGGCGCCACCCTGGCCGAAAAACTGCCGCCCGACGCCGGCCAGATCAAGATCCTCCACTCCGACCAGCTGAAGACCGCGCAGAACGTGGCGATCGCGATCAAGGGCCTCGCCCTGATCCTCTCGATCCTCACCTTCGCCACCTTCGCCCTGGCGATCTACCTCTACAAGGACAGCCGCTGGGTCGCCGTCCTCTTCTCCGGGATCGGCCTGATCGCCGCCGGCTTCGCGGTGATCGTCGCCCGCCAGATCGCCGGCGGCATCATCGTCGACCAGCTCGTCGTCGACGAGAGCGTCAAGCCGGCCGCGGAAGCGACCTGGTCGATCGGCACCTCGCTGATGACCAGCATCGCCACGACCGTGATCGTCGTCGGCGTGCTCTTCGCGGTCGCCGGCTGGCTTGGCTCGCCGAGCGGCTCGGCCCGCGCCAGCCGCAGGGTGATCGCGCCGGCGCTGCGCGACTACATCCCCTACGTCTACACCGGCCTGGCGATCATCGTCTGCATCTACTTCCTCTCCTCCTCGGTCCAGAGCCTGCGCTCCTTCCTGACCACGCTGATCGTCGCGGCGATGGCCGCCTTCGGGATCCACGAGCTGCGCAAGCAGACTCTGGAGGAGTTCCCCGACGCCAAGTTCAGCGACACCTTCGGCGCCCACCGCGACAAAGTCGTCAGCGCCGTCAAAGGCGCCAACCTTGGCGAACGAGCCTCGAAACTCGGCGAGAGCGCGAAAATGCACCTGCCCGAGCGTCGCCCAGACGGCGGCGAGGCGCCCACCACCGAGGCGCCGACCGCGGTGATTGGCGATGGCGAGGAGGCCCGCCTGCAGCGCCTCGAGCGGCTCGGCGACCTGCATAAAAAGGGCATCCTCACCGACGCGGAGTTCGCCGCCGAGAAGGCGCGCGTCCTCGGCGGCGACGGCGGCTCTTAGACCCGATCGGCTAGCCTGATGGCCATGGACTTCGACTTTCGCTTCCGCAACTCGTTGGGCAAATGGGAGTCCAGCGGCCACAAAAAGGGGTCTGACCGCAGCGCCGCGTTCCGGGCGCTCACGGCTAAGACGGACGGCGGTATGCCGCCCGGCAGGTACATGTCCCGGCCCCGCGGTCGCCAGAAGGACTGGGACCTCTTCGAGCTCGATCAGCAGGGGAACATCACCCGCATCGACTGACCGGCGTCCTCGCGAGCCGCGTCGACTTCGTTCAGAGCCCCCCTCCGGGTTCGAACCGGAAACCTCCCGTTGGGGCGAGCGCTTTCGGACAGTTGCGGCCCTTCGTTAATCCCCTGCTATTTAGCCGTTTCGGCGATCTGTGGGGTTGCTTCATTTGCGGTCGTTTGCGGACCTTCTGTTGACCCAGTGTTGACCCGGAGCGCGTCGTCGAGGAAGTCGGCGCCCCCTACTCCATCGTCGAGAAGATGCACGTAGGTCGAGAGCGTGAAGCTCGGATCGGAGTGCCCCAGCCAGGTGCTCACCTGCTTCACGTTGCGGCCCTCATCGAACAGCAGGGAGGCGCAGGTATGGCGGAAGCTGTGAAAGCTCGCCCAGGGGACGCCAGCGGCCTTCGCGGCGGGCTTCAGGACCCGGCCGGCCACGTTGGAGCGGCGAAGCTCCGACCCGGTCGACGTCGCGAACACCGGTGCCTTCTCGCCCTTGAAGCTGTCCCGGCGATGCACCCGCAGCTGGTCGGCCATCCCCGGCGACAGCGGGATCTCGCGCCGGCCGCTCCGGCTCTTGAGTCGCTGCCGGTTTCCTTCGTAGGACTGCTCGCGCACCAGGACCCGCGGGTGACGGCCCAGCTCGATGTGCTCCCAGCGCAGCCCGATCGCCTCGCTGATCCTCAGGCCCGTGTGGGTGAGGAAGAGGAAGAACAGGTGCCAGTCGTCGTCGACCGCCGCGAGGAACAGCCGCAGCTCCTCACGGGTCAGCGTCTTCGCAGGCGCGTCCTCGTCGCCCTCGGCGGTGTCGGCCGGAATACGCACCCCGAGCATCGGACTCGAGCGCAGGACGCCGTCCTCGACCGCCGTGGCGAACAGTGCCGACAGCGCGGCACGGACCATCCTCAGTCCCGACGTCGACACGCCCTCGCCGCGGAGGTCGCCATACAGGCGGCGGACATCGGTCGGCTCGATCTCCGCGAGCTTCCAGGTACCCCACTCCTTCATCACGCGGCCTTCGACGGCACGGCGGTAGAGGGCGCGGGAGTTCTCCGACAGCCCGCGGGCGGTACGACCCGCGTAGGTCTTGATCCACTCCGAGAAGTAGTCCTCGAAGCTGATCTTCGCCGCCGGCCGGGTTTCTCCGGACTGACGCGCTCCCTGCGCCTCTCGCGCCTCCGCGAACGTCCTGTGGGTCTCAGTGGATTGCTTACCCCGGTGCCGCCAGACGACGACATAGGAGCAGTCGCAGCGCCTGTCGCTGCAGTCCTTTGCGTGGCGCCGGAAGATCCCCGGCGTCGAGGTCTTGGTGAGCTTCGCCATCAGCTCCCCCTTTCGGCGCTTTCGCGCTCTAGTTGTTCGTCTAGCAGCCGCCGGGCCGCCCGCTCGAGGACGCGCTGCGCTCTGAGCCGAGCCGCGGCTGAAAGTTCCACCTTGGGGGCCGGGTCCGAAGACCCAGCCCCCTTGGTGGTTCCGGTCGTCATCAGCGCACCGCCCGCAAGGGCTGGCCGTCGACAACCGCAAGGGTCCGAGCCGCCGGGACGGTCTTGTCCTCCCAGAGTTCCAGCACTTCCCCAAACCCAACAACGGCCATCATGGCGGTGCGGGATAGTCCCGCCTCGCAGCCGTTGCGAACCCTGCGAACCGCAACGGTGGCTTCATTGACCAGCCGTTGTTCCTCGGCGGTCATCAGGACTCCTCTCGATCGTCGGCGGCGATCATCGGCCGCGCGTGGAACGCCTCCTCCTCAATCGCCTTGGCCGTCTTCTCTGCCTCCTGCGCAAGGCTTGCACTGTCGCCCTTCAACAGGTGCAGGCCGGCCAGCCGCACCCAATGTGCGTACTCGGGCGGGATCGCGAGCGTCGCCAGGCCTCCTGCTGCCGTCGCGGTGGACTCAACTTGCGTAATCGTCATCGTGGCTCCATCTCGGTAGTCATTGAGACACCGGGAGAGCCACGTCAGGCAGGGCGCAAGGGAATACATTGTCGCCGTGCCGGAAGTGAGAGCTTCCGGTGCCAGGGGGTCGGCCGTTGGTGCGGCGCGGCCCCCACTTGTTGGGCGGCAGCCTACGCCTCGAGGGAGTCGAGAGCAAGTCCATCGATGGACTCGATACTCGGGTATAGGGTCGGATTGACCGGCCACAGACCGAAGGAGAGTCATGATCTGCCGCATCTACGACGTGCAGGGCGGAAAGCTCGAGCACTACGAGGCTGTCACCGAGCGCACCGGCAATGAGAAACCCGACGGGGTCCACGCCCACATCGTGGGAGCCACCGATGGCGGCTTCAAAGTGATCGAGGTCTGGGACTCGCCAGAGCACATCGAGCGCTACATGGAGCAAGGGCTCGGACAGGCGATTCAGGAGGTCATGCTGGAGGCCGGCGTTCCTGAGCCTGAGGTCACCGAGTTCGAGGTTCACAATCTGGACTGGCTTGGCTAGCCAATAGGGGTTTCGAGCCTCCTTCCCCCGGGAAGCTTTCCGGGAGCCCGGGCGTCTAGGCGGCCTGTGCTGATCTAGGGCACCGGGTCGGGGGCGGATCGTTGTTTTGGCGAGCCGCGATCCGTCCCCGTTGTTCCGGTGGACGGGCGCTCGGCGGCGCGCCTCGAGAGCTTCTACTTCTCCCTGGGTGATGTCGACGCCTACGTGACCGTCGAGGTACCCGACCTCGAGGGGGCCACCGCCGTTGCCCTCGCCGTTAACGGATCGGGCGCTGCCACGGTCAAGGTAATCCAGTTGCTAACGCCCGAGGAGGTTGATTCGGCCGCGAAGGTGCCCCCCAATCCTCCAAACCCTCGCGAAGGGGTCCAACCTCGCAGTCGGCGAGGCGGTGTCTGAAGCGCTCAACAGGCTCCGCCGCGGTCTTGCGGACCATGCGGATGGTCACCGAGCGGTCGCGCAGGGTGTCCGGGGTCCGACCGTTATCGATCCCCGCGAGTACCTTGGCGCAGTAGATCGGGAAGTCCTCAACGTCCTTGTTCTCGCCGACGCAACGGGCGACCGTCGCACCGGGCCTGTTGCCGGCGTTGAGGATCGCCCGCAACGGCTCCATCCTCTCCGAGTTCGAGCCCCAGAGAGCATCTATCTCGTCCAGCAGCATCGTCGGCCGGTCCTTGGCGATCTTTCGGAAGATGGCTGCCTCCGATGCGCCGATCACCGGCCAGGGGTCCTTGACGAGCAGGCCCATCGATTCCATCAAGCGGGTCTTGCCACTCCGTTTCTCCGCGCTGAGAACCAGCATGTACGGCGTCGCGTGGGCGCCGGCGACGACGTAGGTGTGGGCGACGAACAGGATGATCGCCATCCGCTCGTGCTCGCCAGGCAGGACGACGTAGCGGTCGAGAAAATCGCCGGCGGCGTCGAGTAGCACGCCGACATCCTCCGGCGGGCTCGCCGCAGAGTTGCTGGCGGGGACATGTGCGTCTACATGGACTTCCTCGGCGGCCAAGGCCTCAGCAATCAGCTCGGCCAAGGCCTCGACGGGATCTTCAGCCGCGGCGAGAACGTCGGAGAGATCCTTGCCATCGGGGAGATCGACGATGGTGGTCGTGACGTTGGCGGTCGCCTCGATCTTCTCTTTCAGCTTTTTGGCGTTTTCGCGGCCGGCCGAGTCGCCGTCGAAGACAATCACCACGTCGGCCAGCTCCTGCTTAGCGAGGTCAGCGACCTTCTGGTGGCAGCTATTGACCCCCGGAACGGCGATCGGCGCCAGTTCCGCCACCGGCGGCGGTACGTCTCCGAGCCGGTCGAACTCCCACTCCGGCTCCTCATCCTCCTCGGCGAGGTTCATCGGCGAGTACAGAGCGCTGATCGCCGCGGTGCAGTCGGACTCGCCCTCGCAAACCAGCAGGACTCCGTCGGTGTCAACCGGGGTCCAGAGGTCGAGCGACCTGCCCTTCGGCTGGTAGGTGATGCCGTCCTCGAGACTCTTCAGACGGAAGTACTTCTCACCGGCTGCGTCCACGTAGGGAAAGACGATCGAATTGCGGTCCGAGTAGATGCCGAGTAGTTCGGCCATCTCCCGGTCGCACGCGTGATCGTCGAGGTATCCAAGCGCGGCGGGGGTAAAGGTGTCGGCGCTCACCGGGCCTGCCCCCCGCCGACGCCGCTGCCGATCGTCGACGTGCGCAGCTTCAACCCGTTGTAGTCCGGGTTGAGCTTGCCGGGGTTCTGATCGGGCGCCAGGCCGACAGCTCGATCGTGCCGGCGCTGGAGGTCGGCGAGGTACCCGACGGAAACACCGCGGCGGCCGCACAGCTCCCGAATGCGCCGGTCACGTCCTTCGACGTCGAGCAAGTGCAGCTCGGCGCGCAGGCCCTCGGCGAAGTCGACGTAGTCGCGGCCGTGGATCTCCGTCCGTAGGCGCTCGCTGTCGTTGACGCACCCGGTGCCTTCCGCCACGGTCAATTGCTCTTCCGCGGCATTGAGTGCTTCGACGAGTCGCCCACGGCGGCGGCGATCCAGGCGGCGCTGATCGCTGGGACTCATTCGAGGCCCCCTGCTCGGGGGCCGGTTGCGGAGGTCTGGTTAGCCATCCCCACCGCCGAGGTTGTCGATGGCCTGCTCGGCGAGGGCGGCGATGTAGGCGTCGAGAGCGGCGACCGGGACACGGAAGCACCCGGCGACCTCGACGACAGGCAGATCACCCGCCTTGGCCAACTGGTAGGCCCGGGCTCGCTTCACTCCGAGGCGACGGCCCGCCTCCGTAACACTCAACATCTCGATGGTCTGGGTCGTGCTCATGTCTCCACCTTAGATCAGGTCTAGCTATTTTTGGACGATTTTGGCATCAGTGATACAGTCAGGATCATGAGTCAGCGCAAACCAACCCGCGCCGCGGGCCCCGATGACGACACGCTCTTGGAGGAAATTCGCCTTGGATTGCCAGTTGGCCAGCGAGAGGCAATGGAGCGATCGCTGGCCAACGCGGCGAAGCCGCCAATGTCGGGTGCCTATGCAGGGAGCCGCAGCGACTCCCCCGACCACACGGCCGGGGTCAAGCTGAAAAGCCAGGAGTGGGTCGCGGTCTCCAAGAACCAAGCCGCCCCGCGGGAGTTCGCGGTGCAATGGGAGGAGGTTGGGCTCCCCCCGCTGGTCCTCGACATCCAGATACGCGAGGACGGGAAGCCGCTGTGCTCGAGCATCACCATCGACGGCTCGGAGATCGACAAGGGCATCTCCACCGGCCTGCTCCGCGACATCCCCGTTCGCCGAATCGTGCGGGAGGCAGTAGCCAGTGCCTCCGAGGTCGTGTATCGGGATGCCGACGGCGAGCAGCGACTGCGCTCCCCGAGGTGGGCCGAGCGCCAGGCATTCGTTCTAGAGGAGCCGCAGCGGGTCAGCGCGCCGATCGCCAGTGACGAGCTATTGGCGAAGGTCGCTGAGGTCTACCGCGCGAACCCCGCGGCACCGGCGAAGGCCGTATACGCCTACGTCAACAAAATGTTTGGCGCCTCCCGTGCCACGGCGGGCCGCTATATCGCCGAGGCCAGAAAACGCAAGTTGCTTGGTAAGGCGATCGAGCGGAAGGCCGGAGAGGCGAGCTAGATGAGTAGTTCCACGGCGAGCGTGGGCAATTGAAGTCGCAGGGGACATAGGCAGCGGGGTCGAAGTCGGCGGTGCTCAATACCACCGCCGACCCGAAGGGGGCCACGATGCTCGCCGACCTCGACCTGCTGCTCATCTCTGTGTTCTGCACCGCTGACGATCTCCTGCCAA
>JAENWU010000015.1 GCA_016649905.1 Thermoleophilia bacterium
CGTCAGATGTGTATAAGAGACAGGCCGAGAGTGGCGGTGGCGGCCGCAGTGGCGCGATGGCGGACCCGCAGCACGGCGGGATGGGCACGCTCGAGGGCGCGGTCGGCGCTGCGATCGAGGCGCCGGGTCCACTTCCGTAAGCCGCCGGGAATCGCCGCGAGGCGCCTGCCGATGCGCGGCCGCTTCGCTGCTATCATCGCCGGTCGCTCAGGCAGTTTTCGCGCAGGATGCCTCGCCGGGCCCACTGGGGCCTTTTTTTTGGGCCGATTGCGCCGAACACGTCCTGAGCCGGATCGACCCTGTTTCACCCGCAACCCACTTCGAAACGACTACTCAGCTTAGGAACCATGGCACGCAGCTTTCCACTAGAGAAGACCCGCAACATCGGGATCATGGCGCACATCGACGCCGGTAAGACGACGACTACCGAGCGCATCCTCTACTACACGGGCCGCACCCACAAAATGGGCGAGGTCCACGAGGGCGCCGCGGTCATGGACTGGATGGAACAGGAGCAGGAGCGAGGGATCACGATCACCTCGGCCGCGACCGCCTGCGATTGGAAGGGCCACCGGATCAACATCATCGACACGCCCGGCCACGTCGACTTCACGGTCGAGGTCGAGCGCAGCTTGCGCGTGCTCGACGGCGCGGTCGCAGTCTTCGACGCCGTCGCCGGCGTCGAGCCCCAGTCGGAGACGGTCTGGCGCCAGGCTGACAAGTACGCGGTCCCGCGTTTCGCCTACATCAACAAGATGGACCGGACCGGTGCCGACTTCTTCTACTGCGTACAGACGATGAAGGACCGGCTTGGCGCCAACGCGCACCCGATCCAGCTGCCGATCGGCGCCGAGGAAGACTTCCAGGGCGTCGTCGACCTGCCGGAGATGAAAGGGCTTATCTGGACCGACGAGCTCGGCGCCGCCTACGAGACGGTCGAGATCCCTGAGAACCTCCAGGAGCAGGCCGAGGAATACCGCACCCAGCTGGTCGAGGCCTGCGCCGACCACGACGACGACCTCATGGAGTCCTACCTCGGCGAAGAGGAGATCTCGGCGGAGCGCCTGCTCAAGTCTCTGCACCGGGCCTGTCTCGACACCAAGGTCACCCCCGTCCTCTGCGGCACCTCGTTCAAGAACAAGGGCGTGCAGCCGCTGCTCGACTCGATCATCTCGCTGTTGCCCTCGCCGCTGGAGGTACCGCCGGTGACCGGCGTCGTGCCCGCCGGCAAAGGCCAGGCCGAGCCGACCGAGGCCGAGCGCCCTGCCGACGACGACGGCCCGTTCGCGGCCCTCGCCTTCAAGATCATGACCGACCCCTACGTCGGCAAGCTCACCTACTTCCGCGTCTACTCGGGCACGCTCGAGAAAGGCGGTCGCGTCCTCAACGTCAAAACCGGCAAGACCGAGCGCATCGGCCGGCTGCTGATGATGCACGCCAACAGCCGCGAGGAGATCGACGAGGTCCACTCGGGCGACATCTGCGCCGGCGTCGGCCTCAAGGAAACCGGGACCGGCGACACGCTCGCCGCCCCCGACGCGCCGATCGCCCTCGAGAGCATCGAATTCCCGGAGACGGTGATCGCCGTCGCGATCGAGCCGAAAACGAAAGCCGACCAGGAGAAGATGGGCAACGCGCTGCAGCGCCTCGGCGAGGAGGACCCCACCTTCAAGATCGAAAGCGACGAGGAAACCGGCCAGACCCTGATCCACGGGATGGGCGAGCTCCACCTCGAGGTGATCGTCGACCGGATGCTGCGCGAGTTCAAAGTCGACGCCAACGTCGGCAAGCCCCAGGTCGCCTACCGCGAGACGATCCGCAAGCGGGTCGAGAAGGTCGTCGCCCGCTTCGTCCGCCAGACCGGCGGCCGCGGCCAGTTCGGCCACGTCGTCATCAATGTCGAGCCGGCGCCCGGCGAGGGCTTCGAGTTCGTCAACAAAATCAAGGGCGGCGCCATCCCCGGTGAATTCATCGGTCCCGCCGAACAGGGAATGCGGGAGGCACTGGAGAACGGCGTCAAGGCCGGCTACCCGATGGTCGACGTCAAAGTCGAACTGGTCGACGGCTCCTACCACGATGTCGACTCCTCGGAGATGGCCTTCAAAATTGCCGGCTCGATGGCGATCCAGGAGGGTGCCCGCAAGGCGAACCCGGTCCTGCTCGAGCCCGTGATGTCGGTCGAGGTCGTCACCCCCGAGGACTTCCTCGGCGACGTGATCGGCGACCTCTCGCGGCGCCGCGGCAAGGTCCAGGGCCAGGAGCAGCGCGGCAACGCGCTGGCGGTTCAGGCCTTCGTCCCGCTCGGCGAAATGTTCGGCTACGCCACCGACCTGCGATCTTCAACCCAGGGCCGTGCCAGCTACACGATGCAGTTCGAGCGCTACGAGGAGGTCCCCAGCAACATCGCCGAGGAGATCGTCGAGCACCGCTCTGGCGAGCCGGTGGGGGCCACTTCCTAGGCCCAACCGCGAGAAGCGGCGCCATCTGGCTATATTTCCCAGGTTCGCCCGCAGGCAGGACAAAACGCCCTGCCAGGCAGTACCCGCAGAACTTAAGCACTTAAATCAGACAGAACACGACTTCGAAAGGTAGAACGGAGAGAGATGTCAAAGGAGAAGTTCGAGCGCGATAAGCCGCATGTGAACGTCGGAACGATCGGTCACATCGACCACGGGAAGACGACGCTTACGGCCGCGATCACCCAGACGCTCTCGACCGTGGGCGGCGCCGAAGCTCAGAGCTTCGCGGAGATCGACAACGCCCCGGAGGAGAAGGAGCGCGGGATCACGATCGCGACCTCCCACGTCGAGTACGAGACCGACAACCGCCACTACGCCCATGTCGACTGCCCGGGCCACGCCGACTACGTCAAGAACATGATCACCGGCGCCGCGCAGATGGACGGCGCGATCCTGGTCGTGTCCGCGGCCGACGGCGTCATGCCGCAGACCCGCGAGCACATTCTGCTGGCCCGTCAGGTCAACGTCCCGCACGTGGTCGTCTTCCTCAACAAGATCGACCAGGTCGACGACGATGAGCTGGTCGAGCTCGTCGAAGAGGAGGTCAAGGACCTGCTCAACGAATACGACTTCCCGGGCGAAGAGACCCCGATCATCAAAGGCTCCGCCCTGAAGGCGCTGGAAGGCGACGAGGAGGCCCAGAAAGCCGTCTTCGAGCTGGCCGCGGCTCTCGACTCCTACATCCCGGAGCCGGTCCGCGAGCTGGACAAGCCCTTCCTGATGCCGATCGAGGACATCTTCTCGATCACCGGCCGCGGCACCGTCGCCACCGGGCGCGTCGAGCAGGGGATCGTCAACACCGGCGACGAGGTCGAGATCGTCGGCATCACCGACACGACCAAAACCACCGTCACCGGCGTCGAGATGTTCCGCAAGATCCTCGACCAGGGTCAGGCTGGCGACAACATCGGCGCCCTCCTGCGCGGCACCAAGCGCGAGGAGATCGAGCGTGGCCAGGTTCTCTGCAAGCCCGGCTCGATCACGCCGCACACCAAGTTCAAAGCCGAGGTCTACTGCCTGAAGAAGGAGGAGGGTGGTCGCCACACCCCGTTCTTCTCCGGCTACCGTCCTCAGTTCTACTTCCGGACCACCGACGTGACCGGGATCGCCAACCTCCCCGAGGGGACGGAGATGGTGATGCCGGGTGACAACGTCGAGATGACGATCGAGCTGATCCAGCCGATCGCCATGGATCAGGGCCTGCGGTTCGCCATCCGCGAGGGTGGCCGCACCGTCGGCTCGGGGGTTGTCGCCGAGGTCATCGAGTAACGACTCCCCCCGGGGCGGGCGTAGTGCCCGCCCTATCGCTGCCCGCCGGGCAGCGAGACAACTGCAAAGACATACGACCGGGGCGGCGCCCCACCGACAGGGGCCCCGCCCTTATTGCGCCCTAAGAGCGCCCGAACCGAGACAAGCAACAGGATCTGGAGACAGCAGGAAAAAGTGGCAGCGATAGCAGCACAGAAAATTCGAATCAGGCTCAAGGCCTACGACCACGACGCGATCGATCGCGCTGCTCGGGAGATCGTTGAGACGGCCGAGCGCACTGGCGCCAGCGTCTCTGGCCCGGTGCCGCTGCCGACCGAGAAAAACGTCTACTGCGTGATCCGCTCGCCGTTCAAGGACAAGGACTCGCGCGAGCACTTCGAGATCCGCACCCACAAGCGTCTGATCGACATCCTCCAGCCGTCGCCGAAAACCGTCGACTCGCTGCAGCGCCTGGACTCGCTGCCGGCCGGCGTCGACATCGAGATCAAGCTTTAGATGGCCGCGATTCTCGGCAAGAAGCTAGGCATGACCCAGGTCTTCCGCGAGGACGGAACCGTCGTGCCCGTGACCGTGATCGAAGCCGGTCCCTGCAAGGTGACCGCGGTTCGCGCCTCCGACCGCGATGGCTACGCGGCGGTGCAGCTCGCCTTCGGCGAGGTCAAGCAGGGCAAGCTCAGCAAGGGCGAGGAAGGCCACCTGAAAAAGGCCGGCGCGCCGCCGATGCGCCACCTGGTCGAGTTCCGCGACGAGGATCTCGGCGTCGAGGAGGGACCGAAGATCGGTGATGACGTCACCGTCGCCGGTTTCGAGGCGGGCCAGAAGGTCAAGGTCACCGGGATCTCGATCGGCAAGGGCTTCCAGGGCGGCATCAAGCGCCACAACTTCAGCCGCGGACCGGTCAGCCACGGCTCCCACAACGTTCGCGCGCCAGGATCGATCGGCGCCAGCGCCTTCCCCGCTCGCGTCTTCAAAGGGATGCGGATGCCCGGCCAGATGGGCAACAAGCGCCGCACCCAGAAGGGGCTTGAAATCGCCGACATCGACACCGACCGCAACCTGCTCTTGATCAAAGGCTCGGTCCCCGGCTCCCGCAACGCGATGGTCGAGGTGAGGACCGATGGCTAAAGCTTCCGTGCTCGGCAAGACGACCAAAGCCGATCTGCCCAAAGAGATCTTCAGCGAGCCTTTCCACCAGTCGCTGGTGCACGAGGCTGCGCGTGCCGACATGGCTTCGCGCCGACGCGGCACCGCTTCGACCCTGACCCGCGGCGAGGTCGCCTTCACCACCGCCAAGGCCTGGCGCCAGAAGGGGACCGGCCGCGCTCGTGTCGGCGCCCTCGGCGTCTCCAGCCGCTACGGCGGCGGCGTCACCTTCGGCCCGAAGCCGCGCCACTACACGGTCAAGGTCAACCGCAAAGCCCGTCGTCGGGCGCTGCGCTCCGCCCTCTCGGTCCACGCCGAGCGCGACTCGGTCGCCCTCCTCGACGCCGCGACCTTCGAGACTCCCTCGACCAAAGAAGCTGCGGCGGCGCTGGCCAAATGGGCCGCCAAGAGCCCGACCCTGATCGTCCTCACGGCCGAGGAGGTCGGCGCGATGAAGAGCTTCCGCAACATCCCGCGCACCCACGTGCTCGAGGTTGGCGCCACCGGCGTTGCCGATGTGATCGCGGCGGCCTCGCTGGTCATCTCCGAGTCCGCCTTGACGGCGCTGCAGGAGAGGTTGGGCTGATGGACGCGCGATCGATCCTGATTCGTCCGGTGATCTCGGAGAAGAGCTACGCCCTGATTGCTGAGGGCAAGTACACCTTCCGCGTCGATGATCGCGCCCACAAGACCCAGATCGCCCAGGCGGTCCACGAGGTCTTCGGCGTCGAGGTCGCGCAGGTGCGCACCGCCAAGGTGCGCTCAAAGCCCAAGCGTCGCGGGCTTACGAAAGGCCGCACCCGCGCCTGGAAGAAGGCGATCGTCCAGCTCGCCCCCGGCGAGCGGATCGAGCTGTTCGAGGGCGGACAGACCGCCTAGGAGATCTGAAGATGCCGAACCGCAAAACCAAACCGACCAGCCCGGGCCGCCGCTTCGCGACCTACCCGTTGCGCGAGCAGCTGACCGCCACCGAGCCGGAAAAGAAGCTGACCGAGGGCCTGAAAAAGTCCGGCGGCCGCAACGTCAACGGTCGCGTCACCTCCCGCCACCGCGGCGGCGGTGCCAAGCGGCGCTACCGGAAGATCGACTTCAAGCGACTCAAGGACGGCGTGCCCGCGAAGGTCGCGACGATCGAGTACGACCCCAATCGCACTTGCTACATCGCCCTGCTGCACTACGCCGACGGCTTCAAGGACTACATCTTGGCGCCCTCGACGCTGGCGGTCGGCGACGTCGTCAGATCCGGCCCCGAGGCCGACATCAAACCTGGTCACGCGATGGCGCTGGCGCAGATGCCGACCGGCACCATCGTCCATAACGTCGAGCTGATTCCCGGCCAGGGCGGCAAGCTCGGCCGCTCCGCCGGCACCGCGATCCAGCTGGTCGCCAAGGAGGGCGAGATGGTCACCCTGAGACTGCCGTCCTCGGAGATGCGGTTGGTCCGCGCCGAGTGCCGCGCCTCGATCGGCACCCTCTCCAATGCCGAGCACCAGAACTTGAAGGTCGGCAAGGCCGGCCGCAGTCGCCACAAGGGCAAGCGCCCGCAGAGCCGCGGTGTCGCGATGAACCCCGTCGACCACCCGCACGGCGGCGGCGAGGCGCACCACACGCCCGGTGGTCACCCGGTAACCCCGTGGGGCAAGCCCACGCTCGGCTACCGGACCCGTAAGAAGGGCAAGCAGTCCGACCGCTACATCGTCCGTGGCCGCCGCCGCGGCAAGAAGAAGGGTGGCCGCTGATGGGACGCTCGACCAAAAAGGGCCCGTGGGTCGAAGAGCGGCTGATGGGACGGATCTCTGCCCTGAACGACGCCGGCAAAAAACAGATGGTGAAAACCTGGTCGCGGACCTCGACGATCTTTCCGGAGATGGTCGGTCACACGATCGCCGTTCACGACGGCAAAAAACACGTCCCGGTCTTCATCTCGGAGTCGATGGTCGGGCACAAGCTCGGCGAGTTCGCTCCCACCCGCACCTTCCGCTCGCACTCCGGCACCGGCAAGGGCGACTAGCGATGGCCGACGAGAAAGACAAAACCAAAATCAGCAACAGCAAAAAAACTGCTGATAAGAAAACTGCTGAGAAAAAAGCTCCGGCGAAAAAAGCTGCGGCGAAAAAAGAGCCCAAAAAAGCTGCGGCGAAAAAAGCTGAGCCGAAAGCGGCCAAAGGCAAAGAGAAAGCCAAAGCTCCGGCGAAAAAAGCTGCCGCGAAAAAAGCCCCCTCGGCTCCGGTTGCGCCGCCGGTCGTCCGCGCCAGCGCCCGCTACGTGCGGATCGCGCCGCGCAAGGCGCGCTTGATCGCCGACCAGGTCCGCGGCCTGCACATCGAAAAGGCCCGAGCGCTGCTCCAGTTCTCGCCCCGCGGCGCCGCCGAGGATATCCACAAGCTGATCGACTCCGCTGCCGCTAACGCGGAGAACAACCACGACCTGATCGGGGATGAGATGCGCGTTTCCTCGATCACCGTCGACGAGGGCCCGACGCTGAAGCGCTTCCGGCCCCGCGCCCAGGGACGGGCGACCCCGATCCACAAGCGAACCAGCCACATCGCCGTGGCCCTAACCCCGGTAGAGGACTGAGGTCTAGCAATGGGACAGAAGATCCATCCGGAGGGGTTCCGCGTCGGCTACATCCACGACTGGAAGTCGACCTGGTACGAGGAGAAAAACTTCGCCGACGTGCTCCAGGAAGACCTGCAGATCCGGGATCACATCGTCAACAAGCTCTCTCATGCCGGCCTCTCGAACATCACGATCGAGCGTCGCGGCGAGGTCGCGGTCGATATCCACACGGCTCGACCCGGCATCGTCATCGGCAAGTCGGGCAGTGAAGTCGACGCCCTGCGCAAGGAGCTGCACAAGCTGACCGGCAGCCCGGTGAAAGTGAACATCCGCGAGGTCAAGCGCCCCGAGCTCGATGCCAAGCTGGTCGCCCAGTCGATCGCCGAGCAGCTGCAGAACCGGGTCGCCTTCCGGCGGGCGATGAAACGCGCCCTCACTTCGGCGATGCGCTCCGGCGCCAAGGGCGTCAAGGTCCAGGTCTCCGGCCGCCTCGGCGGTGCCGAGATGGCGCGGACCGAAAGCTATTCCGATGGCCGCGTGCCGCTGCACACGCTGCGCGCCGACATCGATTACGGATTCTTCGAGGCCCGCACGACGACCGGTCGCATCGGCGTCAAATGCTGGATCAACAAGGGCGAGGTCATGCCCGAGGGCTTCCGTTCTGACCTTGCATCGACCGACGGTGAGCCGCAGAACGCCGGTCGTGATCGCGGCGGACGCGATCGCGGTGGGCGTGGACCCGGCGGCGATCGCGGCGGCCGTGGGCCCGGTGGCGATCGCGGCGGACGTGGTGGTGGCCCCGGTGGCGGACGCGGCGGCGATCGCGGCGGCCGTGGTGGCCAGCGTGGCGGAGGTGGTCGTTAGCGATGACTCCTTCCAACGCAGCACGCCTCAGCCGGCTGCAAACCGGCACTGGATCTTCGTCCTCGGCCTTGCCTTTGGCGCTGCCAAAGGCGGCGGCCTGCGTCCTCGCCCAGCTTGGTTTTCGCTCGGCTGAGTCGCACTGCGCCGAAAGGAGGCACCGCTGATGCTGATGCCGAAACGGGTCAAGCACCGCAAACAGTTCCGCGGTCGCATGCGCGGCAACACCAAGGGCGGCAGCACCGTCGCCTTCGGCGAGTACGGCCTGAAGTCGCTCGACCGCGGCTGGATCACCAACCGCCAGATCGAGGCCGCTCGTGTGGCGATGACCCGCAAGATCAAACGTGGCGGCAAGGTCTGGATCAACATCTTCCCTGACAAGCCCTACACGAAGAAGCCGGCCGAGACCCGGATGGGCTCCGGCAAGGGCAACCCCGAGGGCTGGGTCGCCGTGGTCAAGCCCGGCAAGGTGATGTTCGAGCTCGCCGGTGTTCCCGAGGAGCTCGCTCGCGAAGCACTGCGCCTGGCCGGTCACAAGCTTCCCGTGAAGACGAAATTCGTCAAGCGCGAGGGCGTTGAAGACTGATGAATTCTGCCGAGGTGCATAACCTGAAAGACGACGAGCTGGTGGCGAAGCTGATCGACGCCAAGCAGGAGGCCTTCAACCTCCGCTTTCGCCACGCCACTGGCGAGCTCGAGAACACCGCCCGGCTCGGCTCGGCCAAGCGCGACATCGCGCGGCTGCTGACCATCGCCCGGGCACGCGGCATCGATGTCGAGAAAGAGACGAAGCGGATATGAGCGACGAGACGAAAAACGAGAGCACCGAGCCCGAGGAGCCCCAGGCCGAGGAGACCCCGGTCGAGGAGGCACCCGCCGCCGAGGAGACTCCGGTGGAGGAGACCCCTGCCGAGGAGGCCCCCGCAGAGAAGCCCACTCCCGCTCCCGCCGCCGCAGCGCCCGCTGCGGAGCCGGACCCCGAGGACGATCTTCCCTGGAAGCAGCGCCGGCGCCTGCAGCGCTCGCGCCGTCCGCATCAGGCCGGCCCGGCGCTGAGCCCCGAGGAGCGCGCCGCCAAGCGCGCCACCGAGCGCGCCACGAAGGCGAAAGGCCGGCGCAAAGAGCGGACCGTGGCGAAGACCAAGAAGAGCGCCGCCGGGCCCGGCACCCAGCCCGCCGAGCGCGACGCCAACGCGGCCAAGGTCCGCCAGGGCATCGTCGTCTCCAACAAAGGCGACAAGTCGATCACCGTTCGCATCGACATTGCCCGCCGTCACCCGACTTACGAGAAGATCGTCCGCCGCTCGCGCACGCTGCACGCGCATGACGAGCGCAACGAGGCCGGCGAGGGCGATGTCGTTCGCGTCGTCGAGACCCGACCGCTGTCAAAGACCAAGCGTTGGCGCCTGGTCGACGTCGTCGAGAAGGCGAGGTAGAGGCCGATGATCCAGCAGGAGTCCAGGCTTAAGGTCGCCGACAACTCGGGGGCTCGCGAGATCCTCTGCATCCGTGTCAAGGGTGGCTCGCATCGGCGTTACGCAAGCGTCGGCGACGTCATCACCGCGACCGTGAAATCGGCCAGCCCGCAGGGCGCCGTCCGCAAGGGCGAGGTCGTGCAGGCCGTCGTCGTCCGCACCCGCAAGGCGCTGAGCCGCCCCGACGGCACCTACATCTCCTTCGACGAGAACGCCGCCGTGCTGATCGATCCCGCGAACAACAACCCGCGCGGGACCCGCATCTTCGGCCCGGTGGCACGCGAACTCCGCGATCGCAACTTCATGAAAATCATCTCGCTCGCGCCCGAGGTCCTCTGATGGCGAAGTCGATGCGAGTCAAGACCGACGACCAGGTGATCGTGACCAGCGGCAAGGACGCCGGCAAGACCGGTCGCGTCGTGCGCACCGATCCGAAACGCCGCCGCGTCTACGTCGAGGGCCTCAACATCATCAAGCGCCACGAACGTCCGCGCTCGACCAGCGACATGTCGAAAGCGCAGGCGGGTGGAATCGTCGAGAAGGAGGGTCCGATCGACGCCTCCAACGTGATGCTGCTCGACCCCAAAGACAACAAACCGACCAGGGTCGGTGTCCGGGTTGACGACGGTGGCAAGCGCGTCCGCTACGCGAAGCGCACGGGGACGGCGATCGACTGATGGAGGCGACCGTGGCACCGACTTCACAGGCGCCTCCGCCGCCGCGCCTCCGCGGGCGCTACGAGGAGCAGATCCTGCCCGAGCTGACGCGGAAATTCGGCTACTCGACGCCGATGGACGCGCCGCGCCTGGTCAAGATCACCCTCAACATGGGACTCGGCACCGAGAAACAGGACAAGAAATCCTTCGAATCGGCGCAGAACCAGTTGGCGCTGATCGCCGGTCAGCACCCGAACGTGCGCCGCGCCCGCAAGTCGGTCGCCTCCTTCAAGCTGCGCGAGGGGATGCCGGTCGGCGTCTCGGTGACGCTGCGCCGGGCCCGCATGTGGGAGTTCCTCGACCGCCTGACCTCGATCGCGGTGCCGCGGATCCGCGACTTCCGCGGCCTCAACCCGCGCTCCTTCGACGGCCGAGGCAACTACTCGATGGGCGTCAAAGAGCAGCTGATCTTCCCCGAAATCGACTACGACACGGTCGACGTGGTTCGTGGCCTCGACATCACGATCACGACCACGGCCAGGACCGACCTCGAGGCCTTCGAGCTGCTGCTGGCGCTGGGCATGCCCTTCGCCCAGGAGGGCCGACCGGGCCAGGCGGCCCGTGAAGAAGCCGAAGCCGAGGCCGAGGAGGAACAGCGCAAAGAGGAGGCTCGCCTCAAGGCCGAGGTCGAGCAGGCCGCGCTGGAGCAGCTGAAAGAGGAGAACCCCGAGGCCTACGCCAAGCCCGAAGCCGAGGACGGCGAGGGCGAGGACGGCGCCGAGAGCGGAAACGACGAGGCTGCCGAGAGTGGCGCCGACGAGGAGAATTCAAAGGATGGCTAAGACTTCCCAGAAGGTCCGTCAGGGCCGCAAACCGAAGTTCCAGTCCCGCGGCTACAACCGCTGCCGGCGCTGCGGTCGCCCGCGCGCCTACTACCGCAAGTTCGGCCTCTGCCGGATCTGCCTGCGCAACGCCGCCCACGAGGGGTACATCCCCGGCATGACGAAGTCGAGCTGGTAGGACCATGCAGACCGATCCGATCGCCGATTACCTGACCCGCATCCGCAACGCGATTCGCGCTGGCCACGACGAGGTGGAGATTCCCCTCTCGGGCCTGAAGATGGAGATGTCGCGGATCCTCAAGGAGCAGGGCTACATCACCGACTTCCACCGCAAGCCCGCCCCCGTGGGCGAGGCGATCAACGTGCGCCTCAAGTACACCGAGGACCGCCGTCCTGTCATCCTTGGCATCGAAAGGGTCTCCCGCCCCGGCCGCCGCCGCTACGTCGATCACAAAAACGTGCCGCGCGTCCAGGGAGGAACCGGGACCGCGATCGTCAGCACCTCCACCGGCGTTATGACCGGCCACGAAGCCCGCGCCAAGGGCGTCGGTGGCGAGGTCGTCGCCTACGTCTGGTGAACCAATGAGCCGAATCGGAAGAAAACCCGTCCCCGTTCCCGAGGCCGTCACGGTCGAGATTGCCCCTGGCAACGTCGCCGTCAAGGGCCCCAAGGGCGAGCTCAGCCAGACCCTCTCCCGGGACATGGCGATCGAGCAGGCCGACGGCGTCGTCACCGTCGCCCGTCCGACCGACCGCGGCGACCATCGCGCTTTGCATGGCCTCACTCGCAGCCTGATCGCGAACATGGTCGAGGGAGTCACCGACGGCTTCGAGAAGCGGCTGGAGATCCAGGGCGTCGGTTACCGCGCCGCCCTCAAAGGCAGGGACCTCGAGCTCGCCCTCGGCTACTCGCACCCGGTTTCGATCGATGCCCCCGATGGCATCGAGTTCGAGGTCCCGCAGCCGACCGAAGTGATCGTGCGCGGGATCGACAAGCAGCTGGTCGGCCAGGTCGCCGCCGACATCCGCAAGCGCCGCAAGCCGGAGCCCTACAAGGGCAAGGGCATCCGCTACAAAGGCGAGCAAGTGCTGCGCAAGGTGGGTAAGCGCGCATGACCCTCATCACCAAGCGCCAGGGCCGGCTGCGCCGTCGCCGCCGGGTTCGCGCCCGGATCAGCGGCACCGCCGAGCGCCCGCGCCTCTCCGTCTACCGCTCCAACCGCGGCGTCTTCGCCCAGCTCATCGACGACACCAAGGGCCACACCCTGGCTGCCGTCAACTGGATCGAGCCCGACCTTCGCAAACTCACCGCTTCCGAGCAGGCCAAGAAGGCCGGCGAACTCCTCGCCGAGCGCGGCAAGGCCGCTGGCGTCGAAACCTGCGTCTTCGATCGCGGTGGCTACCAGTACCACGGTCGCGTCAAGGCGCTGGCCGATGGTGCGCGCGAGGGAGGGTTGGCCTTCTGATGGCCGGCTATTCCGCTACGGTGGGCCGCTGCTTATGAAGGGAATGGATACCAAGAACGTTGAGACGGTCAGCCCCCGCGGGCTCGACCTGCAGGAGCGCGTGATCGAGATCAACCGCGTCGCCAAGGTTGTCAAGGGCGGCCGGCGCTTCTCCTTCACCGCCCTGGTCGCCGTCGGTGACGAAGAGGGAGTCGTCGGGATCGGCTACGGCAAGGCCCGCGAGGTCCCGCTGGCGATTCAGAAGGGCGTCGAGGACGCCCGTAAGAACATGATCCGCGTGCCCAAATACGGGCAGACGATCACCCACCGGATCATCGGCCGCTTCGGCGCCGGGCACGTCGTCCTGCGCCCGGCCAGCCCCGGTACCGGCGTCATCGCCGGCGGCGGCGTTCGCGCCGTGCTCGAGCTCGGCGGCGTTCGCGACGTCCTCACCAAGAGCATCGGCACCCAGAACCCGATCAACCTCGTCAAGGCGACGATGGACGGCTTGATTCGTCTGCGGCGGCCTGAGGAGGTGGCTGAGCTGAGGGGCCTGACGGTCAAGCAGGTGCTCGGGCTCGACCTGAACGTGACTTCGACCAACGGCGAGCATCTCGCCGCGGCTCCGGCCGCCGACGATGCCGCGCCAGCCGAGGAGACTCCCGCCGCGGAGGAGCCGGCTGCGGAGACCGAGGCTGCTGCGGTCGAGTCGCCCGCCGCGAGCGACGCGGAGGTCGTCGAGCAGGCGCCGAGCGCAGAGAACCCCGTGCCCGACGCTCCCGCCGACGACGCTCCCACCGCCGAGGAGGCTCCGGCCACGGAGGAGGCGCAGTCGTGAGCGGGGTGACGATTTCGCAGGTGAGGTCCAAGAACGGGACCGATCCGAAGCAGAAAGCAACTTTGAAGGCCCTGGGCCTCGGCCGCATCGGCAAATCCGTCGAGCGCGTGGACTCGCCGCAGCTGCAGGGCCAGCTGAAGATCGTCTCCCACCTGGTGGAGGTCTCCTGATGGCTGAGACGCCGCGCTCGGAGGAGATCGGTCTCCACAACCTGAAGCCGAAGCCCGGCTCGCGCCGTCCGCGCAAGCGGATCGGCCGCGGCGAGGGCAGCGGTCTCGGCAAGACCTCGGGGCGCGGCCACAAGGGTGCCGGCTCCCGCGCGGGAGCTAAGCGCAAGGCTGGCTACGAGGGCGGGCAGAACCCGATCCACATGCGGATGCGAAAGCTCCGCGGCCCGCACATGAAGAAGTCGATGCCCTTTGAGAACTTCCGCACCAAGACGCAGCCCGTCAACCTCTCCGACCTCGAGGAGCGCTTCGACGCCGGTGCCGAAGTAACCCCGGCTGCGCTCAAGGAGAAGGGGCTGGCCAAGCGCTCGGATCCGGTCAAGATCCTCGCCCGCGGCGAGATCGCCAAGAAGCTGGACGTCCACGCGCACGCCTTCAGTACGGCCGCCAAAGAGAAGATCGAGGCTGCCGGCGGTACCTGTCACACTCTGGAGCCGTAATGCTCAGAACTATTCTCAACGCGTTCAGCGTTGCGGACATCCGCAAGAAGCTCGCCTTCACCGCGGCGATCCTGGCGCTGTACCGCCTCGGCGCCTACATCCCGGCGCCGGGCGTCGACGTCGCGGCCGTGAAGGAAATCGAGAACAACTTCACCGGCTCGGGGATCCTCAGCTTCCTCAACACCTTCTCGGGCGGCAGCCTCTCGCGACTATCGCTCTTCGCGCTGGGGATCATGCCCTACATCACCGCCTCGATCATCCTGCAGTTGCTGACGGTGGTCGTGCCCTCGCTCGAGCGCCTGCAGAAAGAGGGTGAGGTCGGCCAGCAGAAGATCACCCAGTACACGCGCTACCTCACCGTCGGCCTCGCCTTTGTGCAGTCGCTCGGCTACGTCTTCCTCTTCCGCTCCTTCGGCGAAGAATCGGGCACCAGCGTCGTCGGCACGCTCACCTTCCCCAAGGTCTTCCTGATCGTGATCGCCCTCACCGCCGGCTGCACCCTGTTGATGTGGATGGGCGAGCTGATCACCCAGCGCGGGATCGGCAACGGCATCTCGCTGATGATCTTCGCCTCGATCGTCTCCTCGCTGCCCAGCGGGCTCAGCAAGTGGTGGAACAGCCCCGACCAGGTCTTCATCGTGATGATGCCCTTCATCGCCCTGGCCGTGATCGTCGCGATCGTCTTCGTCCAGGAGGGGCAGCGGCGGATCCCGGTTCAGTACGCCAAACGGGTCGTCGGGCGCAAAATGACCTCGGGCGGCTCGACCTACCTGCCGCTGCGGGTGAACATGGCCGGCGTCATCCCGGTCATCTTCGCCGCCTCGATCATGGCCTTCCCGCCGACGATCGGGCAGCTCCTCAACACCCCGGCCGCGCTTGATTTCGCCGCCTTCTTCGAACCCAACGGCTGGGCCTACGTGGTCGGCGAGGTCTTCTTCATCATTATCTTCACCTACTTCTATACGGCTGTGACCTTCAACCCGGTCGACCAGGCCGACAACCTGAAGAAATACGGCGGCTTCATCCCGGGCGTGCGTCCGGGGCGGCCGACCGCCGAGTACCTGGACCGCATCCTCTCGCGGCTGACCTTCCCGGGAGCGCTCTATCTGGGGGCGGTCGCGGCGCTGCCGACGATCCTGATCAGCCAGACGTCGGCCAACTTCTACTTCGGCGGCACCTCGATCCTGATCGTGATCGGCGTGGCTTTGGATACGGTCAAGCAGTTGGAGGCGCAGCTGATGATGCGCAATTACGAGGGGTTTTTGAAATAGCTTGAGGGCGCTGCAAACCGGCGCATCTCGCGGTCCTCAGTCGCTCGGATCGGGTCACGCACTAGAGTGCGCTCCCCTCACCTCGCTCCCTGCGTCCCACGACCTACTTGGTTTTCGCGCCCTCCGGTTAGAAATAGACTTCCTCAATGGCTGAGCTCAACCTCGTACTTCTAGGCCCGCCCGGCTCCGGCAAGGGCACGCAGGGCGAGCGGCTCAACGAAGATTTGCGGTTGCCCTACTACGCGACCGGGGACATCCTCCGCGCTGCCGTCCGGGACAAGACCGAGCTTGGCCGCACGGCGAAGGGCTATATGGACGCGGGGGACCTGGTGCCCGACGAGGTGATCGTCGGCGTGATCGTCGAGGCGCTCGACTCCGATGCCGCCCGCGACGGCTTCATCCTCGACGGCTTCCCGCGGACCACACCGCAGGCCGAGGCGCTCGACGCCAAGCTCGACGAGCTGGGGCGGAGGGTCACCGCGGTGCTGTTGATCGACGTCACCGACGACGAGGTCGTGCGCCGGATCGGCGGCCGCCGCACCTGCGCCGAGAACGGCCACGTCTTCCACGTCGACTTCAACCCGCCCAAGCGGGAGGGCGCCTGCGACATCGACGGCAGCGAGCTGATCACCCGCGACGACGACAACCCGGCGACGATCCGCAACCGTCTCAACCAGTACCACGAGAAGACCGAGCCGCTGGTCGACTACTACGACCAGCGCAGCGTCCTGCGCCGAATCGACGGCGAGAAAGACCCCGACGAGGTCGCCGAGGAGATCCGTCGCACCCTGGCGACGATGCGCCTGGAGCAGGACGAGGCGGTCTAGCGTGTACCGGATGATCATCCGCAAGACGCCCGAGCAGATCGACCTGATGGCCGCCTCCGGCGAGATCCTCGTCCGCTGCCTGAAGATGGTGACCGCCAAGGCGCGCGCCGGCGTCACCACCGAGGAGCTCGACGCCGCCGCCGAGAAGTTCATCCGCTCCCAGGACGCGGTGCCGGCCTTCAAGGGCTACCGCGGTTTCCCGGGCTCGATCTGCGCCTCGCCCAACTCGATGGTGGTGCACGGGATCCCCGGCCCCTACGAGTTGCAGCGCGGCGACATCCTCTCGATCGACGTCGGCGTGATCAAGGACGGCTGGGTCTCCGACGCGGCGATGACGATCCCGATCGGCCCGATCGACCGCGGCGCCCGCCAGCTGCTCGACGTCACCAAGGCCTCACTCTTCGCCGGCGTCGCGCAGATGCAGGTCGGCAACCACCTCGGCGACGTTTCCGCGGCGATCCAGCACTCGGTCGAGGCCGAGGGCCTCTCGATCATCCGCACCCTGGTCGGTCACGGGGTCGGGCGCGAGATGCACGAGGAGCCGCAGGTCCCGAACTTCGGCGAGCCGGGCAAAGGCCCGGAGCTCGAGGAGGGGATGGTGCTGGCGATCGAGCCGATGGTCAATGCCCGCGGGCCGTTGGTGCGGATGGGGGACGACGGTTGGTCGGTCTACTCCGAGGACGACTCGCTCGCGGCGCACTTCGAGTTCACGGTGGCTGTGACGGCTGACGGGCCGCGGATTCTCACGCCCTGGCACGAAGAGAGCTAGCTCTCGCCGACCTCGGGCCGGTAGGGAGGGTGGGGCATCCTCCTACCTTCGCTGGATTTTTCGCCCGAACCCTCGCCAGCTCCCAAGGAACGGGCAAGCGAAAAATTAACGCCGCTCGTACGGAGGATGCCCCACCCTCCCTCCACGATCCGGGATCGGCTCGGAGCTGAGCAGATTCGCCCCGGGGCACTTCCAGGCTTCGTGAGGTCGCAGCTCTTCTCGCTATCCGGTCGAAAGTGCGACCTCACTTTCGAGATGGGCGGACCTTGTGGGCTGGTGGATCTTCGGGCGGCTTGATGGGAGGGGTTGGGGTGCCCGTCGTACGAGCGGCGTCAATTTTTCGCTTGCCTGTTCTTGAGAGTTTGTGTAGCTCCCGGGCGAAAAATCCAGCGAAGGTAGACGGGTACCCCAACCCCTCACGCCAACCCCTCCGAACCAGATTCCCGGCTGCCCGGCCAGTCCAATCGGCTAGTGTCTTCCGCAAGCGGCGGGGGCGCCGCTTAAGGGAATGGGAGAGGTTTTGAACGCTCGAGTCTGTCGGTTTGCGCTGCCCTTGATCCTGGCGGTGGCCGCCTTCGCCCCGTCGGCGAGCGCCGCGACCCCCTCGCCGTACGGGACCAACGACGCGGGAGGCTTCCGCAACGTCTTGCCTCCGGGTGAGAACGGGCTCGGCACGCTGCTGCAGATCCTCGCCTCCAGAGGCCCGACTCATCCGACGCCTCCGCACTTCGCCGATCAGCAGGCGCTTTACGAAAACCTCGTCTACGCCAGCCCGACCCTGACCGACGACCAGGTCTCCAACTACTTCAAGGACGCGACCTTCGGCGTGCCCGCTGGGCAGGTCGAATCGATGATCGAACCGCGCCCGGGAGTGACGATCCAGCGCGACTCCGCCTACGGCGTGCCCCATATCTACGGCGATACCCGCGCCGACACGATGTTCGGTGCCGGCTATGCCGGTGCCGCCGACCGCCTCTTCCTGATGGACGTCCTGCGCCACACCGGCCGCGCCGAACTCGCCTCCTTCCTCGGCGGCGCCAACGCCGAAGCCGACGCCGGCCAGTGGAGCTTCGCTCCCTACACCGAAGCCGACCTCGAAAAGCAGGTCGTGCAGATGCCGCAGATCTACGGCGCCGCCGGTCAGCAGGCCGTGGCCGACGTGCAGAGCTATGTCGAAGGGATCAATGCCTACATCGCCGCCGCAACCGTCAACCCGGCGCTGCAACCGGGCGAGTACACGCTGCTGAAAAAGCCGATGGAAGCGTGGAAAGTGACCGATGTGATCGCGATCGCCTCGCTGGTCGGCGGCATCTTCGGAAAGGGCGGAGGCAACGAGCTCAACTCGGCCCTGACGATGCAGGCCTTCGTCGAGCGGATGGGCAGAAAGGCTGGGCGCAAGGCCTGGCTCGGCTTCCGCGCCAAGAACGACCCGGAGGCGCCGACGACGATCTCCAAGCCGTTCCCCTATGAGACTCGCAGCGCTTTCGCCAAGCAGGGACTGGCGCTGCCCGACGAGAACTCGGTGCGCCTGACCCCGACCGCGACGACCTCTTCCGCGCCGGGAGGCGGCAGCGGACTCTCCAGCCTCGGCGCGCGCCTGCAGCAGGCGATCGCAAGTGCCGGTCACGCCTCCAACTGGGAGCTCGTCTCCGCCAAGCACTCGGCAACCGGACACCCGATCGCGGTGATGGGCCCACAGGTTGGCTACTTCGTCCCCCAGATCCTGATGGAGGAGGACCTGCATGGGCCCGGCATCGATGCCCGTGGCGCCTCCTTCGCCGGCGTCAACCTCTACGTCCAGCTCGGTCACGGCCGCGACTACGCCTGGAGCGCGACCAGCGCCGGCTCCGACAACGTCGACACCTTCGCCGAGGTGCTCTGCAAGGACAAGCTCCACTACCTCTACCGCGGCAAGTGCCTGGCGATGGAGAAGCTCGAAAAGACCGAGAGCTGGGCACCGAACGCGATCGACACGACCGCGGCCGGCTCACAGACCCTGGTCGCCTACCGGACCGTGCACGGGATCGTCTTCGCCCGCGCCAAGGTGGGCGGCAAGAAGGTCGCCTACGTGCATCAGCGCAGTACCTACTTCCACGAGGCCGACTCGGTGGTCGGCTTCGGTCAGCTGAACGAACCGGGTCTGGTCACCGGCGTCTCCGGCTTCAAAAAAGCCGTCTCCAACATCAACTTCACCTTCAACTGGGCCTACGTCGACTCCGAACACATCGCCTACGCGCTCTCCGGCGCCTACCCGCAGCGGGCCAAGGGCACCTCGCCCGACTTCCCGGTGCTCGGCACCGGCAAGTACGACTGGAAGGGCTTCAAGCCCTCGACCCAGACCGCCGACTATCTGCCGTTCGCCAAACACCCCCAGCAGGTCGACCCGGATTACCTCGTCTCCTGGAACAACAAGCAGGCGCCGGAATGGGCCGCGGCCGACGACAACTACGGCTACGGGCCGCTGCAGCGCCAGCAGCTGATCGCCGACAAGGTCAAGCAGAAGACCAAGGGCAAGGGCAAGATGACGATCTCCCAGCTGGTGCAGGCGATGGATGAAGCGGCGACCCAGGACCTGCGCGGTTACCGGCTGCTGCCGACGATCCTGAAGGCGGTCGGCAAGCCGCAATCGGCCAAGCTGAAGAGCGCGGTGGCGACGCTGCGCGCTTGGCAGAAGGCCGGTGCCCACCGGCGCGACCTCGACCGCGACGGGATCGACGAGGAAACCCCGGCGATCCAGCTGATGGACGCCTGGTGGCCGAAGCTGGTCGAAGCTGAGTTCAGGCCGGCGCTCGGCGCGAAGGCGTTCGAACGGCTCGAGGGGATGCTGCAGATCGGCGACTCGGTCGGCGGCTCACCCGACGCACCCGCCTTCTACGACGGCTGGTGGGGCTACGTCTCCAAGGACCTGCGCAACGTCTTCGGGTCGAAGCCGAAGGGCGCCTTCAGCCGCAAGTACTGCGGCGGCGGTTCGCGGGAGAAGTGCGAAGCACTCCTGCAGAAGTCTCTCGCGGCGGCGCTGCAGGTGACTCCGGCCCAGCTCTACGGCGGCGGCAACGGTAAGTGCGCCGCGAACCCCCAGCCATCCTGCTTCGACCAGAACCGGCCGCAGGTGACCGGCGGGATCGAACTCGGTCCCTTCCCGTTCCAGAACCGGCCGACCTTCCAACAGGTCGTGACTCTGACTCAGCGACTCGGCCGCTGAGTCAGGCCGCGCCCAGTGGGCGCGGCCGTCAGTGGTGAGCGTGTTGCGCGTGCACGACCGCGTGACCCCTGCCGCGCGAGATCAGCCAGCCGTTGAGCGGCCAGGCGACGGCGCCGGCGATCAGCAGGGCAACCGCGAGGGTCCACCAGAACATCGCGTCGGCCAGTCCCGCCGCCATCGCCCCCGGCAGCAGGATCAGGAAGAGGTTGTCGACGACCTCCATCGTCGCGATCGAAGCGGTGTCGGAGGCGAAGGCAAGGGGTGCGACGCGGCGCTACCACTGGCCGCGGCCGGCCTGCTCAACCCGGTGATCGCCGGCGCCGCGATGGCGCTCTCCAGCGTCTCGGTCGTCGCCAACTCGCTGCGGCTGCGCCGCTTCCGTCAAGATCGGGGTTAGATGGACCAGCAGACCTTCGACGCGGTGGACCAGTTCGTGGTGGAGACGCTCGCCCCCGACGACGAGCACCTGCGGGCGGCGGTTGCGGCCGCCGAGGCGGCTGGGCTGCCCTCGATCCAGGTCTCGCCGCCGCAGGGCAAGTTGCTGCAGCTACTGGCGCGCCTGCAGGGAGCCCGGACGATCCTCGAGTTCGGCACCCTCGGCGGCTACAGCACGATTCTGCTGGCGCGTGCCCTGCCTGCCGGCGGCCGCCTAATCACGCTCGAGGCCAAACCCGAGTTCGCCGAGGTCGCGCGCGGCAGCATCGATCGGGCTGGCCTTGCCGACGTTGTCGAGATTCGCGTCGGCCCGGCGCTGGAGACCTTGCCGGTGCTGGAGGAGGAGGGGGCGGGCCCCTTCGACCTCGTCTTCATCGACGCCGACAAGGTAAATACGCCTCACTACTTCGCCTGGGCGCTCGATCACACTAGGCCCGGCAGCCTGATCATCGCCGACAACGTCGTCCGCGACGGCAGCCTCGCCGACGCTGCCGATCCCGACCCGGCCACCAAAGCCCAGCGCCAGCTCCACGAAACCCTTGCCCAAGAGCCACGAGTAACGGCCACGACGATCCAAACCGTCGGCTCCAAGGGTCACGATGGCTTCACCATCGCCCTCGTCGATGGCTAGTCGTCACTGGGCGGCGCCCGATTAGCGTCCCCCTGCTATCTTTCTCCGTCGGCCCAATGGGCCGGTGATTCGTGCCTGCCGTCCGACTCATGGGGCGAGCAGGAATCCTGTATTCGATACGAGACCGGAGCAATGAAGGTTCGAGCTTCCGTTAAGCCGATGTGCGAGAAGTGCAAGATCATCCGCCGCAATGGTGCGGTCCTAGTGATCTGCCAAAACCCCCGCCACAAGCAGAGGCAGGGTTAGGCATGGCACGAATCGCTGGCGTCAACATCCCGGTCAACAAACGCATCGAAGTTGGGCTCACCTACATCTTCGGGATCGGCCACTCGACGGCCAAACAGATCCTCGCCGAGACGAAAGTCGATCCCGGCACGCAGGCCAAGGACTTGACCGAGGAAGAGGTCATCAAATTGCGCGAGGCGGTCGAGAACCACGAGGTCGAGGGAGACCTGCGGCGCGATCGCTCGCAGAACGTCAAACGCCTGATGGAGATCGGCTCCTACCGCGGCCTGCGTCACCGCCGCGGTCTGCCGGTCCGGGGTCAGCGGACCAAGACCAACGCGCGCGGCCGTAAGGGACCGCGCCGGTTGAGCATCGCCGGCAAGCGCAAAGTCAGGTAGGGGAGAGACATGGCTGAGAAAAAACCCGGCAAGGGTCGCGCCCGTCGCCGCGTCAAAAAGAACGTCACCTACGGGCAGGCGCACATCAAGACTTCTTTCAACAACACGATCGTTACCCTGACCGACACCGACGGCAACGTGATCGCCTGGGAGTCGGCCGGTTCGGCCGGGTTCAAAGGCTCTCGCAAGTCGACTCCGTTCGCCGCCCAGGTGACCGCCGACGCGGCCGCCAAGAAGGGCATGGAACACGGGCTGGAGCGGGTCGAGGTCTTCGCCAAGGGCGCCGGCTCCGGTCGCGAGACGGCGATTCGCTCGCTGCAGGCCGCCGGGCTCGACGTGACCACGGTCAAGGACGTCTCCCCGCAGGCTCATAACGGCTGCCGGCCGAAGAAGCGGAGGCGCGTCTAAATGGCTCGCGACACCTCCCCGCAGTGCAAGCAGTGCCGGCGCGAGGGCCAGAAGCTCTTCCTCAAGGGCGAGCGCTGCTTCACCGACAAGTGCGGTGTCGAGCGCCGTTCCTACCCACCCGGCGAGCACGGCCGCGGCCGTCTGCGCCAGTCCGAGTACCGGGTCCAGCTGCGCGAGAAGCAGAAGACGCGCCGCTACTACCAGGTGCTCGAGAAACAGTTTCGCGCCTATTACGACAAGGCTTCGCGCCAGGACGGCGTCACCGGTGAGAATCTGCTCCGGCTGCTCGAGTCGCGTTTTGACAACGTGCTCGTCCGGCTCGGCTTCGCCGCCTCACGGCGTCAGGCCCGGCAGCTGATCAGCCACGGCCACTGGATGATCAACGGCCGCCGGGTCGACATCCCGTCCTACCAGGTGCGTCCCGAGGACATCATTTCGATCAAGGCAAGCTCGTCCGCCACGGACACGATCCAGCGGGCTACCGAACTCGTATCCACGGTTCCCGCCTGGCTGCAGGCCGATCACGATGCCCTTACCGCCAAGGTCCTGCGCTATCCCGAGCGCTCCGAGATCTCGGCGCCGGTACAGGAGCAGCTGATCGTCGAGCTGTACTCCAAGTAGTCCGGAACCACGATATTTCTGAACACGCATACGCAAGGAACTCATGACCACTGATTTCCAGGTCCCCCGCATCATCTCCGAGAAGGTCGACGACCGTCGCGGCACCTTCACCATCGAGCCGCTCGACAAGGGCTTCGGCTACACCTTCGGCAACAGCCTTCGACGCGTGCTGCTCTCCTCGCTGGCGGGCGCCGCAATCACCAGCGTCCGGATCGAGGGCGTCGCGCACGAGTTCTCCACTGTGCCCGGCGTCAAGGAGGACGTCACCGACATCGTCCTCAACCTCAAGGACCTCGTCGTCCGCATGCACACCGACGCCGACGAGGTGGAGGCGCCGCTGGTGGCGACCGGCCCCGGCGAGGTCAAGGCGAAGGACATCGACCTGCCCTCGGGCGTCGAGATCCTCAACCCCGAGGCGCCGATCGCGACGCTCGAGAAGAAAACGAAACTCGAGGTCTATCTGACGATCGGCCGCGGCCGCGGCTACTCGCCGGCCGAAGAGAACAAGTCCGACGAGCAGCCGATCGGCGTGATCCCGATCGACTCGATCTTCTCGCCGATCCGCCGCACGTCCTACGCGGTCGCCGCAGCCCGCGTCGGTCAGCGGACCGACTTCGACAAACTCACCCTCGACCTCGAGACCGACGGCTCGATCGAGCCCGCGGCGGCGCTGCGCGAGGCCTCCGAGATCCTGATCAAGAGCCTGGCGATCTTCACCGACGCCGAGCGGGTGGAGGAATTGACCGCGCGTGAACCGATGCCGGTTCCGCTCAGCGATTCGCTCTCATCCGCTGCTGGCGACGGCATCGCCAGCAACAACGGGCTCGACGAGATCCTGATCGAGGAGCTCGAACTCGGCGTTCGCTCCTACAATTGCCTCAAGCGCGCCGGCGTACAGACCGTCGGCGACCTGGTCCGCAAGTCTCGCGCGGAACTGAACGCGATCCCCAACTTCGGTCAGAAGTCGATCGAGGAAGTAATCGAGACCCTGCACGCCCGCGGCCTCGACCTCCAGCAGGACTAGTCGCGGAACCCAGGGGAGCGGACCGATGCGCCACAAAAAGAAGCGGAACAAGCTGAGTCGCACTTCCGCTCATCGTGAGTCGCTGCTGGCAAACCTCTCCAAGCAGCTGATCGAGCACGAACGGATCGAAACCAGCCAGGCCAAGGCGAAGGCGGTCAAGCCCGAGGTCGAGCAGCTGATCACGCTCGCCAAACGCGGCGACCTGCACGCCCGCCGCCAGGCGCTGGCGACGCTCCACAACGACAAGTTCATCGTTCACAAGCTCTTCGACGAGGTCGCGCCGCGCTACTCGACGCGACCCGGCGGCTACACCCGCATCATCAAGATCGGCCCTCGGCGGAGTGACTCCACCGAAATGGTCTATCTCGAGCTGGTTTAGCTCACTCGTAAGAGACCGATTCGAGGTAGAGGCCGTGCGGTGGGGCGGTATCGCCTGCCTCCGATCGCGGCGCACCCTTTAGGAGCTCCGTGAAGCTGGCCACCGTGCGGCGTTCGGAGGCGACCTCGAGCATCGTGCCGACCAGGGCGCGGACCATGCTGCGCATGAAGGCGTCGGCGGTGATCTCCAGCGCGAGCAGGTCCCCGCTGCGCTCCCAGGCGGCCCCGAAGACGACCCGGTCGAAGCGGACGTGGGCGGTTTGGGTGGGGGTGAAGGCGGTGAAGTCGTGGCTGCCCAGGAGGGCGGCGGTGCAGGCGTCGAGCGCCTCGTGGTCGACCCGGTGCGGCCACCAAAGGGCCCGCCCACGCTCGAACGGGCTCGGTGCCGCCCGCGTGAGCAGGCGGTAGCGGTAGGTCCTGGAGCTGGCGTCGCGGCGGGCGTTGAAGCCGTCGGCGACCACCGCGGCAGCGGTGATGCCGATGTCCTGCGGCCCCACCCCGTTCAGGCGTCGGGCTAGTTCTGCCGGTACCTCAGAGGCGGTCTTGAAGCTCGCCACCTGACCGCGGGCGTGGACGCCCGTGTCGGTGCGTCCGGCGACGGTCAGCTCGACCGCGTCGCGCAGCACCGTGGCCAGCGCGGTCTCCAGCTCACCCTGCACGGTGCGCATCCCCGGCTGCTTTGCCCAGCCCCGAAAGCCGGAGCCGTCGTACTCGATGTCAAGCCTGAGGGTCGGCACCGGGGGAAGTATCTCCGACACCTAGAATCGAGTCCGTGCGGATCCTCCTCACCAACGACGACGGGATCTTGGCGCCGGGGCTGCAGGCCGTGCGCCGGGCGCTGCGCGAGCTCGACGACGTCACCGTCGACGTGATCGCCCCGAGCTCCAACCGCAGCGCCACCGCCCGCAGCATCACCACCCGGGCGCCGCTGGCGGTCGACGAGGTCGAGTTCGGCGACGGCGACAAGGGCTACGCGACCGACGGCACGCCGGTCGACTGCGTCCGCTTCGCCGAGGTCGGCCTGATCGGGGGCCGCCCCGACCTGATCGTCTCCGGGATCAACCACGGCGCCAACCTCGGCGACGACATCACCTACTCCGGGACCGTTGCCGCGGCGCTGGAGGGGATCATCCTCGGTATCCCCGCCGTTGCCTTCTCGCAGCAGTCATCCGGCGGCGGCATGGGTTACGTCAGCGGCCGCTTCGACTTCACGCACGCCGCCGCCTTCGCCGCCCAGCTGGTCGAGCGCCTCGCCTCCGAGACGATGCCGGAGGCGACCCTGATCAACGTCAACGTCCCCGCCGGCGAGCCGCAGGGGATCGAGGTCACCAAGCTCGGCAAACGCATCTACAACGACGAGCTGCGGCTGGTCAAGGAGTCGGAGGACGGCCGCCGCCACTACGAGATCTACGGCTGGCAGCCGGGGCACGAGGAGATCGAGGGCACCGACCTCTACGCGGTGGCCCAGAAGCGAATCGCGGTCACCCCGATCCACTTCGATCTCACCGACCACGGCGGCCTCGAGAGCCTGCGTGGCTGGGGCTTCGAGGAGATGCTGGCGGCGAGCGCAACAACGGCGTGAGCGGGGCGGCCGAGCAGCGGGCGGACGAGCTGCGAACGCAGCTCGTCCGCCACAACCGCCGCTACTACGTCCACGACGATCCCGAGATCGGCGACGACGCCTACGACGCCCTGCTGGACGAGCTGCGCGCGATCGAGGCCGAGCATCCCGAGCTGCAGACCTTGGACTCGCCGACGCAACGGGTCGGGGCGCCGCCGCTGGAGCGCTTCCCGCCGGTCGAACACCTCGAGGCGATGCTCTCGCTCGGCAACGCCCGCAACGAGGAGGAGCTGCGGGCCTGGGAGACCCGGCTGGCCAACTACCTGAAGCGGCTCGACATCGCCGCCTCGGAGTTCAGCTACACGACTGAGCCGAAGATCGACGGCCTCGCGATCACCCTTACCTACGAGGAAGGAGTGCTGACCCGAGGCGCAACCCGCGGCGACGGGCAAATTGGCGAGGACGTCACCCAAAACCTACTTACCATCAGCTCGGTGCCGCGCGAGATTTCAGGTGCGCCCAAGGTAATCGAAGTTCGGGGCGAGGCATACCTGCCGATCCCTGCTTTCAAAGAGTTGAACGAACGTCGTGCGAGGGCCGGCAAACCAACCTTTGCCAACCCCCGTAACTCGGCCGCCGGCTCGATTCGTCAGCTTGACCCGGCGCTGGTGGCTGAGAGGCCGCTCTCGACCTGGATCTACGGCATCGGTGCGATCCGTGGCGATCTCAACCTCCCGACCCACATGGCTGAGGTTGAATGGCTGAAAGCGCGTGGCTTCAGAGTCAATCCCGAGACCGATCACCACGCCGGTGTCGAGGGGGTCGTCAAGCGCTGCCACTGGTGGGAGGAGCGGCGCGAGCAGCTCGACTACGAGATCGACGGCGTCGTCGTCAAGGTCGACGAGCGGGCCCTCTGGCGCGAGCTCGGCGTGGTCGGGCGCGAGCCGCGCTGGGCGATCGCCTGGAAGTTCCCGCCGACGACCGCGACCACGACGCTGAAAAGCGTCGTCTGGAACGTCGGCCGCACCGGCCACCTGGTCCCGTTCGCGATGCTGGAGCCGGTCCACGTCGGTGGCGTTACCGTCACCACCGCCACCCTCCACAACGAGGAGGACCTCGAACGCAAGGACGTGCGCGAGGGCGACGAAGTCGTGGTGATGCGGGCCGGCGACGTGATCCCCCAGGTCGTCTCCCCGAAGCTGCCGCGCAAGAACAAGAGCGCCCGCAAACCGAAGCCACCGAAGAAATGCCCCGCCTGCGGGACGCCAACGGTCAAGCCCGAGGGCGCCGTCTTCACGATCTGCCCCAACCGCGCCGGCTGCCCCGGGCAGTCCTTCCAGCACGTCAAGCACTTCGTCAGCAAGGGGGCGATGGACATCGACGGGCTGGGGGAGAAGCAGGCTCTGACCTTCCTGCAGCAGGGGGTGATCGCCGACGTCGCCGACATCTACGACCTCTCCGAGGAGCAGCTGGTCGAGCTCGACCGTTTCGGCGAGACCTCTGCGCGCAACCTGGTCGCGGCGATCGACGCCTCACGCCAGCGCCCCTTCAAGCGCGTCCTCTACGCGCTCGGCCTGCCCGGGGTCGGCTACGTGACGGCCGAGGCCCTGGCCGACCACTTCGGCTCGATCGACGCCCTGCACGAGGCCGACCCCGAGCTGATCGAGGAGGTCGAGGGGGTGGGGCCGATCATGGCCGTCCAGATCGCCGAGTCGCTCGGCGACGACGCGACCTGGGCTCTGGTCGAGAAGCTGCGTGAGAAGGGGTTGCGACTGGAAGCCGACGAGTCCGAACGCCGCGCCACCGGCGGCCCGTTGGAAGGCAAGACCGTCGTCCTCACCGGCACCCTGCCGGAGCTGACCCGCGAGGAGGCAGCAGCCAGGGTCAAGGCCGCCGGCGGCAAGGTGACCAACTCGGTCTCGAAGAAAACCGACTTCGTCGTCGCCGGCGAGAGTCCCGGCTCGAAGCTGGCTAAAGCCGAGTCGCTAGGGATCGAGGTGCTGGACGAACCCAGGCTGCTTGCGCTGCTCGGAAGCTGACCGCAGGGAGCCGCTAGCTAGAAGCTGGCGACCACTCCGGCGATCCGGTCCTGCTCGAGGTGGGCGAGGCTGAGGTTGCCGACGCTGCCCATCAGGATCGAGAAGGCGATGATCTTGCCGCTGGTGTTGAAGCAGTAGCCGGAGAGGTTGCTGACCCCGGTCAGGGTCCCGGTCTTGACCCGGCAGCGGCGGTTGGCCGCGGTGCCGAGCATGCGGCCGTCGACGGTGCCCTCGGCGCCGGTCAGGGCGAGGTCCTGGATGAACTCGTCGCCGGTCTCCTGCGCTCGCATGCCCAGCAGCAGGTCGACCACCTCGCGCGGCGAGGCGCGGTTGGAGCGGGTCAGCCCGGAGCCGTCGACGGAGTGGACCTGGGAGCCGAGCGAGCTGGCAAAGCCCTCGACCACGGCGGCGCCGGAGGGGGTGGTGCCACCCTTGCCGAGCTCCGCCCCCAGCAGCTTGATCAGCATCTCGGCGAAGAAGTTGATCGAGTAGACGTCGGTGGCCTCGATGATCCGGGTCAGCGGCGGCGATTCGATGATCGCCACCCGCTCGGCGTTCGGCGGCGTCACCCCGAGCGCGACCTTGGCCGACATCGAGACGCCGGCCCCGCGCAGCGAGCGAGCCAGCTTGGTCGCCGCCAGCTTCGCCGGGTCCGAGGAGAAGCCGCTGGCGCTGGTCGAGCCGCTGAAGCCGGAGTTGAAGGCGAGCCCGGAGAGCGGCCCGATGTAGGAGCTGGTGGCATAGCCGGAATCGGCGACGCCACGCAGGCGGTCGAAGACGGAATCATCGGCGTAGAGGCGGCCCGTGATCGCTTTGATCCCGGCGAGGCGGATTTGCGGGGTCAGCGAGAGAAGGTTGGTGCCGAGCCCGCCCAGGTAGCCGTTGTAGAAGCCCGGCGTGCCGAGTGCGGGGTCGCCGCCGCCCTGCAGGTAGAGGCTGCCGTGGAGGACGCCGCGGGCATCGATGCGGCCATCGCGGAAGACCTTGGTCGCGATCCGGTATTCGGGCCCGAGCTTGGCGATCGCCGTCGCGGTGGTGAAGAGCTTCGTGTTCGATGCCAGCGGCAGCGGTCGCTCGGCGGCGCTGGCGCAGAGGGTGCGGCCGCTTTCGGCGTCGACGACGAGCAGGCCGCTGGCGCCGCCGCCACCCGTCGTCAGCAGGCTCTTCATGCGGTCACAGGCGGGTCCGGCGTGGGCGCTGGAGGCGAGCAGGAGCGCGATCGCGCACGCCGCCACCAGCAGGATCGAAGCCCGTTTCATTGCCCGTATCAACACCAGAGCCGGTCAAGGTAGCGGGCGCCCCGGCCTGGTTGGCCGGCCAAGATGGGATAATTGAGCGTAGGCATGGGGAAAGTCGTCGATATCGAGTCAAAACCGCGCCGTCGGACGCGCCGCAAAAAGCCGTCTAAGACGGCGCTGGTGCTCGGCGGCGGCGGCTTCACCGGCGGCGTCTACGAGATCGGCGCCCTGCGCGCGCTCGACCTGCTGGCGGTCAACAGCACGGTCAATAACTTCGACGTTTACGTCGGCACCAGCGCCGGCTCCTTTGTCGCCTCGATGCTCTGCAACGGCGTCACTCCGGATGAGATGATGCAGGTGCTGAACTCCCGCGTCCCCTCCGAGCTCGAGGACCTCGACCTCGACAAGGTGCTGAAGCCCAACTACCTCGGGTTTGCCCAGAAAGCGCTGGCGCTGCCGCTGAGGACGCTGGAGCTGGTCCGGGCGCTGGCGCGGATCGGCGAGATCTCGGCGATCGACATCGGCGTCGGTCTGGCTGAGGCGCTGCCGACCGGCCTCTACTCGGGCTCCGGCCTGGCCGACTACGTCGCCGAGGTGCTCAGCGATGGCGGCCGGGTCAACGACTTCCGCCTGCTCGATCGTGAGCTCTACCTGACCTCCACCGACCTCGACACCTGCGAGCGGATCGTCTTCGGCGAGGACGGCTGGCAGGACGTGCCGATCTCCAAGGCGGTGCAGTGCTCGACGGCGCTGCCGATCGTCTACAAACCGGTCGAGCTGAAGGGCCGGCATCTGGTCGACGGCGGCATCCGCTCGACCACCAACGTCGACATCGCGGTCGAAAAGGGCGCCAAATTCATCATCGTCGTCAACCCTCTGGTCCCTTACGTCAACGACTTCGAGAAGACGATCCCGACTGTCTTCGGGACCCGCGTGCGCCGCGTCTCCGACATGGGGCTGCCGGCGATCGCCAACCAGACCTTCCGCCTGATCGCCCACCAGCGCCTGCACCAGGCGGTCGACATGTGGCAGGAGAAGTACCCGGGCGTCGACATCATTCTGATCGAGCCCGAGCCGACCGACGAGCTGATGTTCGGCACGCCGATCATGGACTACTCGCGGCGCCTGAAAATCGCCCGCCACGGTTTCGAATCGGTCACCGCCACCCTGGCCAAGGACTACGAGCGCTTCGAGGAGATCGCCGGCCGCCACGGCCTCGAAATCTCCGGCAGTCGCGTTCGCAGGGTCGTTGAGCGCGCCGCCGAGGTCGAGCCCGAGCAGGTTTCCGCGTGGAAACGCGTCCTCGAGCA
The DNA here is from genome assembly GCA_016649905.1 of Thermoleophilia bacterium. Lineage (GTDB taxonomy): Bacteria > Actinomycetota > Thermoleophilia > Solirubrobacterales > 70-9 > VAYN01. Next base: position 30,612 of record JAENWU010000015.1, read on the forward strand.
GACGACCTCCGTGCTGCTGCGGCAGTCTGGCGAGGCTTCTTAGTTCGACGGGTGGGGTGTCCCCGCCGCTTGCTGGATTTTTCGCCCCGTCCCTCGCCCATCTCTCGAGGACGGGCGAGCGAAAAATTAACGCCGCGCGCTCTGGGGACACCCCACCCCTCCACACCAGCCGTCGCCCAGAATCTCAGCAGCCTCGGGCAAAGCCGGAGGCGACAAGAGGGGCCCGTGGCGTTTCCAGCTGGCTCCTAGAGGAGTGGAGACGATCGGCGGGAGCTGGGTGCCCCTGGAGCGCGCGGCGTCCATTTTTCGCTTGTGCCTTTGCGAGAGATGGCGAGGGAGCGGGCGAAAAATCCAGCAAGCGGAAGGGGCACCCAGCTCCCGCCCCTCGCCTACGCTGCGTAGAGCTGCTCGATCTCGCTCTCGTGCTTTTGCGTGACCACGGCGCGTTTGACCTTGAGCGTGGGCGTCAGCTCGCCCGTCTCCTGCGAGAGGTCGTGGGGGAGGATCGCGATCTTCTTGACCTGCTCGACCCGGGCGAAGTTCTGGTTGATCTTCTCGACGTGGGCGTCGATCGAGGCCTTGACGTCGGCGTTGGTGGCGAGCTCGGCGGGGTCCTCGGCCAGGTCGTGCTCTTTGGCGTAGGCGATCGCTTCTTCGGGGTCGAGGGTGACGAGGGCGACCAGGTAAGGGCGGCGGTCGCCGACGACCACGCACTGGGAGACCAGCGGGTGCTGCTTGATTTCGGCCTCGAGGTTGGCCGGGGTGATGTTCTTGCCTCCGGCGGTGATGATGATGTCCTTTTTGCGGCCGGTGATCTTGATGAAGCCGTCGGAATCGATCTCGCCGAGGTCGCCGGTGCGCAGCCAGCCGTCGACGATCGTCTCCCGGGTCGCCTCCTCGTTCTTGTGGTACCCCTGGAAGACGTTGGCGCCCTTGACGAGGATCTCGCCGTCCCCGGCGATCTTCACCTCGCAGCCGGGGAAGGGTTTGCCGATCGTGCCGACCTTGAAGTCGTCAGGGGTGGAGATCGTCGCCGCGGTCGAGGTCTCGGTCATGCCCCAGCCCTCGAGCACGAGCACCCCGGCGGCGTCGAAGAAGCGCAGGATCTCCGGGTTGATCGGCGCCGCGCCGGAGACGGCGAGGCGCAGGTTGCCGCCGAAGAGATTGCGGATTTTCGACAGCACCTGCTTGTCGGCGAAGGCGTATTTGCGCTGCAGCAGGAAGCCTGGCTTGCGGCCGTTGCGTTCGACTTCGTGCATCTTCGCGCCGACCTTGATCGACCAGTCGAAGATCGCTTTTTTCAGGCCGCCGGCTTTTTCCATGCCGCTGGTGGCGGCGGTGTAGATCTTCTCGAAGATCCGCGGCACCGAGGGGAAGTAGGTCGGTTTCAGTTCGGCCAGGTTTGGCAGGATCTTCAGCGGGTCCCGCTCCCAGTAAGCGATCGTCGAACCGAGGTCGAAGCTGCCCAGCTGGATCAGCAGGGCGAAGGAGTGGGCCAGCGGCAGGTAGAGGTAGCTGACGTCTTCGGGCTCGATCACGCTGGTCGAAGCGACCATGTCGAGCATCGCCCGGTAGTTGCCGTGGCTGATCACGCAGCCCTTCGGCGGCCCGGTCGTCCCGGACGTGTAGATGAACGTGCAGATGTCCTGCGGAGTCACCGCCGTGTAGCGCTGCTCCCAGACCGAGGGGTCGACGCCGGCGCCCTTGGCGGCCAGCTCCTCCATCGAGATCGCTTCCGGGTCGCTGCCCGTCATCAGCACGATCTGCTCCAACTTCGGCAGCTGCGAGCGCACCTGGCGGACCTTCTCCAGCTGTTCGGCGTCCTCGACGACGACGACCTTGGCGTCGGAGTTGTCGAGGACGTAGCGGCACTCCTCGGGGGAATTGGTCTGGTAGATCGGCACCACGGTGGCGCCGATCGCCAGCGCCGCGAAGTCGAAATAGGTCCACTCGGGCCGCGTGTTGCCGAGGATCGAGACCCGGTCGCCCTTGGCGATCCCGAGCTCGGTCAGGCCCAGCGCCAGCGGCCGGACGATCTCCAGGACCTCGGAGAAACTGCGGCTGATCCACTGCTCGCCGTCCTTGTAGCGCACGGCCGGACGGTCGCCGTAGATCTCCGCCGCTCGTTGCAGCAAGTCAGCGAGCGTCTTGGAATTGGTCCCCCTCCCCTCCATCTGGGGGGAGTCTAGTTAGTGGCGGGGCTCCAGGTCAGCCTGACGCGTCTTGATGGCGCCGAGGTTGCGCAGCGAGCTTTCGAAGAGGGTCCTGTCGATGCGACCGTGGAAGATCGGGACACTCATCGCGACGCATCTTCCGATCACCTCCTGCTGGTCCATCTTCAGCTGGTCGGCGAGCTCGCTGGGCGTCAGGTGATTGGCCATCTAGACCCTCCCGAATCGTTGAAAGTAGGTAGTCCATATTTATCGCTGACCGCGGACGTGTCAACCGCTTTTTGCGGACCCTGCGGGATGCCCGCGGCCGCCGCTCACGATAATGCAGGAGATGTCTGAAGCCAACGCCGAAGTCGCCGTCAAGCCGATCCCGCGCCGCGGTCGCCTCTGGGTGATCGCCGTGCTCGCGGTGTTTCTCTTCGGCCTCGGCTACCTGGTCGTCGAAATCGCGACCGTCGAGCCGGGCAACGACGTCGTCCGCATCGAAGGCGTCTCCGACGCGCAGCGACTCTTCGGCGGGGTGCCGCAGGAAGGTGACCGGCTCGGCTCCTCCGATGCCCCGGTCGCGATCCAGATCTTCAACGACCTGCAGTGCGCCGACTGCCGCCAGGACTTCCTCGGCACGATCCCGACCCTGGCCGAAGACTACGCCCGCCCCGGCGACGTGCAGCTGCTCTACCGCCACTACTCGAACAGCGAGAACGTCCAGCAGCTCGGCTTCTTCGGCGCCGAGGCGGCGGCCGAACAGGGCTACGGCTGGAACTACACCTACCTCTTCTTCCGCAACCAGGGGGAGGCCCAGCACTTCGGCGTCAACCAGGACTTCCTCGACTCGGTCGCCAGCGGCGTCGAAAAACTCGACGGGCCCGAATGGGAGGCGGCGCTGGAACAGAATGGTGGCCCCGACGGCCTGATCGCTCGCCGGCTCGAAGGCTACGAGGAACTCGGCCAGGACCTCGGGATCCGTGTCCGCCAGGCGGCGATCGTCAGCGGCCCCAACGGCACGATCACGCTCCAGGACGGTCCGAAGCTGAGCGAAATCGAGAAAGCGATCGCCGAAGTCGAATAGCCGCCGCGCTCGGGGACCGCGCTCAGGCAGGGCGCGCCGAGCCGTCCGGCAAGCGCTGCTCGATCACCGCTCCCCACTCGGAATCGTCGATCCGGGTCGGCTCCGTCGTCGCCAGGAAGTCGCGCAGAACCTCGGCCAGGCCCTCGGGATCTTCGAGGTTGGGAAAGTGGGCGGCCCGGGGGAGGGTCTCGAAGCGGCAGTTGGGGATCGCGCGCGCTGCTTCGACACCGTGCTTGATCGGGATCGTGCGGTCGCGCTCGCCCCAGACGATCAGCGTCGACATGTCGCCGAGCAGGTAGAGGCGGTCACGGGCGCTGACCCGCTGGCCGTGGATGTCGATGACCGCGCGCAGGGTCTGGAGGAAGGCCTGCTGTGAGCCGGTTCCCTGCAGCGGTCCAAGTGCCCGCGCGACCGCCTGCAGGTAGACGCCGCCGGCGTTGCCGCGCGAGCGCAGGCGCTCGCCGC
>JAENWU010000108.1 GCA_016649905.1 Thermoleophilia bacterium
AGGAGGCCGGCTGCGCCGCGGTGATGCCGCTGGGCTCGCCGATCGGCTCCGGCGCCGGCATTCGCAACCCCTACAACATCGCGATCATCGCCGAGCGAGCCGGCGTCCCGGTCGTCCTCGACGCCGGCATCGGCACCGCCTCCGACGCCGCCCAGGCGATGGAGCTCGGCTGCGACGCGATCCTCGCCGCCAGCGCGATCTTCGGCGCCGAGGATCCGGCCGGGATGGCGACCGCCCTGCGCGGCGCCGTTGTCGCCGGTCACGGCGCCCGCCGCGCCGGCCGGATCCCGCAGCGCACTCACGCCGAGGCATCGACTGCCTACGAGGGCATCCCCGACCTCTCCTGAGCATCTACGATGGGCGCTTCGCCCCTGTAGCTCAGTCGGTTAGAGCGGCGGCCTTTTAAGCGTTATGGCTAGCCTGGGAATTGGCTCTAGGACTGGATTTGAGCCCATTCGGGTGTCAGGGAATCGGGGGCGATTCGGATGGATTCCGGGGGGTTTGGGCAGCGGGACAGACTCGCTGCCCATTGCCACCAGGAAGGGACCGGACCCCACCCCCCATTCTCGGCTGGGAGGCCGCCCCCTGGCGGTGCGGCACAACAGACCCGCACGCTCGCTACATCTGAAAAAGAGAGCAAAAATTTTAACGCGTGTTGGACTTGGCGTCGAACAAGCCCCCCCACGAAGGCGGGCGCAATCCGGACCGGTTTCCCCGAGCTGACTTGATCAGTTGGCCAACGAAAGTCCGGTTTGGGATTGATCATTCAAGGTCCAGAGGCGATCGCCGAGCGTCCTTTGTGCGCGCAATAGGGCGCGCCATCGCGAAAAGGCACCCCGCCGCGAGGCGGGCTCGCAAAGCCAGGGCTTCAGTTTGCCTGCGGCATCCGGCTGCCGAAAGGAGTAGTTCATGCATCGAACCTCATTGCGCCTCGGCGCTGCTCTGATTGCTGCTGCGGCGCTTGCCTTCCCGGCGTCGGCACTTGCAGCGACCGCCACCCCGACGGGAACGGTCACCGCCGGATCCCTGTCGCTGACGACGACGGCTGCGCCGACGTTCTCGACGACCCTGAACGGCACCGACCAAACGCCGACCTACCCGCTTCCGCTGACGATCGAAGACTTGACCGGCACGGGCGCGGGCTGGAACACGACGATCACCTCTACCGAGTTCACCACCGGTGGCGAAACGCCTCACACGCTGTCGACGACTGCCTCGTCGATGACCGGCGTGACCAACGCCTGCGTGGAAGGCGCCGCCTGCACCGACCCGACCAACGCGATCGCCTACCCATTGAGCGTGCCGGCGGGAGCCATAGCGCCAGCGGCGGTGAAGTTCTTCAACGCCGCGGCCGAAACGGGAATGGGCGTGTTCACGAATACCCCGACGGTGGGTGTGAGCATCCCTGCCGACACCTACGCCGGGACCTACACCAGCACGATCACGCTCGCCAGCGTCAGCGGGCCATAGCGCCACCGACTAGCGTGCCCAAGGTGGGCTGGATCGAATCATTGAGAGGAGCGCGCGGCAGGCGTTGCGCGCTCCTCTTCCTTTGCCTTTTCGCCGTGGTAGCCGTCCTACCCGTCGTCCCGGCCATGGGCAGCGGCCCGAGCTTCACGCTGCGGGTGCTCGACGCGCCGTCGGGTCGTCCCTACTTCGTCTTTGACTCCCGGCCGGGCGCCACCGTCAGGGGTACCGTCCGAGTGGCCAACAAGGGAGACCGCGCCGGCACGGTGCGGCTCTATGGCGTCGATGCGGTGACCGGGCAGACGACCGGCGCCGTGTACCTTGCGCGCCACGACCCCCGCCGCGACGTAGGGGCGTGGATCTCACTGCCGATCCATCGGCTCACGCTGGCACCGGGGCAAAGCCGGGTTGTCGCCTTCCGGGTCCGAGTCCCGGCCGGCGCCCAGCCAGGACAGCACCTCGGCGGAATCGTCGCCGAAAACGCGACGCTGAAGACGGCGAGTCACCAAAAGACCGGGCGAGGATCGTTTCGGATCGACCTTCGCACCCTGGCGATCCTGGCGGTGCAGCTGAACCTACCCGGCCCCCGGATCGAAAAGCTGCAGCTGAGGAGCGTCAAGCCGGGACCGGCGGAAGGCTTCCAGACCCTCCTCCTCGGCATGCGCAACGACGGCAACCAGCTGCTCAAGGGCAGCGGATTGATGACCGTGACCGACGAGAACGGCCAGCGGCTGAAGCGGGCCAAGTTCAACGTCGATACCTTCGTGCCCCAAACCGCAATCGCCTACCCGTTCGTGGTTCCCGGCGAGGCTCTCGCGGCGGGACGCTACCGCGCCGAAGTCAAGATCACCTACGGACAGGGGCACATAGCTCGCCTGACCAGGTGGTTCACAATCTCCGACCAACAGATCGAACAGGTCTTCGGCTCTAACTCCCACGGACCCGCCTCCGCCGGCTCGACCAGCATCCTGCCGCTCATCCTCGCCGCCCTGGCGCTCCTGCTGCTCGGCTTCCTGGCAGCGTGGGCCTTCCTCCGTCGCCGTGGTAGGCAGGCTCCATCCTCGCCCTTCTTCTACATCACCGCCATCCACACGCCCAGCGGCACCGGCCACGAGCATATTGAGGTCCTCCAGTGGCAGAACCCGAGGACGCTGGAGACCGGCCAGTCCACGCGCGAAGGGATCGTCGCCTGGCTTAACTCAGGTGGCGACCTGCGGGTGCGAGACCCTGGCGGAAATGAGTCCCGGGTCGCCGTCGTCAACGCCGAGCCGCAATACGTCCGCACCTATGCGGCCGGCGTCTGGACCAACGACCTCCTGCTCCTGCCGCGCTACTGAGCGTTGCCGCGATTGTCACCTTGGCAGATGCACTCGACTGTCTCGCTGGCCGATCTTTTCTCGGAGGCCGAGCCTGTCGAGCCCCGAACATAGGATCGATCCGCCAGTCTCCCGCTTATCATTCGTAAGTGATGACGCTGATCGAGGACTTCGGGTCCTCCTTGAGGTCGTAGGCGTCGAATACCCACAGCCTCTCGGCGGGCCCGGACCTACTTCACGGCGTTCGGAACGTGGTGAGGCACGTCAACTAGTCGCCGGGGATACAACGGGAGCGGTTCGGTGAGTGCGGCCGACGGATTGCGCAAAGGGCTCGGCCAGACCGAGCGCCCCTTCGCGCTTCCGATCGAGCAGTTCATCGCGGCCAAGACCGAGGCACCGCCGCCTCTGATCGGGACCGCCGACGACTGCATTCTGTCCGCCTACGGCCTGCTGCTGTACGTCGCCAAGGGCGGCAAGGGGAAGACGACCTCGACGCTCGATGCGATCCTTCATCTCGCCTCTGGGGTGCCGTGGCTCAACTTTGAGGTCCCGCGTCCACTTCGTGTTCTGTTTATCGAGAACGAGGGGCCCCGCGAGCCGTTCCGCCGCAAGCTGGAGCGTCGCCTCGCCCATTGGCCGCATCCTCTGCCGGAAGGTGCGATCCATGTCTACAGCGAGGACTGGGGTCAAGCCGGTCTCGATGACGCCGGTTTCATCGATCGGCTCAACCGCTACGTCGCCGATCACGGGATTGACCTCGTTGTCGGCGATCCGCTCGACACGCTCGGAATGGAGGGCGTCGGCTCACCAAAGGACACGCGGGAGATGGTCGCTCGTCTCCAGGAGGCCGGTCTGTTCACACGCACCGCCTGGTGGATTCTGCACCACGCGCGCAAGGGGAAGGCAGAGGACGCAATCGATGAGGCATCCGGCTCCTGGGGCGGTAAGCCTGACGCGCTGCTCGGACTAGAGAGACTGCCCGACGGAAGGGCCCGACTAGCTTTCCACAAGCTTCGCTGGGGACGATCCGATCTACATCGCCGAACAGGGAGGATGGAAGAACCCAGAATTTGCGAGTCGCGTCTACGCTAGGGCAGTGAAGCGCCGCAGCCGACTCTCTGGAGCGCACCTGGAAGCCTTCGATGCCGCCCTTCAATGGGCAGCGGAGCGCCTGATCATCCTTCCGAGGGGTCAGCTGTGGTAGACAACGCAGTCGAGGAAACGGCTAGCTAGAGCCGAAATCTAGCGCTTCGCCCCTGTAGCTCAGTCGGTTAGAGCGGCGGCCTTTTAAGCCGCGCGTCGCGGGTTCGAATCCCGCCGGGGGCACTTTGGGCTGAGCCTGATGGGAACGTGGGAGCAAAGCGCGACGAGCGCCTGCTCCGCGTTCCCCACGACCTCGAGGCCGAGGGACGACATCCGGCTCGAGCGGATCCAGGCCGAGGTTGAGGCCGGCTTCGACGCCCTCCGCGGCGTCGACAACGGCGTCTCCGTTGGGCTCAACATCGAGCTGCCGCACGAGCAGGCGCCCAACCCCTACGCCAACCGCAGCCTCAACTTCCACTACTTCTTCGCCCGCAAGCTGATGTTCGTCCGCTACGCCCGCGCCTTCGTCATCTTCCCCGGCGGCTTCGGCACCCGGTGACAAAGAGCTGCTCCTGGTCGCCGACGAGCCCGGCGAAGTCTGCGACCACGTCATTCGCCCCAGTCAGCGCCAGCGCGCCGCGAGCTGAGTCAGACCGGCAGGATCCCGAGTCGGTGGGTCCCGGCGATCGCCGCCGCCTCGCGCTCCCGCACGCCTACCTCTGCAGCGATCTCGTCCCACCGAGCGACCGCGGCCGAAACCTCGCGCAGGATCTCCTCGGCGCGGCCGCGCTTCATCGAGACCACCTCGGCACAGGCGCGAAAGTCCTCGACCGCAAACCCGTCGCGTTTCCCGTTCAGGCTCATCTGGTGCCGCGCGGTGAAGTCTCCGCGTGGATTGAAGGCATAGGTGACGTCGAAGGCGGGGGAGAGCGACCAGCGGCCCGCCCGGTCCATCAGGAAAGCGATGTTCTTGACGTGGTCGTCCTGGTTGCGGGCGACGACGTTGAACGTCATCCGCCGGAACTGCTGCTCGACGTCGTCCATCCCCAGGCCGAGCGCGCGGATCGTGCGCAGTGCCTGCTCGTAGGAATAGGCGCCGGGGAGGTTGAAGTCGAAGTGCCGCAGCGCCGCCAGCGATTGCATGTGCAGCTTGCCGCTCGCGGTCGGCCGGTCGAAGCGGCGGGTCATGAAGTGTCGCCGGCCGTTCTCCTCCAACAGCCGGCACTCGCTCATCTCCACGCCCGCCGCTCGCGCGATCAGCGAGTAGGCGTACTCGACGGCACCGTAGCCCTGCGTCTCGGCGAAGACCTCCCTGCCGCTGCTTTCCTCGACCCCGTCGAACTTCAGCAGCCAGTGCTCGAATCCGCTCGGGGCCGGCGCCTGGCCCGAGCGGATTTTGTTCGTCTCGCGGTTCCAGGCGATCATCGCCTTCGCCCGGGCGCCGCCGGCTGAGGAGCCGACGCTGAGGATCTCGCCGAGGCCATCCTCCTCGGCCCCGGGGTCCAGCGTGGTTTCGAAGCCATCGCGGTCGGAGAGGATCCTTGAGGCGAGTTCGGCCAGCCGACCGACTTGGACGTCCTCGTCGACCGTGGTTTTAGGCCCTTTGTAGGGAAGGAACTCGAGCGCGCCGATGCCACGCTGCCCGGTGTAACAGAGCCGCTCGACCGCGTTGGCGCTCTCGGGCTCCCGCCCCTGTCGCGCCAGCCACGCATCGATCAGGGCGTTTCCGTAGCGGTCTGGAAGCGAGTCGGCCAGCAGTCCCGGCAGGCCCTTGAAGGAGCGGTAGGAGAGCTCCGGGAACGCGTACGCCTGCGGCCGCAGCGGCATCGTCAGCGGCGATACCTCAATTGCGCTGCGGGCGAACTCCGGCGTGTACTGGAAGACCGCCGTTTGCTCTCCGGTTTCCAGCGACGCGGCGCCGATCATCCGGCCCCAGAGCCGAACCTCGGCCTCTTCGCTCACGGCTCCTGGGCCTCGTCTTCCCAGGTCCAGGGACCGGGGGCTGCCCGGCCTGACTAGCCGCCGCGCGCGCGCCGCCGCTGCCGTCCCTCCAGCTTCAGCCGCTCGACCGGGCTCGGCAGTGGCTCTGGCAGGACCTGATCGAGCACCTCCAGCCGGCGCAGAGCCCGCAGGACACGGATCAGGCTCGTCGTCCTCACCGCATCGCCAGCCTCGAGCCGCTCGATCGTCGCCTTCGAGACCCCGGCCTCCCGGGCCAACTGCGCCTGCGTCTGGTTACGCTCGAGTCGGGTCCGGGCGAGGCGGCGGCCAAGCTCCTCGAGGACAGCGGTGTCGCTATTTTCCCCTTCAATCTTCATAATTCACCTTAAGTAAAGATTTAAGGCAAAAATCCACCTTAAATCAACAGATAAGCAGAGTTATCTATCATAGCCGAAGATCGCCGATAATTGGTCTATCTCCCCTTAAGTGAGGAGTTAGACCCAAAAAACCGTCTAATTCTGCACTCAAGCGGAATTAGTGCCGGAAGTGGCGGTGCTTGGTGAAGACCATCGCGATGGCGCCCGCGTCGCAGGCTTCGATGACCTCGCCGTCGCGTTTGGAGCCGCCGGGCTGGATCACCGAGTTGGAGCCGGCCTCGATTGCCAGCTCGGGGCCGTCGGCGAAGGGGAAGAAGGCGTCGGAGGCGACGGCGGAGCCGGTTAGGAGGGCGTCGGCCTCCTCGCCGCGGGCGTCGCGGCACTTCTCGACCGCGAGGCGGACCGAGTCGACGCGGCTCATCTGGCCGGCGCCGATGCCGAGGGTGGCGCCGTCCTTGGCGATCACGATCGCGTTGGAGCGGACCCGGCGGCAGACGGTCCAGGCGAAGAGCATGTCGTCCCACTGCTCCTCGCTCGGCTGGGTCTTCGTCACCACCTCCATGATCTCGCGCGGCTCGGGGTCGCCGTCGCGGTCCTGGATCAGCAGGCCGCCGAGCACCCGCTTGACGTCGCGTTCGCCGTCGTCGGGCTCGCGGCGCTCCTCCTCGCAGAGGATCCGGATCGCCTCCTTCTGCTGCAGCACCTCGAGCGCGCCGTCGTCGAAGCCGGGCGCGTTCAGCACCTCGACGAAGTTCTTGTGCAGCTCCTCGGCCAGCTCGCGACTGACCGGGCGGTTGAGCGCGATCACGCCGCCGTAGGCGGAGACCGGGTCGCAGGCGAGCGCCTTCAGGTAGGCCTCCTGCGCATCGGCGCCGATCGCCACCCCGCAGGGGTTGTTGTGCTTGACGATCACGCACGCCGGCGCCTCGAAGTCGTCGACCAGGCCGCGGGCCGAGTCGAGGTCGAGGACGTTGTTGAAGGAGAGCGCCCTGCCGTGCAGCTTCGAGACCCGCGAGAGGACGTGGCTGCGCGTCCCCGCCTCGGAGTAGAGCGCCGCCCGCTGGTGCGGGTTCTCGCCGTAGGAGAGGTCGAGGACCTTCTCGTAGGCGATCGCGAGGTGTTCGGGGAAGTCCTCGTACTCGGCCGAGAACCAGCGGCTGATCGCGGCGTCGTAGCGGGCGGTCTGGGCGAAGGCCTCGTTGGCGAGCCAGTGGCGGGTGGTGGCGGAGATCGTCCCGCCCGACTCCTCCAGCTCGGCGCAGACCGCGTCGTAGGACTCCGGCTTGACGATCACGGCGACGCCCTCGTGGTTCTTGGCCGCGGCGCGGATCATCGTCGGCCCGCCGATGTCGATGTTCTCGATCGCCACCTCCGGTGCCACCTCGTGGCCGGCGACGGTCTCCTCGAACGGGTAGAGGTTGACGCAGACGACGTCGATCGGCTCGATCCCCTCGCGCTCCAGCGTCGCCATGTGGTCGGGGTCCTCGCGCCGCGCCAGCAGCGCCGCGTGCAGTCGTGGGTGCAGCGTCTTCACGCGCCCGTCGAGGATCTCCGCCTGGCCGGTGAACTCGGAGACGTCGGTGACCTCGATCCCCGCCTCGCGCAGGGCGCTGGCGGTGCCGCCGGTGGAGAGGATCTCGACCCCGAGCGCGGTAAGGCTCTTGGCGAAGTCGGCGACGCCGGTCTTATCGGAGACGGAGATCAGGGCCCGGCGCACGCGGATCGCGCCGTCCTCGACGGTCTCGCTGCCAGTATCTTCCCTTGCCTCAGTCATCGATCAGGACGACCCGCGAGCCGCCGCCGTCGATCCTAACCCGGCCCTCCGCGATCATGCGGATCGCCTCCGGGTAGAGCTGGTGCTCGACCGCGTGGATCGTCGTCTCCAGCTCGGCCCGAACGCGGCTCGGCGGCACCGGCACCCGCCGCTGGGCGATCGTCGGCCCGGTGTCGACTCCCTCGTCGACTAAGTGCACGGTGACGCCGGTCTCCTCGACCCCGGCGGCCAGCGCCTGGCCGATCGCGTCGAGGCCGGGAAAGGCGGGCAGCAGCGCCGGGTGGATGTTGACCACGCGTCCGCGGAAGCGGGCGATGAACGGTTCGCTCAGCAGCTGCATGTAGCCGGCGAGGACCACCAGGTCGGCGTGACGGGATTCGACCCAGTCCGCCATCGCCGCGTCGCGGCCGATCCGGTCCTCGTAGGCGTCGGCGGGGAAGACCGCCGTGTCAACGCCGGCGGCGACGGCACGCACCAACGCCCCGGCTCCGGGCTTGTCGGAGCCGACTCCTGCGACCTCGATCCCCTTGTGCCCATGCAGCTGGTCGAGGATCGCCTGCAGGTTGGTGCCGCTGCCCGAGGCGAGGACGACGATTCTGAAATTCGTTTTCAGGTTGATCGAAGCGCCACGGTCAACCTGAAGCGGGGAGGACCGCGATGTCCTCGAGGGCGAACTTGCCGTTGGCATCATCCGGGTCGCCGAGCGGGTAGTGGCCGCTGAAACAGGCGTCGCAGTGGTCCTCGGGACCGCCGCCGATCGCCTCGTAGACGCCGTTCATCGAGAGGTAGGCGAGCGAGTCGGCATCGAGCTCGTCGGCGATCTCCTGGACGGAGCGGTTGTGGGCGATCATCTCCTCGCGGGTCGACATGTCGACGCCGTAGTGGCAGGGGTTGCGGATCGGCGGCGCTGAGATCCGCAGGTGCACCTCGGCGGCGCCGGCGTCGCGCAGCATGCCGACAATCTGCCGGGTCGTGTTGCCGCGCACGATCGAGTCGTCGACGACGACGATCCGCTGGCCGGCGACGATCTCCGGCAGCGGGTTGAACTTCAGCCGCAGGCCGTGCTTGCGCAGCTCCTGGCCGGGCTGGATGAAGGTGCGCTGCACGTAGCGGTTCTTGATCAGGCCGTCGTCCTTGGGAATCCCCGAGGCGCGCGAGAAACCGGCCGCTGCCGGGTTGCCGGAGTCCGGCACCGCGATCAC
>JAENWU010000207.1 GCA_016649905.1 Thermoleophilia bacterium
CCGCCCCGGCCGCCGCGACGGCCGAGGCCTGGGGCTACCGGCAGCTGCCGCTGGCGGTAGGCGCGGCCGCGGTGGGCAACCGCTCACTGGCCTTCGGCCCGCCGCTGGAAGCGGGAAACCCGCGTCCCCAGCTCGCCTTTCTGCGCTACACCGAGGCCAGCGGCTGGCAGGTTTACGAAACGCCGGTCGACGCCTCCGGCAACCCCTATCGGGGCCCGAGCCCCAACCGGCTCTCGGCGCGGATCACCCGCGAGGGCGGCGGCGTCCTCGTCGGCCGCGACGCGACCCGTCCCGTGGCCAGCCAGGTCGTCGTCCTCGACCACGACCCCGCCGGCCCCTGGAAAGCGTTGGCGCCGCCGCCGGCCTCGGTCCTGCTGCCGGCCGAAGGCGAACGGCCGGCGGAGTCGCTGGCGGGAGAACTCGGTGCCGGCCAGATCGCCAACGCGGCCTTCGACGAAGGCGGCCACACGGGCCTCCTGTTCGCACCGATCGGGCGCTCGGTGGCGGATGGCGTGATCCACTACGACGGCAGCGAATGGAGCCGCGAGGCGGTCAAAGTGCCGGCCGGCTCCGAGGACCTCTTCCACATCCTCGCGATCGACGCCACCGGCCTCGGCAACGCCTGGGCGATCGCCGAAGCGGACCCGGCGCTGGGGCGCTCCTTTGTCCTCCTGCAGCGCACGACGACGCCGGACGGGCCGCTCTGGGTCGAGCGCGGCCTCGGCGCGGCCCAGTTCAGCGACGGCGACACGCTGGCGCTGGGGATCACCGGGCTGCGGCCGATCGGCGGTGCCGCCCAACCGCTGACGGTGACCGCGGACGGTGTCTGGGTCGACCTCAACGCGACGATCGCAGGGGTCAGCCGCCGCGACCTCACGATCTACTACGCGATCGGCGCCGGCGCCGTCAGCGGCTCCTGGTGCGACGCGCCGACGGTCTGCGGCAACCCGCTGGGGGTGAAGCTCTCGCGCCAGATCGGCTACCGCAGCTTCGCCTGGCCCGGCGCCGGCTTCGGCGGCAGGATCATCACCAACCCGCTCGACGTCGGCGGCGGCGAGGAATCCAACCGTGGCACCTACCTGCACCTAGACGGCACCGCCTTCGTGCGGATGCCCGGCGGCGGCAACTTCCGCGCCGGCGGCGCCTTCTACGACGACGACAGCGGCTGGCTCGACGGTCCGGTCGAGATCTCCACCAAGACCGCGCCCGACAACCTGCACCCATGGCCGGTCTCTTTGCGGGCGCCGCTGACCGCGGCGACGACCGGTCCGGGCACCGCCACCGGGGCGCCCTCCTCGCCGGCGCTCGCGGTCGGCGTCGACGGCGGGGTCGCCCGCTACACGCCGGGCGTGGGCTGGCGCCGCGAGTTCCTGCTCAGCTCCAGCGGCGCTGTGCGCAAGCCGGTCCTGCGCGGTGTCGCCTGGCCCGAACCGGGGCGCGCCTACGCGGTCGGCGACCTCGGCGCGATGTGGCAGTGGAACGCCAACGACGGTCTCTGGATCGCCGACCCGGGCGTGCCGATCGGCTTCGAGGGCAACCTGACCGGGGTCGCCTTCGATCCGGCCAACCCCGACCGCGGCTTCGCGGTCGGCAAGGATGGCGTCCTGCTGCGCTACGGCAAGAGCTGGGAACAGGATCCGCTACCGGCCGGCTTCGCCAGCAGAAGCTTCACCTCGATCGCCTTCGCCGGCAGCGAGGCGCTCGTCGCCGCCGGCGACGAGCTGCTGGTCGCAGACGGCGGCGGCTGGCACGCCGACGCCGCCGCCAGCGCTCTGCTGCACAGCGCCCCCGGCGGCCAGCCCTACATCTACGCGGTCGCCGGTCTGCCCGACGGCGGTGCGGTGGCGGCCGGGCGCGACATCGTGATCGAGCGCGACGGCGGCCCCGGCTCTCCCTGGCGCTTCTCGAAGCAACCGATTCCCGGCTCGACCGCGATCGCCGCCGCAGCTGTGCGCGCCGATTCGGGCGTGCAGGCGGTCGTCTCGGTGATCCCGCAACTTTCCTTCCCGCCGGCCGACGACGTGCCGGTCCCCGACCCGACCCAGCCGCCGCCGATTCTGCCGCCGTTCGCCCTCCCCGGCGACGGCTACGTCCTGCGCGAGACGGCGAACGGCTGGCGGGACGAGCAGCGGACCAGCTTCGCCGGCTCCGGCGCCGACCGGCCGCTGAAGTCGGACCCCGTCCTCGCCTTCCAGCTGAGCCCGTCGGGAGCCGGCTGGGCGGTGGGCGGATGGAGCGGTTACGCCGACGCCAGCGGCCGCGGCA
>JAENWU010000203.1 GCA_016649905.1 Thermoleophilia bacterium
CCCAGGGCCAGCGCCGCGCCGAGCACGCCGCAAAGCCCCCAGCCCGCCATCTGCCACGGCGTCCACGGGCCCTGCCCGAACCAGAAGTTGGAGACCAGCGCGGCGAGGGCGCCGACCGCGAATCCCGGCGCCGGGCCCAGCGCGTAGCCGGCGAAGATGACGATGTCGGTGGTCGGCTTGACGTTGGGGAAGGCGGCGAAGGCGATCCGGCCGGCAATCGCCAGCGCCGCCAGGGCGGCGACCAGGGCGACGACCTGGGCGGGGGGCCGCGAGCGCTCATACCAGGCGAAGCCGCCGAGCAGGACGGCGCCGAGGATCAGGAAGCTGACCAGCTCCCAGCTCATCCCGACCCCTCCGCGGCGGCCCGCAGGACCGCCGCGCCCTGCTCAGGAGTGACGACGCCGGGAAGGTCGAGGACGCGGGCGACCTCGGTCGCGAAGTACCAACCACCGGAGAGGATGTCGGCGGCAGCGCCGTCGGCGATCACGACGCCGTCGCCGAGCAGGACGACGCGCTCGGCGAAGGCGGCCGCGAACTCGACGTCGTGGGTGGCGACGACAACGCCGGCGCCGCGGGAGGCGAGGCCGTCGATCAGGTCGACGAGGTCGTCCTTGCGGGCGCGGTCCATGCCGCGAGTGGGCTCGTCGAGTGCGACCAGGCCGGGTAACTGCTCACCGTCCATGCGGCCGGCCAGGGCGATCGCCAGAGCAAGGCGCTGGCGCTCGCCGCCGGAGAGATCGCGCGGGTCGGCGTCGACGGCGTGCTCGAGGCCGACCACACGCAGAGCCACGGCGCCTACATCTCCCGGAAGCTCATCGCCTACGCGCTCGCGGACCAGGTAATCGCCAGGGTTCTGGGTCAGCAGCGCGATGCCCTCGGGGGCGGCGATCTTGCCGGCGACCGGGTCGATCAGCCCGGCGGCAGTCTTCAGAAGCGTGCTCTTGCCGGCGCCATTGCGGCCCATGAGGGCGACACGTTCGCCACCGCGAACGATCAGGTCGATGCCCTTGAGCACGTCGTGCAGTTGCTCGCCCTGTTCCAGCTCGACCCACAACGCTCTTGCGGAGAAGACGGTCGTGGCCGAGGGGCGAACATCCGGCCCCCCACCCTCTACTTGCTGGGTGGAGGGTGCTGGATCCCGGGGCTCGAGCGCACGCGATTCGAGCGTCTTGCGCGCGGCGCGGACGCCTACTGGCAGAGGCTCGATCCCTGACAAGGAGAAGAGGCGGGCGGCGGGGGTCTCCAGGGCGGGATCGGAGATCTGGGACCAGGCGAGAAAGTCGACTGGGGTGCCGTCGAAGGCAACCGCGCTCGCTGCCATGGCGACAACGCGGTCGGCGGCGACCAGGCAGCGCTCCAGGCGGTGTTCGGCCAGCAGAACGGCGACGCCCCACTCCTCGTTGAGGCGACGCAGCAGCCAGATCAGCTCGTCGCCGGCAACCGGGTCGAGCTGGGAGGTGGGCTCGTCCAACAGGACAAGCGAGGGCCGAGTAACGAGCGCTGCCGCCAGCGCGACTCGCTGCAGCTCACCACCGGAGAGCGTGTCGACGGTCCTCCCCAGCAAGTGAGGGATCGCGAGCGCGAGCGCCACCTCCTCGACTGCGCGAGCGCGGTCGGCTGGCAGGTCACCGCGCAGCTCCAGGGGAAGCTCGATCTCCGCCGCGACGGTCGTGGACACCACCTGGGTCTCGGGATCCTGGGAGACGTAGCCGACGGCGGCGGCCAGCTCGCCGGGGCCGGTTTCGATTGCGTCCATGCCGGCGACCGAGACCGCGCCTTCGATCTCGCCGCCGTGGAAGTGTGGGACCAGGCCGCAGGCGGCTTTGAGCAGGGTCGACTTGCCGGATGCCGAGCGGCCCGCGAGAAGGACGAACTCGCCGGGAGCGACGGCGAGCGAGACCCCGGAGAGCGCCGGCCGGGTCGCCACCGGGTAGGAATAGGTGAGGTCCTCGACCGCGAGGGCCGGGGCGGCGCCACGGCGGATCGCCAGCTCAGACACGACCCGCCTCCAGGGATGTCGCCTGGCGTTGCGGCCGCCGCCGCTTACGGCGCAGGGGTAGGAAGCCACTGCAGACGAGCAGCACCGAAAGCGCGATCGCGGCTGGTCCCAAAGCCAACTCGATCCGTGGGTAGGTGTGGAACTCGTCGGCGCCGAGAGCCTTGCCGGCGATCGCCGCGGCCAGGATCAGCGCCCCCGCCAGGTAGAAGCGCCGGTCGTAGCGCGATCGATTGGCCTCTTGTACACGCCCTGGCGTATAGGAATGGCCAATCGAGAGTCGTCGGCGGCTCCGGTGGGCGCTTTCGAGGCTGTAGCCGCGCAGCTCCAGGGTCGCGGCGACGTCGACGGCGCGGTCGAGGGAGCCGGCGAGCAGGCGCCGGGCCAGCGCCGCCTTACCGACCTCGGCGGCGCCGGGGCCGCGCAGGCGGCCC
>JAENWU010000209.1 GCA_016649905.1 Thermoleophilia bacterium
GACGTCACTTCGGCGCCCGACCTCGCGGTTGACCCGCTCCAGCGGGTTGGTCGAGCGCAGCTTGGGCCAATGCGGCGCCGGGAAGCGGTAAAAGGCAAGCCCGCTCGTCGAGGTCTCGACAGAGGGCCGAGACCCGGTCCTTGCTCATTCCTGAGATCCCCAGCTGCTCGACCAGGCGGTCGACCTTGCGGGTCGAGACCCCGTTGACGTAGGCCTCCATGACGACGCTGACGATCGCCTGCTCGCAGGGGCGCCGCGGCTCCAGGAAGGAGGGGAAGTAGGCCTCGGCGCTGCGCTTGCGCGGCACCGCCAGCTCGATCTCCCCGACCCGGGTCTCCCAGAGGCGCTCCCGGTAGCCGTTTCGGTGCGTGGAGCGCTCGGAGCTCCGCTCTCCTCGGGAGGCGCCGATCTCGCCGGCTATCTCGGCCTCCATCAGCTGGGCGGCGACCGCCGCCACCGCCTCACGCAGGAAGTCAGCGTGCTCGGTGATCAGGGTCTTGGCGACGACCTCAGGGGTCGTCATTCTCTGGCTCTCGGCCATCGTGGTGCTTCCTTTCGTCGTTGACTTGCAGGTCAACCGACGAGTCTGGGGCCCGCGGTGGCCGGAACTTCGTTCCGACCCCTACGTGCCAGTTACACCACTTCTACCGACGTGACCATCCTGCGCCCCCTGATAGGTTGAGTGTCTAGCTAGCGATCGTGCTGCGCTCAACCAAGATCGCCGGAAAGCCTCGAATTAGTTTGGGAGGCCATTGTGAATCCAGTCCGGATGCTTTTTGTGCTCTTGGTCGTCATGCTGCCGTTCGGCGTGGCCGCGTGCGGAGGTGGCACGGAGACCGTCACCGAGACCGCCCCGGCCGCTGATGGCACATCGACGACCGCCCAGGACAAGGGCCACGTCGTCAACGTGGAACTGGGTGAGTCGGGCTCGACCTATTTCGTCAAACCCGATCAAGCGACGGTCGATGCCGGCACGGTCACATTCGCCGTCACCAACGTCGGCAAGCTCTATCACGAGTTCATCGTCTACTCCAATGTCGACGGCGCCCCTGCTGGCGCGCTTCCGGTCAACGAGGAAGACGAGGCCGACCTCGTGGAGGACGACATCGTCGGGGAGGCGCCATACGCGACGCCGCCGATCGTGCCCTCGGACAAGAAGCCCGGCGATGCAGATCACCGCATCCGCGCGGAAGGCTGGGGTGCGGAACTGACGGTGGACCTCAAGGCCGGGAAGTACATCCTGCTCTGCAACCTCGCGGGCCACTACTCACAGTTCAAGCAGTACTCCGCCTTCACGGCCGAGTAAGCCGCCCATAGCGCCGTTGTGCTCGGGCCAGCTTCTCCGGCCGTAGAACCGGCGCGCCCACCACGAGCCTGGCCGGGCCAGCCTGAAGGCGGCGATCATCCAGACGATTCCGACCGTGTGGGGTGCGCAAACCCGATCGGCTGCGCCCACAGAGACCTCGAGTCGTCTCTCTGCCTAGAGTGGCGCGCCCGTCATCGAGCCGAAGGGAGCCGCCTTTGCTTATTTCGTTCCTGTATCTCGCGCTGCGCAGGCTGATCGAGCTGGTAGCGCTCCGCCCACGCTCCTCTCAGTTCAAGGAGCTTGAGATCGTCGTGCTTCGCCACGAGCTGACCATCCTCCGTCGCCAGGTCTCAAGGCCGTCCCTGCGACCAGCCGACCGCGTCTTCCTGGCCGCGGCCAGTCGCCTGCTGCCTCGATGGCGCTGGCCATCGTTCTTCGTGACGCCCGAGACTCTGCTTCTTTGGCACCGTCGGCTGGTGGCTCGCCGTTGGAGCTACCCGCACCGGAGACCCGGTCGTCCGCGAATCAGTGCCGAGGTCCGCGCGCTCGTCCTGCGGCTGGCGCGCGAGAATGCGCGCTGGGGTTACCGGCGGATCACCGGCGAGCTGGCTGGCCTTGGGTTCTCCGTCTCGACTACCAGCGTCCGCAAGCTCCTCATCGAGTCCGGGCTCGGCCCAGCCGGAAAACGTGGTGGCCTCTCCTGGCGTGAGTTCATCCGCCACCAGGCGCAGAGCATGATCGCCTGCGACTTCTTCACCGTCGACACCGTTGCCCTGAGACGGATCTACGTGCTCTTCTTCATC
>JAENWU010000131.1 GCA_016649905.1 Thermoleophilia bacterium
CTTCCGTCAGAACCTGCTCGGCAAGCGCGTCGACTACTCAGGCCGTTCGGTGATCGTTTCCGGGCCGAACCTGCGCCTGCACCAGTGCGGCCTGCCGAAGCTGATGGCGCTCGAGCTCTTCAAGCCATTCATCATGGCTCAGCTCGTCGAGCGCAAAGCCGTGCAGAACATCAAGGCGGCGAAGAAGATGGTCGAGTCGATGATCCCGGAGGTCTGGGACGTGCTCGAGGAAGTCATCCACGGGCACCCGGTGCTGCTCAACCGGGCACCGACCCTGCACCGTCTCGGCATCCAGGCCTTCGAACCGATTCTGGTCGAGGGCAAGGCGATCCAGGTCCACCCGCTGGTCTGCCACGCCTTCAACGCCGACTTCGACGGCGATCAGATGGCGGTCCACGTGCCGCTCTCCGCCGAGGCTCAGGCCGAGGCGCGGATCCTGATGCTGTCGGCCAACAACATCCTCTCGCCCGCCCACGGGGCGCCGCTGGCGACCCCGACCCAGGACATGGTCCTCGGTATCTACTACCTGACCTACGGTCCCGACCAGGATGAGCTGGCGAAGATCGACGAGGGTCTCAAGGCAGGCAAGGGCGCCAACGGCTCGGGGCCCAAAGTCAAGGTGTTCCGTTCCTCGCAGGAGGCCGAGCTCGTCTACGAGAACGGCGGCTGCAAGCTGCACGACCAGGCTGAGTACCGGCGTGCCGGTCGCGGCCACTTCCTGACCACGGTCGGGCGGATCATCTTCAACGAGCAGATCGAGCGTGCCCTCGCCGAAGCTCTCGAAGATGATTTCGATCCGGAGCAGTTCGAGTTCGTCAACTTCTCGCTGAAGAAGAAGGACGTCAACAAGATGGTGTCTGACCTGGTCGAGGCCTACGGTGCGCCGGCGGTCTCGCAGGTGCTCGACGCCTTCAAGGATCTCGGCTTCCACTACGCGAGCCAGGCCGGCATCACGGTCGCCAAGAACAACGTGGTCTCGCCGCCGGAGAAGCCGGAAATCCTCGAGCGCTACGAGAAGGAGACCGAAGCGATCCAGGGCCAGTACGACGACGGCTACATCACCGCCGAGGAGCGGCACGAGGCCGTCACCGCGCACTGGAACCGGGCCACCGACGAGGTCGCCCAGGCGATGGAGGACAACCTCGACGAGCTCAACCCCATCTTCATGATGGCCAACTCGGGAGCGCGCGGATCGTTCAAACAGATCCGCCAGCTGGCCGGGATGCGCGGTCTGATGGCCAACCCGAAAGGGGAGATCATCGAGCGGCCGATCAAGGCCAACTTCATGGAGGGCCTCTCGGTTCTGGAGTACTTCATCTCCACCCACGGTGCCCGAAAGGGCCTCGCCGACACGGCGCTGCGGACGGCCGACTCCGGCTACCTCACGCGCCGCCTGGTCGACGTCGCCCAGGACGTGATCGTGCGTCAGGAGGACTGCAAAACCAAAGACCACATCGAGATGGCCCTGCGCAAGGACGACGGCACTCTCAACGAGAACCTGATCGGGCGCTTGTCGGCTAAAAAGCTCGAAACCAAACGCGGTCGCGACCTGCTCAAGCGCAACCAGGAGATCACCCTCGTCGACGTCGAAGCTATCGCCGAGGCCTTCGAGGAGGACGAGACCATGGTTCCGGTCCGCTCGACGCTCAAGTGCGAGGCCGAGTCGGGCGTGTGCCGCTCCTGTTACGGGGTTGCGCCGGCGACCGGGTTCACGGTCAACATCGGCGACGCGGTGGGGATCATCGCCGCCCAGTCGATCGGTGAGCCGGGGACGCAGCTGACCATGCGTACCTTCCACACCGGTGGCGTCGCGGGCCAGGACATCACCCAGGGCCTGCCGCGCATCGTCGAGCTCTTCGAGGCGCGTAAACCGAAGGGTCTGGCGCAGATGGCGGAGGCCGCGGGCAAGGTCTCGGTCGACGAAACCGACAAAGCGCTGAAAATCAACGTCACCGAGTCCAGCGGCGAGGAGCACTCCTACAGCTTCCCGCTGCGGACCCGGTTGCACGTCGCCGACGGCGAGAAAGTCGAGGCCGGCCAGCAGCTCAACGAGGGCTCGCTCTACCCGGCCGACCTGTTGGCGATTCGCGGTCGAACCGACGTCGAGCTCTACCTCGTGGCCGAGGTGCAGAAGGTCTACCGGGCCCAGGGCGTCGACATCAACGACAAGCACATCGAGTTGATCGCGCGGCAGATGCTGAAGAAGGTGCGGATCGAGTCCAAGGGCTCGACCAGCCTCCTGCCGGGCCAGCTCGAGGATCGCGGCAGCCTCAAACGACTGAACAAGAAGACGAAGGAAGAAGGGGGGACCCCGGCCAAAGGCGAGGAGGTCATCCTCGGGATCACCAAGGCCTCGCTGGCCACCGAGTCCTTCCTCTCCGCCGCCTCCTTCCAGGAGACGACCAAGGTGCTTACCGACGCTGCCCTCGAGGGCAAACGGGACAGGCTCGTCGGTCTGAAGGAGAACGTGATCATCGGCAAGCTGATCCCGGCCGCGACCGGCCTCAAGCACTACCGCACGGTTGCGATCGAGCCGGCGGTGGCGGTCGAACCGCCCAGCGACGAGGACCTGCTCGAAGAAGACGAGCTGGCCGCGGAGCTCGGCGTCGACGGCGTCGAGACTCCGGTCGAGGGGTTCGGGCTGTCCTTTGCGGAGGAGCTCGAGGAGCTCGCGCAGGAGATCGAGTCGACTACGGAGGAGCCGAAAGGCTGAGTGGGTGAGGAGGGGCACCCGCCCCTCCTCGCGCATCCCGGTTCCGGCGCCTCCGGGACCGAATCGATTGGCGCGGGAAGAGCCGAGGGTTCGGAGGCGCTGTGTTTGCATGCAAAAAGAGGCCGGGGCTTTTTTCAGCCCCGGCCTCTTTGCTCTTCGCTATGTCGTCGCGGGCTAGGCGGCGAGGCAGTAGGCGTAGGCGGTGATGGTGGTGTCGCCGACGGCGGCGCTGCGGGCGTCGATCCGCCAGCCGTTGCCGCTGCGGTAGGACGAGGCCAGGTGGACCTGGTAGAAGCCGGAGCTTCCGCCGCCGCTGATCACGGTGGTCCCAGCCGGGCAGGTGATGCTGGCGCTGGCGTTGTCGCCGCCTTTGATCGGGGCGCTGCTCGCCACCTGGACGATCGTGGCGAGCTCGGCCGAGCGGACCGAGTCGGCCTGCAACTCGCTCGGGCCGACCGAGTCAGCGGCGAGGTCGTTGGCGGTCAGGGACTGATCGGCGATGTCGGCCGATCCGAGCGACCCGTCGGCAACCTCAGAGGAGGTCACGGACGCGGCGCCGAGGTCCTGGTTGGTCAGCGAGTCCTGGGCCACCTCGGGCGAGGCGACGGCGTTTTCGGCGATCTCGTCGGTGCCGACGGCGTCGGTGGCGATTTTGGCGGCGTTGACTGCGTTGTCGCGAACGTCAATCGTGCGGACCGTGCCGTCGACGATCTGCGCCGAGCGGACGGAGTTCTTGGCGATGCCGACGGCGAAGGCGCTGCCGGTCAGGGCCATGAACATCGCCACGCAGCTGATGATCATCGCGGGCGAGGGACGGAATGAACGGGTCTTGCTGGTCATCGGAGGTTCCTTTCGTTGGTTGTGATTCCGATGGATCCAGCTTCAGGCCGATCGCCCGTCCTCTCTACGGACCCCAGGGGTGGTTCTCTTCACCCCTGATGCATGGGCGGGAGGAATGGGGTGCGCCCTCCGTTTGCTGGGCTTTTTGCCTCTAAGAGCGCAATCTCTCGCCGACGGAGCACTGCAAAAAGCAGGACGCCGCGCTCTCCGGGCACACCCCATTCCTCCCGTCGGAGCAGGAGTGCCTCGACCCGCCCTGGCCACGCAGCCAGGTCCTATAGATTCCTCCCATGCCCAGCTCGGACAGAGTTTGCGTGATCGGGGCCGGCAGCTCCGGGATCGCTTCTTGCCAGGTTCTCAACGCCCGCGGCATCCCCTTCGACTGCTTCGAGAAGGGCTCCGGCGTCGGCGGCAACTGGCGCTACGAAAACGACAACGGGATGTCGTCCGCCTATCGCTCGCTGCACATCAACACCTCGCGGGGACTGATGGCGTATCGGACCTACCCGATGCCCGACAGCTATCCCGATTACCCCAACCACTTCCAGATCGCCGCCTACTTCGACGACTACGTCGATCACTTCGACTTTCGCGACAAGATCGCCTTCCGTACCGAGGTCGTCGCCGTGGAGCCGGTCGACGGCGAGTGGGAGGTGACCGTCGAGGATGTCGAAGGTGCCCGCGAGAGCCGCCGCTACCGCGCGGTGATGGTCGCCAACGGCCATCACTGGGACGCTCGCTGGCCCGAGCCGGCCTTCCCCGGCTCCGAGCAGTTCGAGGGCGAGCAGATCCACGTCCACGACTACCGCGAGCCGGAGGTTCTGCGTGGCAAGCGGGTCCTGGTCCTGGGGATTGGCAACTCGGCGACCGACATCGCCGTCGAGTCATCCCGGATCGGCGAGCAGACCTTCCTGGCGATGCGCCGCGGCGCCTACGTGCTGCCGAAGTACATGAACGGCAAGCCGACCGACGAGTCCGCCTCGGCCTGGCTGACGCGGCTACCGCTACCGGTCCAGCGCTTCTTCATCTCGCGGATGGTCGGGCTCACCGCCGGCGAGATGACCGCCTACGGTCTGCCGCAGCCCGACCACAAGCTGCTCGAGGCCCATCCGACGATCTCGGCCGAGCTGCTCTCGCGCCTCGGCCACGGCGACATCACGGTCAAGCCCAACATCGACCGCTTCGGCGGCGGCAAGACCGTCCGCTTCGCCGATGGCAGCGAGGAGGAGATCGACCTCGTCGTCTACTGCACCGGCTACAAAATCACCTTCCCGTTTTTCGACCCGGAGTTCCTCGCCGCGCGCGACAACAGGCTGCCGCTGTACCGTCGCGTGGTCTCGATCGAGCATCCGAGCCTTTACTTCGTCGGCCTGATCCAGCCGCTCGGCGCGATCATGCCGATCGCCGAGGCGCAGTCGGAGTGGGTCGCCGACCTGCTCGAGGGCCGCGGCTCGCTACCGGCGGCGATGGAGATGAAAAAGGCGGTGACGGAGAGCGAACGGCGGATGCGAAAGCGCTACGTCGCCTCTAAACGTCACACGATCCAGGTCGATTTTCATCCCTACCTGCGTGAGATCCAGCGCGAGCGAAAGCAGGCTGTGCAGCGGGTTTGACGTCGCGGGTGCGCCCGCCCGGCGGGCAGGCTGGCAGCGGAACGGCGGCGCCGCCACCATGCGGCCCGCGGCGCGGTCCACGCGGCAGCTTCGGCCGTGGCTGGCGGCGCTGGAAGCCGCCAGCGGAGTCGTCAGCGGTTTCGGGCTCGGGTTCCTTGCTCGCCCACCAGACGAGCCAGATCGACCCCAAGACCGGGATCTTGAGGACAACCAGGAGGAAGAAAATCGGCCAGAACCCAGTCACCGCCGCTCAGTGTAGAGATTCAGTCCTCTGCGCTTTCGCGCTCGAGGCTGCGCGCCCACCCGGCCAGGGCCTCGGTCTCGACCTCGCCCAGCCCAAGCGCCGGCTCGGTCGCCACCAGCAGGGTCGGTTCCGGCCGCTCCTGCGCCCAGCGGTAACAGCTCTCGTCGAAGTTGTCGTCGATCCAGGCCAGCGCCCGGCCCCTGCCGTACTCGTCGAGCGGGCCCAGCTTCCAGTGGGCCGAGCCGAAGCGGGCGGCGCCGTCGAAGGTCAGGTGCGGCAGCTCCGGCACGCCCAGCAGCCGCGGCAAGTAGAAGTTGGCTTTGTCCTCCCAGCCGCTCGCCCAGACCAGGTCGAAATGCTCGGCGAGCCGCAGCAGTCGCCTGCCGGTCGCCAACGAGATGCAGTGCATCATCCCGTCGACCATCTCGATCCGGCTTTCCTCCGGCGTCTCGTCGAAGCCGAACAGCGAGATAACTCCGTCGACGTCAACCGCGAGGATCGGCCTCTGCGAACTCATGCCCTGAGGCTAGCCCTAGAGGGCGTGGGGGAGTGGCTGGCAAGGACGCAGGGAGTGAGGGAAGGGGAGCGCACTCCAGTGCGTGACCCGACCCGAACGACTGAGGACGCCGCCAGGCGCTTCCCCACGCCCTCTACCAGCGGTAATGGGCGAATGCTTTGTTTGCCTGGGCCATGCGGTAAATGTCGTCCTTCCGCTTCCAGGCGCTGCCCTGCTGCTGCGTCGCGTCGAGGATCTCGCTGGCGAGACGCTCGGCCATCGAGTACTCACGGCGGGCGCGGGCGAACTGGACCAGCCAGCGGACCGCGAGGGTGCGGGCGCGGCGGGCTGGGACCTCGACCGGAACCTGGTAGGTCGCGCCACCGACACGACGGGAGCGAACCTCGAGCACCGGCGTAAGGGCTTTGACCGCCGCCTCCAGGGTCTCGACGGGGTCCTCGCTGTTGCGCTCGGCGACGATTGCGAGGGCGTCGTAGACAATCCGCTCGGCAAGGGACTTCTTGCCGTCGCTCATCACCTTGTTGATCAGTTGCTGGACGAGGCGGTTGCGGTGCCTGGCGTCAGGCTCGACCGGCCGGATCGTGGCTGCGGAGCGGCGCGGCATTAGGAGGCCTTGACCCCGTAGCGCGAGCGCGCCTGCTTGCGGTCGGAGACACCGGCGGCGTCGAGGGTGCCGCGCACGACCTTGTACCGGACTCCCGGCAGGTCCTTGACGCGACCACCCCTGATCAGCACCACGGAGTGCTCCTGAAGGTTGTGTCCCTCGCCGGGGATGTAGGTGGTGACCTCCATCCCGTTGGTCAGCCGCACACGGGCGATCTTGCGCAGCGCCGAGTTCGGCTTCTTCGGGGTGACCGTCGCCACGCGGGTGCAGACGCCACGTCGCTGCGGGGCGGCTACGCCCTTCTTGCGACCGTTGCCCGACTTGAGTCCGGGCGTCGTGGTCTTCTTCTTCGGGCGCTTGCGGCCCTTCCTGACGAGCTGATTCGTATTCGGCACGGCCGCGCATAGTAGAGCAGTCCGGCAATGACTAGCCCTCCGGCCGCTGCCAGCTCTGCGTAGAAGCCGTCGTCGAGCACCGCTGAGGCACCGGCGAAGCGCGAGGTCTCGACGCCCGGATCGAGCCCGGCCGGACGATCGACGAGCAGGATCACCGCCACCGAGAGCAGGCCGATCGCGACCACGGCGAGACTGAGGCGGGGGCTCTCGCGGCGGCTGCAGGCGAGACCGAGGAAGGCGGCGATCGCGCCCAGCGGCAGTAACAAGTAGGCGTGCGCCTCGCCGGCGGTCTTCACGTCCACCGCCGGCGGCTTGGCGACGTCGGCAAGACCCGCGTAGCCCGGCTGGCCGATCTCGACCCCGCGGTAGTCGAGGAACTGCGAGACGGCGAGGCAGAGTCCGGCGGCGAAGATCGTCGCTCCGATCGCGCGCCGCGGCGTCACCACCGCGCTGGCCGCGCTTGCGGCCGCGGCC
>JAENWU010000093.1 GCA_016649905.1 Thermoleophilia bacterium
GCTGATCGTCGTCGCGGTCTCGCTGCTGGTGCCGGTCCTGGTGATCCTCGTCATCGTCGCCTTGCTCTGGCTAGGTATCTCCCGCCACCGCCGCGCCCAGCGCAAGCACGCCGGCCTCCGCGTCCTGCGCTAGGTCGCCCCGAGCGGCCGACCGCCCCGGTCGAGCATGATTCGGGCCATGCCGGCGACCAAGAAGCTGGTCCTCACCTACGTCGACTCGCTGCGCACGGACATGCTGCTGCGGGCGGTGGAGGAGGGGCGGGCGCCAACCTTCGGGGCGCTGCTGGAGCGCGGCGTCTTCGTTCCCGACTGTGTCTCGAGCTTCCCCTCGGTGACGCCGGTCGCCTGCTCGGAGATGGTCACCGGTGTCGGCGCCGATCGTCACTGGATCAGCGGCATGAACTGGTACCACCGACTCGAGCGGCGCTATGTCGAGTACGGCTCCTCGCTGGAGGCGACCCGAGCCTTCGGTGTCTTCCGCGCTCTCTACGACCTCGTCTACAACATGAACCTGGCCCACCTCAGCCCGGAGATCGAGACCCTCTTCGAGAGCCTCGACGACGCCGGGGCCCGCACCGCCTGCACCCCGTTCCTGATCTACCGGGGACGCCACCGTCACAAAGTCTCGCTCGACGGCCTGATGCGCCGCGCCGTCGACGTCAGCAAACTCAAGTTCCAGCACCACACCTGGGGACCGGCCGACCTCTTCTACGGCGATCTCTACGCCAGCCGCGAGGTGCCCTGCAAGTCGACCTCGATCCCCGGCAACCGCGACCCCTACGCCGCCTGCTGCGTGGCCGAGCTGATCCGCGAGGACCTCTGCGATTTCATCCTGTTGTCGCTGCCCGACAACGACAACTACTCTCACCGCAACGGCCCCGAGGCCAGCGTCGAGTCGATCGCCAGGGCCGACGAGGCATTCGCCCAGGTGGTCGAGGCGGGCGGCGGCGTCGAGGAGTTCCTCGACGCCCACGCGGTGATCCTGCTCGCCGACCACGCGCAGACCGACGTCCACCGCGGCCTGCCGCTGGCCGAACTGCTCGGCCACGAGTGGTCGGTCCTGCAGCCCTCCGACGATCGTCCCGAGCTGGCGCAGCTGGCGGTCAGCCCGACCGGCCGGGCGGCGCACGTCTACCTACTGCCAGGGGACGGGGATCGAGCTGACCCGCTGGCGGTCGGCGCGCGGTTGGCCGAGATCGAGGGGGTCGACCTGGTCTGCTGGTTGCAGGGAGCCGACGGCAAGCCGCTGCGCCGCGACGAGCCGGGGATGCCCGCCGCGGGCGGCGAGTGGGCCGTGGTCGAGCGCGCTGGCGAGTCGGTGCGCTTCCGTCCCGGCGAGGGCGTCGCCGACCTGCGCGGCGGCAGCTGGCAGCTGGAGGGCGAGCTCGGCGTTCTGGAGGCAAGCGTCGAGGACGGGCGGCTCCGCAGCGAGACCTACCCCGATCCCCTGGCCCGGGTCTTCTCGGCCCTGGCGGCGCCGCACTCCGGCGACTTCGTCATCTCACTGCAGGACGGCTTCGAGGCAGTCGACTGGGGTGGCGTCACCCATGCCGGCGGCGGCAGCCACGGCGCCCTGCATGCCGGCGACTCGCTCGGCCCGCTGCTGTTCGTCGGTTGCGGGCCGGAGTCGGCTGACGAGAAGGAGCAGTGGACGTTGCGCGACGTCGCCCCGGTGGTCCTGGAGCACTTCGGCTTGTGAGGGCCGCGCTCGTCGCCGTGGCGTTGGTGCTTCTGTTGCCGACCGCTGCCCACGCCGCCGAACAGAAGATCAGTGGACCGCAGGCGACGCGGATCGCCGACCGCGATCCGAAGGTGCTCGACCAAGAGCAGAAGAACGGCGAGCTCAGCTCCAGCGTGAAGATGAACGACGACGACAGGTGGGAGGTCGCCTACTTCGCCGACGACAAGCAGGTGAGTCTGGTGATCGTCGATCCCAAGAGCGGCGAGGTCACCGAGTCGTGGACCGGCGACCAGGTCGCCTGGAGGATGGCGCGTGGCTACTCGGGCGCCTTCGGCCACAAGCTCAACGCTCCTTACGTCTTCGTCCCGCTCTGCCTGATCTTCCTGATCGGCCTGGTCGACTGGCGCCGCCTCTGGCGGATCGCCAACCTCGACCTGCTGGTGCTGCTCGGCTTCGGCGTCTCGCACTTCTTCTTCAACCGGGCCGAGATCGGCGTCTCGGTGCCGCTGCAGTATCCGGTCCTGCTCTATCTCCTCGGCCGCGCCCTCTGGATCGGGTTTCGCGGTCGTGGCGAAGGACTGCGGCCGGTCTGGCGCACCACCTTCATCCTCGTCGCGGCGCTGTTCGTAATGGGCGTACGCACCGGCCTCAACATGGCCGACTCGGGTGCCGCCGACATCGGCTACGCCAGCGTGGTCGGTGCCGACCGGATCACCCAAGGCGAACCGATCTACGGCAACTTCCCCGACGACGTCTCCCAGGGCGACACCTACGGCCCGGTCACCTACTACGCCTACGTCCCCTTCGAGTTGATCTGGCCCTGGGGCGGAACCTGGGACGACCTGCCGGCCGCCCACGCCGCCGCCTTCACCTTCGACCTGCTCGCCTTCGGCTTCCTGATCCTGCTCGGGATCCGGATCCGACCGGGACCCGCGGGCCGCCGCCTCGGGGCGATCCTCGGCTTCGGCTGGGCCGCCTACCCCTACACCGCCTTCGCCCTCGAGTCCAACACCAACGACCCCCTGGTGGCGATGCTGATGGTCGCGATCCTGCTGCTGCTGGCCCGCCCCTTCGCCCGCGGCGCCCTGGCGTCGCTGGCGACCTTCGCCAAGCTCGCGCCGGCCGTGCTGGCGCCGCTGCTGCTGACCTACGAAACCAAGCGCCGCTCGCTGCTCCTGTTCGCCGGCGGCTTCGCCCTGCTCTCGCTCCTCGCCCTGCTCTGGCCCGCGATCGATCCAGGGCTGAAGACCTTCTACGAACGTAGTGTCGAGTTCCAGTCTGGCCGCGATTCGCCCTTTTCGATCTGGGGACAGGTCCCGTCGCTCGAATGGCTGCACACGCTGGCGCTCGTCGCGACCGCCGCTCTGTCGCTGTTCGTCGCCTTTCGCCCCCGCCGCAAGTCACTGGTCCAGGTAGCCGCCCTCGGCGCCGCCCTGGTGATCGCTCTGCAGATCACCATGCACCACTGGTTCTACCTCTACATCGACTGGTTCTACCCGCTGCTGCTGGTGGCGCTGGCCGCGGTCGCGACCGAGCCCGAGCCGCGGCGCGCGGAGGAGAGCCCCGCCGCTCCCGCTTGATATATTCCGATAACGGAATATATTACTGGCTGTGGCAAGAGCAGCGACCACCACCGACGCCTTCAACGCCGTAGCCGAGCCCCGTCGGCGTCAGATCGTCGAGGTGCTCGCCGCCGGCGAGCGCTCCGTCAACGAACTCGCCGCCGTGCTCGGCATTGCCCAACCGCAGGCGTCCAAGCACCTGAAGGTGCTACGCGAAGTGGGCCTGGTCCAGGTGCGCCAAGAAGGGCGGCGACGCCTGTACCGGCTCGACGGCGGCGAGCTGAAGGTGATCCACGACTGGGTCAGCAACTTCGAGGCGCTCTGGCAGGAGCGCCTCGATCAGCTCGACGCCGGCGTCCAGGAACTCAAACGAGAGAGCGAAGGAGATCGCGATGGCGCGTAACGGAACGGCGGTGGTGACGCTGCCGGGGGAGAAGCAGATCCTGGTCGTGCGGGAGTTCGACGCTCCCAGGCACCTCGTCTACAGGGCCTACACGACGCCGGAGCTGATCAAACGATGGTGGGCCGGCAGGCGCGGCGAAACGACGGTCGCCGAGATGATGGAGCAGGGGATGCAGGAGGCGCTCGACCTGCTCGGTCAGGTCGCGGCCTCGCTCGAGCGGGAGCCGAGCTAGGGGGAAGCGGGCGGGGCCGGCACCATCACCTGCTCGAAGGAATCCGCCAGGCCCCGCCCGTTCACCTCGACCAGAGCTCCCATCACCCAGATGTCCTCCTCGGCGGTCTCGAAGCGGGTCGGCATCTGGGTAATCAGCGAGGCCAGCGCTTGCTCCGGTTTGACCCCGAGGACGCTGGTGCGCGAGCCGGTCATGCCGACGTCGCAGATGAACGCGGTCCCCTTCGGCAGCACCCGCCCGTCGGCGGTCGGCACGTGGGTGTGGGTTCCGAAGACGGCGGCGACGCGGCCGTCGAGGTGCCAGCCCATCGCGACCTTCTCGCTGGTCACCTCGGCGTGGAAGTCGACGACAATTGCGTCGGCGTCTCCCTCGAGCCGTTCGAGGATGCCGTCGACGGTGTCGAACGGGGAGCGGGCCACCCGCAGGCCGACGGCGCCGCTGAGGTTGATCACCGCGACCCGCATGCCGCCGGCCTCGACGACGGTGTGGCCACGGCCGGGATTTCCCGCCGGGTAGTTGGCGGGCCGCACCACCCGCTGCTCGCGGTCGAGGAACTCGTAGGCCTCGCGGTGGCGGTAGACGTGGTTGCCGCTGGTGATGACGCCGGCGCCGGCGCCGAAGATGTCGTTGGCGGTGCGCTCGGTGATGCCGATGCCCCCGGCCGAGTTCTCGCCGTTGACGATCGTCAGGTCGGGCGCGTAGCGCTCGCGCAGCCCGGGCATCGCGTCGCGCAGCCCGCGCCGGCCGGGGCCGCCAACAACGTCGCCGATGAAGAGAACGCGCATCGCGCGACGAGCCTATCTGCGAGATTGCGCCAGGTGGCCGAGGAGCAGCATCCGCATGCGATCTTGGCGCGCGCCGCGCGCTACCCCTACGAGGCGCCGCTGCACTCCTTCGTCCAGACCGGCGGCCGCACGGTCGAGCTGCCGCGCCTCAGTGAACCCGACCTCGATGGCCGCACGGCGGTGCTCGCCTACGGCGCCAACGCCTCCCCGGAGGTGCTCGCCCGCAAGCTGGCGGCGCTGCCCGACGTGCCGCTGCCGCTGATCTACGCCGAGCTGGTCAACTTCGACGTCGTCTACTCGGCCCACATCTCGCCCTACGGCGCGGTGCCCTCGACCCTGCAGCGCAGCCCAGGCACCTACGCCCCCGTTCACGTCTCCTACCCGACCGAGGAGCAGCTCGGGGTGCTGAGCGCGACCGAGCCGAACTACGAGCTGCGCGAGCTGACCGGCCACGACCTGCACAGCGAAGTCGGCACCGAGGAGCCGGCCCGGCTGCACGCCTTCGTCAGCCGCCACGGCTGCCTCGCCATCGACGACGCCGAGGTCGCGCTGGCGGCGGTCGAAGCCAACCCGCGCCGCTTCCCCTCGATGGGGGAGCTCGAAGTGCTGGAGCAGGTTCGCCACCTGCTCGCCCCGGAGCTCGACCTCGAGCGCTTCGTCGAGTCCAGCCTCGACCCCGGCCTGGCCCGCTCCCGCACCGCCGTCCTGCGCGGCAACGCGCTCCCGCTGGCCGAGTAGCGAACCCGACATCGAGCTCGCTATAGCGCGTCCAAAGTCGGAAGCGGCAACTCAGACCGCGGCGAAGCGCCGCAGCGCGAAGCGGGCGAGCAGCCCGTAGGCGACGATCAGGATTGCCAGGTGGACCAGCGGCCCGCCGATTCCCGAGCCGGCCGAGTCGAGGGCCGCCGAGATCGCCTGCAGCGTTGGTTTGAACGGGAAGACGGCGGTGAGGACCTTGATCGCGTCGTAGACACCGCCGCCGACCGCGCCCGAGGGGACCAGGGAGAGGAAGGCGATCGGCAGGGTGACCATGAAGGCCAGCAGGGAGACGGCGCGGACCTCGCGGGCCGCCGCCCCCAGCGCCGCGCCGGCCGCCGCAAGCGCCCCGCCGCCGGCGAGGATCGCGACCAGCCAGAGGCCGAACCGGTCCCACTGCAGCGGCACGAAGATCTGCATCCCGGCCAGCAGCAGCAGGGTTACGACCAGGCCGATCGCCACTCCCAGCAGGACCTTCTCGGCGAGCAGCGCCTCGCGGGAGACGAGGCCGCGGGTAAGCCGCGGGAAAGCGTTCTCCTCGCGCTCGAGGGCGAGCGAGCCGGCGACGAGCAGCACCGTCACGAAGGCGAGGGTCAGCGTTGCGGCGACGGCGATCGCGAAGATTTCCAGCGGCGGCGAGGATCCGCCGACCGCCACCTTCTCGACCGCGATCGGCTGCGCCAGGCGGTCGATCAGCGGGCCGGCGACGTCGAGGTTGTCGCGCGCTTCGTCGGCGAAGTGGGTCACCTCCCGCAGCGACGCCCGCAGCCGCGGGTCCAGCGCTGGTTCCAGCGCCGTCAGGATCTGGGCGCTGGCCCGCAGTCCGAGGATCGGGAACCTCTGCCCGAGCAGTTCAAGCTCGCCGCCGTTGATCACCAGATCCAGGTAGCGGCTGCCTTCCGTGGCGATGCGGCGGGAGATCGCCAGGTTCGCCTGGGCCAGGAGGGCGTCGATGCGGTCGTTGACCAGCCCGGCCTTGACCGGGTCCTCCTCGTTGACCAGGACTTCGACCTTCGGCGTCCCCGGCGACAGGGTCGAGAGCGAGTTGATCTTGTCGACCAGGTTGGCGGGCAGGATCAGCGCCGCGAGGACGTCGCCGGAGCTGACCTTGGCTTCGGCTTCCTCGCGGTCGCCGACTTCGACGCACTCGACCCGGCGGCAGATCCGGTCGCTGACGTTGGAGGAGGGCAGCTGCTCGCCGCCGACGCTGATCCGGCTGTCGGCCGGCACCTCGTTGAGGAAGGCGACCCGCGGCTTGTCCGGATCGCGGGAGATCGCGAAGCCGACGAGGACGGCGATCAGGACCGGGTATAGGACCAGCAGCGTCGCCTGCAGGGGCGAGCGCCGGAGGATCTGCAGGTCCTTCAGCAGCAGCCAGCGCACCTCAGTGCCCCCGGTGGTGGAGGTAGGCGACGAAGGCGGTCTCGAAATCGCGGTCGGCGGCCTCGGGGGCCTCGCGCCGCACCGCCTCCCGCAGCTGCGCGGGCGCCCCGTCGAAGAGCGCCTCGCCGTCGGCGAGGACCAGCAGGCGGCCGCCGTAGCGCTCGGCCTCCTGGATGTCATGGGTGGAGAAGATCACCGTGGTGCCGTCGTCGGCGAGGCCGGAGACGAACTCCCAGAGCCGCGCCCGCTGGCGCGGGTCCAGCCCGACGCTGGGCTCATCGAGCAGCAGCACCCGCGGCCGCGCCAGCAGCCCGATCGCGATGTTGATCCGCTGCTGGTTGCCGCCGGAGAGGCGGGCGACGATCTCCCCGCGGCGCTCGCCGAGATCGGTCAGCTCCAGCATCTGCTCGGTCGAGGCACGCGGGTCCTCGTGCTTCTCCAGTCGCGCGAACAGCAGCAGGTTCTCCTCCACCGTCAGCCGCCGGTAGAGCGCCGCCTGCTGGGGCACCCAGCCGACCCGCCCCTCCTCGACCGCGACGCCGCCGCCGTCCGGCTTGAGGATCCCGGCCAGGATCGAGAGCAGCGTCGTCTTCCCCGCCCCGTTTGGCCCGATCACCGCCACCAGCTCCCCCGCCGAGGCAGAGAAGCTGACGCCCCTGAGCGCCTCGCGCTCCCCGTACCGCTTGACCAGCGCCTCTGCCTCCAGCGCAGCTCTGTTGCCCCCGGCCATCGCGCCAACGGTACCCCTGAAGGGGGGCATCTGGTCTTCGCTCCCTAGAATCGGGAAGCGATGGCCTTCCCCGCAACCCGCATGCGCCGCATGCGCCGCACCGACACTCTGCGCGGGCTCGTTCGTGAAACGGAGCTCTCCCCCCAGCACCTGATCCAGCCGCTCTTCGTCGTCGCCGGCGAGGGGATCCGCGAGGAGGTGCCCTCGATGCCCGGTATCGAGCGCTTCTCGATCTCCAACCTGGTCGAGGAGGCCGCCGACATCGCCGTTGCCGGAATTGGCGCGGTGCTGCTCTTCGGCATCCCCGCCGCCAAGGACGAGGTCGGCAGCGGCGCCTACGACGACGAGGGCGTCGTGCAGATGGCGGTGCGGGCGCTGAAGGAGGCCCACCCGAAGCTGACGGTGATGACCGACGTCTGCCTCTGCGAGTACACGTCGCACGGGCACTGCGGCATCTTCCGCGGCGGCAGCCACGAGGTCGACAACGACCTCTCGGTCGAGCTGCTGGCGAAAACCGCGATCTCCCACGCCGAGGCGGGCGCCGACGTGGTTGCCCCGAGCGACATGATGGACGGCCGGATCGGCTCGATCCGCTACCAGATGGACGAGGAGGGTCACGCCGGAGTGCCGATCGTCGCCTACAGCGCCAAGTACGCCTCGGCCTTCTACGGGCCCTTCCGCGACGCCGCAGAGTCGACCCCGGAGTTCGGCGACCGTCGCGGCTACCAGATGGATCCCGCCAACGCCGCCGAAGCCGTGCGCGAGGCCGAGCTCGATCTCGACGAGGGCGCCGACATGCTGATGGTGAAGCCCGCGGTTCCCTACCTCGACATCGTGCGCCGGGTCAAGGACGCCACCGGCGCCCCGCTCGCCGCCTACCACGTCTCCGGCGAGTACTCGATGCTGAAGGCCGCCGCCGCCAACGGCTGGATCGACGAGCGCGTTGCGGTCGTCGAGACCCTGACCTCGATCCGCCGCGCCGGCGCCGACGCGATCGTCACCTACTACGCGAAGGAGGCCGCAGCTTGGCTTCGGTGAAAATGCCCCAGTCGAAGGCGCGCTCGCGCAAGGACGGCTCGGCGATCCCGCTCGACGAGACCGACAAGCGGCTGATGAACCTCCTGCAGTCGAGCTTTCCGCTCGACCCGGAGCCGTTCGCCCTGGTCGCCTCCGAGGCCGACCTCGAGCTCGACGACGTCCTCGCCCGCACCCAGCGCCTGCTCGACGGCCGCATCATCCGCGAGATCACGCCGATCTTCGACACCCGCGCGCTCGGCTACGAGTCGATGTTGGTCGCCGCCAAAGTCGACTCGGACAACCCGCAGCGGGCCGCGCACATCGTCAACGCCCACCCCGGGGTCTCCCATAACTACCTGCGCACCCACGACTTCAACCTTTGGTTCACGATCGCGACGCCGCCCGACTCCGAGCTCGGCCTGCACGGCACGCTGGAAGCGCTGATGGAGGAGACCGGGGCCGAGTCGATGCGCGAGCTGCCGACCCTGACCCTGTTCAAGATCAACATGAATCTGGAGATGGAGAAGGGCACCGAAGCGCTCGCCGCGACGATCGAAGCGGCGCCGCCCCGCGAGCTCGAGCCGCAGCCCTACGACGAGGGCGACATCGCCACGATCAAGGCCCTGCAGGGGCCGATGGCCGCGGTCGAGCGGCCCTACGACGAGGCCGCCACCGAGCTCGGGATCTCCACCGAGGACCTGCTGGAGCGGCTGCGGACGATGGTCGACCGCAAGATTCTGCGCCGGGTGGCGGCGATCCTCTACCACCGCCGCGCCGGCTTCTCGGCCAACGGGATGGGCGTCTGGAAGGTGCCCGAGGACGAGATCATGGAGGTCGGCGGCCGCATGGCCTCCTTCCGCGGTGTCTCCCACTGCTACCAGCGGCCCACTTATGAGGACTGGCCTTACAGCGTCTTCACGATGGCCCACGGCCGCTCCAAGGAGGAGTGCGACGCGGTGCTCGACGCGATCGCCGAGGACTGCGGGATTGGCCCTGACGGCCGCGCCACCCTCTACTCCTCGACCGAGTACAAGAAGATCCGCCTGCACTATTTCACCGACGAGTACGCCGCCTGGGAGGCCGAGCATTCCTAGTTCCGACGGGCTGTACGAGCGAGCGCAGCGGGTTCTGCCCGGCGGCGTCAACTCACCCGTCCGAGCGATGCGCCAGATCGGCCGCGAGCCGATCTTCATCGAGCGCGGCGAGGGCTGCGAACTGGTCGACGTCGACGGCGGCCGCTATCTCGACTGGGTCGGCTCCTGGGGGCCGCTGATCCTCGGCCACGCCGAGCCCTCGGTCGTTGCCGCGGTGATCGAAGCCGCCAAGCGCGGCACCAGCTACGGCGCCGCCACCGCCTACGAGGTCGAGCTCGCCGAGCAGGTGGCCGACCGCTTCCCCTCGGTCGAGATGGTGCGGATGACCAGCTCCGGGACCGAGGCGGCGATGGGCGCGGTGCGGCTGGCGCGAGCGATCAGCGGCCGCGAGGTCGTGGTCAAGTTCGCCGGTGCCTACCACGGCCACTCCGACGGACTGCTCGCCGACGCGGGCTCTGGCCTGGCGACGCTGGGCGTCCCCGGCAGCCCGGGCGTCACCGCCGCCCAGGCGGCGAGCACGGTTGTTGTCCCCTGGAACGACCGCGAGGCGGTCTCCCAGGCGTTGGAGGAGCACGACGTCGCTGCCCTGCTGGCCGAGCCGATCGCCGCCAACATGGGCGTCGTCCCGCCCGCCGATGGCTTCCTCGAGTTCCTCCGCGAGGCGACCAGGGACGCGGGGGCGCTGCTGGTCTTCGACGAGGTGATCACCGGCTTCCGGGTCGCCCGCGGCGGCGCCCAGGAGCTCTACGGGGTCGAACCCGACCTGACCGTGATCGGCAAGGTGCTCGGCGGCGGCCTGCCCGCCGCGGCGTTCGCCGGCCCGCGCGAGGCGATGGAGCGGATCGCCCCGGCTGGCGACGTCTACCAGGCGGGGACGCTCTCCGGCAACCCACTCGCGGTCGCCGCCGGGCTGGCGACCCTGGCCCAGCTCGACGCCGACGCCTACGCGCGCCTCGGCCAGCTCACCGA
>JAENWU010000157.1 GCA_016649905.1 Thermoleophilia bacterium
CACCCCGGTCGCGAACTCGCCCGGATTGGAAGTGCCGTACCACATCGAGTCGAAGGCATCTCCCGGCCCGTACCAGAGGATGTCGGCCTTGCCGTCACCGTTGAAGTCGCCGGGGATCGGCGCGTAGGTGCCCTTGACCGTAAACCCCCCGGCCTTCTTCCTAGGGCACCCGTTGTTGGACTTCGGACCCTTCGTCTTGGGGCAACGATCGGACTTGTCCGGCACCCCGTCCTTGTCCGCATCCTTCGGCTTGGGCTTCGCCGACTTCAAGTCCTTGAAGTGGATGTAGCCGGAGACCGAGGTACGCGAGATCTTCCTGAGATCAAAGGAGCCGCGGCGCGAGAAGTTGTACTCGAGGACGGTCACCGAATTGCCACTCACCGACTTGACCCAGGCGACGTGCCCGAATTCACTCACCCCGGACTTGTAAGGCCCCCACCATGCGGCTGAACCCGGCTTGGGAGTCATGTTGACCGTGTAGCGACGCCCTTTCGCACGGCTGCCCCAGGTCCCTCCGTTGCCAAAGCCTCGGTAGTCGCCGAACATATTGGTCGTCGCCAGCTTCCAGGCCACGAAGTCGGTGCAGTTGCGGTAGTAGTAGCCGTACCTGGAGATCGGGTGTCCCTTGGAGTCCGTCCATTCGTAGTCGGCGGGATGGCTGCCGGGCCCGAGGTAGCTGGCGTAAGGGTAGCCGCCGGTGTCGGCGGATGCACCGCTGGGCAACACCAGAAACAGACAAGCCCAGCCAATGAGTCCGAGACGCATCCCCAAGGCTTTCAAACTGACGCACCCCCCAAAAGTCCGACATCGTTTGCGTTCGACACCCTATCATCGGTACTTTCCATCGAACACCGCGTCGAGTTGGTGGTAGGAAGAGGAGCGCGAGGAGCGGCTGCTCATGACCAGACCGATCGCGACCAAGGCGATCAGCAGGACCATCGCCAGGGTGATCGATAACTGAATTGCGCGCTGCTTCGAGAACGATGTTTGTCGGGGACGCCGTGGATCTCATCGGCCACCGTGCGCCAGGCCTCGCCGCTTGCGGCGGCCAGGGCCTCGTGCAGGCAGCAAGGCAGGTTCTCTGCACGACCGAGGGGTGGCGGTGGCCCTCGGCGACGTTTGCGAAGACCAGGTCGTTGACCTCATCGACGACGGCGTCCTCGGCAAGCGCCCGCTTCAGGAAGCCGCGGATCGCGGCGCGTAGAGGAGGGGGAGGGTGTCTGCCCCCTGCGTGAGGTCGTCGTCTACGTCCGGCCGGAGTCACCCCGCACCCCGCGGGATCGCCCGCGGCTCGGCGATCCTCGGCCGCCCGCAGCCGGGCGCCGAGAAGGTGAAGATCTACTTCGAGGGCGGTATCTGCGCCCAGGCCGAGATGCGCACGCTCGCCGACCGGGCCGTGTATGCGTGCGGGGCACTATGTGTTCACCGCTCGCGACCCGGGAAATGGTGTGATCTTCGCCGCTGCGGTGCTGTTCGCACTCTGGCGGCTCATATCGAGCATCCGTCTCGATCATCTCCTCGAGTCTGCTCTCTCACTCGCGCCCCTTGCTCTCGCCGCCCCCGCTATCGCCTCCGCGCTGGCTGCGCATCGCTTCCTCGCAACTCGCCGCACGCTCCGATCGCGCCGCCGTCGCGATCGTGCCCGCGGACGAATTCGACGCCGAGCCCGAGGCCGTCCTGCGCTTCGCCGCCCAGCTCGCCGACGGCGAGCGCCGCGTCGCCGGCTGGGTCGACCGGCGGGCCAGCGCCGTTCGGATCGGGCTCGCCAGCGATGCCGAGCGTCGAGCCGCTGGCGCGATTGGCGCTTTAAGGGTCATCCGGGAGGACCGGCGGCGGGGGCATAGAACGACAAGTCTGCGGGCGGGTGCAACTTTCCGGGTCCCGGCCCGGTTGTAGCCAAGACCGCAGCGAATGAGCCGACGCAACCGACCACAGCGCTTTTCCCTCGTCACCGGCTTCCTCGCCGCGTTGGCGCTGCTGGCCGTTGCGCAGGTCGGGGCTCCCGCCGCCGCCTCGGCCCGCAGCGTCGAGTTCGACGGCAAGCAGGTGCAGGTGCCGTCGTCCTGGCCGGTCTACCGGCTCGCGCAGCATCCGGGGATGTGCGTGAGGCTGGACCGGCGCGCGGTCTACCTCGGCACGCCGGCGGCCGAACAACGCTGCCCCGCGACGGCGATCGGGCGCCAGCGGGCGATCCTGGTCGAACCGGCGAGCGCCGCGACCGGGTCGGCGCTGCCGCGGGCGGCGACTCCGCGGGCAACCGCCTCCGCCGGCGGCACCGCCTTCACCGGCCTCGGCTTCGATGCCTGCACGGCGCCGTCCTCGAAGTCGATGAGCGCCTGGGGGGCATCGTCCCCCTATGAGGCGATTGGCGTCTACATCGGCGGCAGCAACCGCGGCTGCTCACAGCCCAACTTGACCGCCAGCTGGGTCGGTGCCCAGACCGCTGCAGGCTGGCACTTGATCCCCACCTACGTCGGCCTCCAGGCCCCGACCAGCGCCTGCTCGAGCTGCGCGAAGCTCAATGCCAACCAGGCGACGGCACAGGGTGCCGCCGACGCCGCCGACGCGGTCACCCAGGCCGGCGCCCTGGCGATCGGGCCCAGCAGCCCGATCTACTTCGACATGGAGGCCTATACGCGGACCTCGAGCGCGACCGCGGCGACGCTCGCCTTCCTCGAGGCCTGGACCGACAAGCTGCACGCGCTCGGCTACACCTCCGGCGTCTACAGCAGCAGCGCCTCCGGGATCGCCGACCTCGCCGACCAGGTCGGGACCGGCTACGTCCTCCCCGACGACATCTGGTTCGCCAACTGGAACGGCATCGCCGACACGTCTGACCCCTACCTGCCCGCCAGCGCCTGGACCCCGCACCAGCGGATCCACCAGTACCGCGGCGGCCACGACGAGACCTACGGCGGGGTGACGATCAACATCGACAACAACTACGTCGACGGGGCAACGGTCGGCGGCGCGGCGCTGCCGGCAGAAGACGACCCGATCGGGTGGCTCGACTTGACCGGGGCGCCGCAACCCGGCCAGGTACGGGTCAAAGGCTGGGCCTTCGATCCCAGCACGCCGACCCAGCCGCTGGCGATCCGCCTCTACGTCGGCGGTCGCGCCGGGTCGCCGAACGCGCTCGAATACGAACTCGGCCCGATCGCGGCCGGGCCCCGGGCCGACGTCGCCGCCGAGTACCCCGAGGCCGGCCCCCTGCACGGCTTCGACTCCACCATCCCCACCGTCAAGTCGGGACCGCAACCGGTCTGCGTCTACGCCGTCGACGTCGGCCCCGGCGCCGATCGCCTGCTCGCCTGCAAAACGACCCAGATCCCGGTCGCGATCTCCCTCTCCAACGTCCGCGCCACCCCGAACGGGGTCCGCGTACGCATCACCTGCGCCTGGCCGCGGGGGACGGCGTGCCCGGGCCAGCTGGCGCTGCGCACGCGCTTCAAGGTCGCGGTCCGTCGCGGCCACGGCCGGCCGCCGCGCCTGCGCACGGTCAAACGATCCCTCGCCCGCCGGCCCTTCCAGCTAACCGGAAAGCGTTCGCACGCCTACACGATCCCGCTCAGCCCAGGAGGCCGGGAACTGTTGCGCCAGCGCGGCACGCTGCGGACGCAGCTGGTCGCCGCGATCCCCGGCGGGCGCCGGGTCCACGTACTGGCGATCGAGCACCGCTAGCTCTCGCCAAGCGCTTCGCGCAGGCTCGCCAGCTCGCCGCGAAGCGCCTTGAGCTCGTCTTCCAGCCGCCTGAGACGATCGTCTTCGGCAACCGGATCGCCTTTACCGACGACGTCGTCCGGGACGCCCATGGAGGCTGCCTCATCGCCAGTCGACGCTGGTGGCTCCGCGGCCGGCATGTCCGCCTCGCCCTCTGCGCCACCCAGGAGCTGTGAGAAGCGCTCCTCCTTTTGCCCCGGGCGACGCGCCTGCCGAGCGACCCAGCCGCGCTCGATCAGCCCGTCCAGCGCCTCTTGCACGGCGGCCAGGTCGGCGAAGCCGTGCAGCCGCTCGCTGCGCTGCTTCAGCTCTCCCGGCGTCTGCGGGCCGCGCAGCATCAGCACCGCCAGCAGCGAGACCTCGGCGGGGTCGAGCCCGAGCGCCTCGGGCAGAAGGTGGCGGTACTTGCGAGCACGGCTGCTGGCGCCGCTGGTCAGCCGGGTCCAGCCGCGCTGCGCCAGCCGCCGCAACGCGGCGCTGACCATCTCCTCGTCATAGGCGACGACCGGGTCGCGGTTGGTCGACTGGTTGCAGGCCAGGCGCAGCGCGTTCAGCGAGAGCGGGTAGGCGTCGGGCGTCGTCCGCTGCTTCTCGACCAGACAGCCGAGCACGCGGATCTCAACGGCGTCGGGCTCCACGGCTAGCTGCGGTCGGGGCGGTCCGGGCGGTCCGGGTAGATCTCGTCGATCGTGACCAGGGCGCGGTAGGGGGCCTGCGCGGCGGCTTCGATCTTCTCGCCGCCACCGGCAAGGCGATCGACCACGGCGACGACGCCAACGACCTCGAGCCCCTGCTCGAGGATCCGCCCGATCGCCGTCGCGGTCGAGCCACCGGTCGTCACCGTGTCCTCGACCACGAGGCACTTCATCCCCGGCTCGACCGGCCCCTCGACCCAGCGCTGCAGCCCGTGCTCCTTGCGCTCGCCGCGGACGAAGTAGGCGACCAGGTCCGAGCCGGCGGGGACGGCGATCGCCGCACAGGCCGGCGGGATCGCGGCGGTGGCGGGACCGCCCACCGCCTGGGCTCCGAGCTCGGCCGCGCTCGCCGCGATCAGCTCACCGGCGGCGTGGAAGCCGTCGGGGCGCATCAGCGTCCGCCGCGCGTCGACGTAGTACTGGGCGATCGCCCCGCTCGCCAGCGTCACCTCGCCGAGCACCAGCGAGTGCTCCCGCAGGACGGCGAGCAGCGTGCTCTTGGCGGCGGCGAGGTCGGTCACCGCCGGCATCCTACGGTGCCGGATCGAGCTCGTCGTGAAAGCCCCGGCGCCAGCCCTTCTGAGAATAAATGGTCGGAGGGCGTGGATGTGCGACTGAGGCTGGCTGTGGTCAAGCAGCTCAAGGACGCAGCCATCCCGAATAGCAGCGCTCATGAGTATCCGGTTCGCTCAGGTAATCCCGCCGAGAGCCTGCCGAAACCCGCTCTCGCCCCCGTCAAGGCCAGCGGGTCCGGAGCGCAGCCGACTTCGACCCCACCAGGCTGTGGTCAAAGTCGGTTGGGTTGCC
>JAENWU010000048.1 GCA_016649905.1 Thermoleophilia bacterium
ACCAGGACATCGGCGCGGCGGCAGGTCCCGGCCAGATCGCGCGTCCTCGAGTGACAGACGGTGACGGTCGCGTTGGCGGCCAGCAGCAGACTCGCGAGCGGCCGGCCGACCAGGGTCGAGCGGCCGACGATCACGGCCTCCGCACCCTCGAGCTCGACACCGGACCGCGCGAGCAGCTCCATCACGCCACTGGGGGTGCAGGCGATCAGGCCGGCAGGAGCGCCGCCGCCGGTGAGCTCGAGCGCCTCGCTGACGCCGATCTTGCCCTGCGCGAGCAGCCCGGCGTTGATCGGGGTGAGCCCGTCGACGTCCTTGTCGGGGTCGATTGCGGCGACGACCGCGTCG
This sequence comes from Thermoleophilia bacterium, assembly GCA_016649905.1. Taxonomy (GTDB): domain Bacteria; phylum Actinomycetota; class Thermoleophilia; order Solirubrobacterales; family 70-9; genus VAYN01. Next base: position 346 of record JAENWU010000048.1, read on the forward strand.
GGGTCGATGTGGGCGGGCACAGGCAGCTGCACGAGGATCCCGTCGACCTCGTCGTCCTCCCCCAGCGCCGCCACCAGCTCCAGCAGCTCCGCCTCGCTGGTCGCCGCCTCGAGGCCGTGGTGGACCGAGTTCATCCCCACTTCCTCGCAGGCGCGGTGCTTGTTGGCGACGTAGATCTCCGAGGCCGCGTCGTCGCCGACGATCACGGTCGCCAGCGTCGGCGTCCGGCCGGCCTCCTCGGCATAGGCGGCGATGTCTACCCGGACCCGCTCGCGGACCGCGGCGGAAACGGCTTTGCCGTCGATGATCCGCGCCGCCACCGGCCTACCGCTTCCGGATCGGCGCGTAATCGGCCATCAGCTTGCGCTCGGAGCCGTCGCCCGAGAAGCGCACGACGACGACCCCACCGGGCTCGACCGCGGTGACGACACCGTCGCCGAAGCTGGCGTGGACGACGTCGTCGCCGGTCTGCATCTCCAACGCCGGCCCGGGGTCGAGCGGCTGCGCGGCACCGGGCACGGTCGCGGGCGCGTCCCAGGTCATCCCGCCGGAGGCCAGGGTGGCGTGGCGCTCGGTCAGCTCGATCGGCAGCTCGTCGATGAAGCGCGAGGGCATGTTGCGCTCGGCGCGCCCGAACAGCCGCCGCTCGCGCGCCCAGGTCATGTAGAGGCGCTGGCGGGCGCGGGTGATGGCGACGTAACAGAGCCGCCGCTCCTCTTCTTCGCCGCCCTCTTCCAGCGCCCGCATGTGCGGGAAGGAGCCGTCCTCGCAGCCGACCACGAAGACGGTGTCGTACTCGAGGCCCTTGGCGTTGTGGACGGTCATCAGCGTCACCAGCTCCTGCTTGTCCTCGATCGAGTCCTGGTCGGAGAGCAGCGAGATCTGCTGCAGGAACTCCTCCAGCGGCGGCGTCTCACTGTCGCCCTCGAGCTCGCGGTTGCGGTCGAACTCGGCGGCGGCCTCGGAGAAGGCTTCGAGGTTCTCGATCCGCCCCTCGGCTTCGACAGTGCGCTCGGCTTCCAGCGCTTCCAGGTACCCGGTCTCGCTGAGCAGTGCCTGGAGGACCTCGGCGAGCGGCTGACCGGCGTCCACCCTGCCCCGCAGCAGGTCCATCGTCTCGTAGAAGCGGCCGACCGACTTGATCGCAGCGGCACTCAGCCCCGGCACGTCCTCGATTTTTTCCATCACCTCCCAGATCGTCAGCCCCGCGGTGTTGGCATAGGAGGCGAGGCGGCCCTGGCTGGTGTCCCCGACCCCACGCCGCGGCGAGTTGACGATCCGCGAGAAGGAGACCTGGTCGGCGGGATTGAGCAGCAGGTTGAGGTAGGCGACCGCGTCCTTGACCTCGGCGCGGTCGTAGAACTTGGTCCCGCCGATCACCTGGTAGGGCAGCTCGAAGCGGACCAGCGTGTCCTCCAGCACCCGGCTCATCGCGTTGGTCCGGTAGAAGACGGCGATGTCGGAGCGGGCGACGCCGTGCTCCTCGCCCAGGCGCTCGATCTCCGCCGCCACCCAGCGCGCCTCCTCGTGGTCGTCGCCGAGCTCGGAGAGCCGCACCGGCTCGCCACCCTCGACGTCGGTCCAGAGCTTCTTCGGCCGCCGCTCGCGGTTGCGTTCGACCACCGCGTTGGCCGCCGAGAGGATCGTCTGCGTCGAGCGGTAGTTCTGCTCGAGCTTGACCACGGCCGCGTCCGGAAAGTCGTGCTCGAAGTCGAGGATGTTGCGGATGTCGGCGTGCCTGAAGCTGTAGATCGACTGATCCTCGTCGCCCACAACCATCAAATTGCCGTGTTTTGCAGCCAAAATCTGCAGCAGCCGGTACTGCGCGTGGTTGGTGTCCTGGTACTCGTCGACGAGTACGTGGCGGAAGGTGCGGCGCCAGCGCTCGCGGACCTCCGGGAAGAGCTCGAGCGCGTTGACGGTGCGGACCAGGAGGTCGTCGAAGTCCATCGCGTTGGCTTCCAGCATGCGCTTCTCGTAGAGCGGGAAGGCTTCGGCGACGATCTCTTCGAAGACGCTGCCCTGCATTTCGGCGTACATGTCGGCGTCGATCAGCTGGTTCTTGGCGCCGGAGATCTTCGCCTGGATCGCCCGCGGGGGATAGCGTTTCGGGTCGACCCCGAGCTCGCGGAGGCAGCGTTTGAGCATCCGCAGCGAATCCGACTGGTCGTAGATCGTGAAGCTGCGCGAGTAGCCGAGCTTCTCGGCGTCGGCGCGCAGCATCCGCGCGCAGGCGGAATGGAAGGTCGTCACCCACATCGCCCGGACCGAGCGGCCGACGAGCTCGCCGACCCGCTCGCGCATCTCCGCTGCCGCCTTGTTGGTGAAGGTGATCGCGAGGATCTCGCCGGGACGGGCAGCGCCGGTGGCGAGCAGGTAGGCGATCCGGTGGGTCAGAACCCGGGTCTTGCCCGAGCCGGCGCCGGCCAGGACCAGCAGCGCCCCCTCGGTGTGTTCGACCGCCTCGCGCTGGGGCGGGTTCAGCCCCGCCAGCAGGCGCTCGACGCGGTCGGCGCCCGGTTCGGTCGGCGCCCCGCCCTCCTGCGGCTCGCCTTCGGGCGGCATCTCGAACTCGGATTGCAACATCTCTCCGAGCATAAAGAGGGCGGCGGCTGGCCTGGGCGTGGCGACTTTGTCGCCTATATGGCTACAAAGTCGCCAATCAGCCGCCGGCCGACGAACGGCCAGTGCGGGGACTGATCTCGGTCGGCTTCTCGCCAGCCGGGCCGTTGTCGCCGTCGAGCTCCGCGAGGCGGCGCTCGATATCGGCCAGGCGGCCGGAGAGACCTTTGATCGCCTCGGCAATTGGGTCGGGCAGATGGATCCAGTCGGCGTCGGGTCCCTCGATCCGCTTGCCTTCGACTCGCACCGGGTGGCCGGGGTTGCCGACCACGGTCGCGCCCGGCGGCACGTCCTCGACGACGACCGTGTTGGCGCCGACCTTGGCGTTGTCGCCAACCGCGATCGGTCCCAGCAGCTTGGCACCGGAGCCGACCGTGACGTTGTCTCCGAGTGTCTGGTGGCGCTTGCCGCGCTGGAAGCCGGTGCCGCCCAGCGTCACCCCTTGGTAGAGCGTCACGCAACGGCCGATCACGGCGGTCTCGCCGATCACGACACCGGCGCCGTGGTCGATGAAGAATTCGCTGCCGATCTGGGCAGCGGGATGGATCTCCACCCCGGTCACCGCTCGCGTCGCGTAGGCGATGATCCGCGGCAGAACCGGCACCCCCGCCTCCAGCAGCGCGTGGGCGGCTCGGTGGGCGAGCAGCGCCTGCACGCCGGCCCAGCTGCCGAGGATCTCGAAAGTCGAAACGCCCTGGGCGGCAGGGTCGCGGTCGCGGGCCGCGGCGACGTCGGCGCGGACCTCGGCGACCAAACTCTTCCAGCGGCTCATGGCGAGAAGAAGGGTAGGGACATGTAGCGCTCGCCCGAATCGCAGACGACGGTGACGACCCGCTTGCCGGCGAGCTCCGGCCGCGCCGCCAACTGCAGCGCCGCCCAGATGTTTGCCCCGGCGGAGATGCCGGCGAGCACGCCCTCCTCGCGGGCGACCAGCCGGGCCGTCTCCAGCGCGTCCTCGTCGCTGACCGCGAGCACCTCGTCGATGACGGCGCGGTCAAGCACCTCGGGGACGAAGCCGGCGCCGATCCCCTGGATCTTGTGCGGACCGGGCACGCCGCCGGAGAGGACCGGCGAGCTGGCCGGCTCGAGCGCGACCACCAGCGCCTCCGGCGCCCGTTCCTTCAGCATCTGACCAACCCCGGTGATCGTGCCCCCGGTGCCGACGCCGGCGACGAAGGCGCCGACCTGTCCGTCGCAATCGCTCCAGATCTCCTCCGCCGTGGTGCGCCGGTGGATTTCGGCATTGGCGGGGTTGGAGAACTGCATCGGCATGAAGGCCCGGCGCTGCTCGCGGATCTCCTCGGCCAGGGCGACGGCCTCATTCATCCCGCCCAGCGACGGCGTCTCGCGCACCTCTGCCCCGTAGGCGCGCAGCAGCTTCGCCCGCTCGCGGCTCATCCCCTCCGGCAGGGTCAGGATCAGCTCGTAGCCGCGCGCAGCGCAAACCATCGCCAGGGCGATGCCGGTGTTACCGCTGGTCGGCTCGACGACGACGGAGCGACCGGGCTTGACCAGCCCCGCCTCTTCGGCGGCGTCGATCATCGCCACCCCGATCCTGTCCTTGACCGAGCCGCCGGGGTTGAAGTACTCGAGCTTCGCGCAGACCTGCCCACCGAGCCCGTCCGCCAGCCGGTCCAACAAGACCATCGGCGTCCCGCCGACAACCGCCGAAGCCTCCGCCCCGATCCTCACCGCCGCACCTTGATCCACCGCATCATCCGGGCACTGTAGCCCGCCGCTCGACGGGTTGACCCGGCTATAGCCGGCTTGAGACGTCGAGCGGCAACCCCGCGTCGCTGGGAACTCCTAGGCACCTTCTAGGGCTGCCGCTAGATGAAGTACATCCCGCTGCCCGCCTCCTCGGCCTCGCGGCGGGCGACTTCGGCGATCGTCGTCTGGCCGAAGACCTTGCGCAGCGAGGCGACGCCCTCGGCCCAGATGCCGCCGGCCTCGTCGGCCTCCTGGCCGACTTTGCCGTCGAGGGCCTGGACGACCTCGAGGACGGTGATCTCTTCGGCCGGGCGCGAGAGCGTGTAGCCGCCGCGCATGCCGCGATGGCTGGTCAGCAATCCGGCCCGCCGCAGGGTCGAGAAAAGCTGCTCGAGGAACTGCTCGGGGATGTCGCGGCGCTCGGCCAGCTCCTTGATTGGAACCGGCCGCTCGCCGGAGCGAGCGAGCTCGGCGAGGGCGACAACCGCGTAGCGCGACTTCGAAGTGATGGAGATCACAGAGACTTTCTACCGCACCGATCCCCGCTGGGCTAGGATCGGAATCGATGGGGCGCAGGGACTCAACCGGTGCCCGGACTGCCCACAAACGATCGGATCTCATCCTGAGCGAGCGCCCGAACTGTCTGGTGATCGACCACCATCCGCTTGTCCGGCTCGGAGTTCGTGGGGTGCTCGGGGATCGCTTCGAGGTGCATGAGACGGCGAGTCGCGAAGAGGCGCTCGACCTGATCCGCGACATCGGCGACTTCGACGTCGCGATCATCGACATGCGCCACCACAGCGACGGCGCCGGCCCCACGATCGGCCCGCACGATGCGATTCGCGCGATGCACCGTTCTTCGCCGGCGCTGGGGATCGTCGCGCATGGCGATCGCCCCCACCGCCACAACGCCAACGCCGCCCTGCAGGCCGGCGCCGTCGCCTACGTCTCCCGCACCGCGGGACCGGCGGAGCTGTTGCGCGCGGTTGATGCTGCCGCCGCCCAGGAGAGCTTCGTCGACCCCGACGTGCCGCCCAAAGGCAGCCGCGGCAAGCTGACCCGCCGCCAGCGCCAGATCCTGCAGCTACTGGCAAACGGCGAGTCGACGACGGTCGCGGCGGGGGAACTCGACCTCAGCGAAGAGACCGTAAAGACCCACATGAAGAACATCCTCGCCAGGCTAGGAGCGAGGAACCGGACTCACGCAGTCGCGATCGCCCTGCGCGAGTCGCTGATCGATTAGCCCTCAGGCTCTGTCGTTCCCAACTCGACCCCGCGAAGGCGCGTGACGTGCGTCCCGTGACTTAGATCCAGCCGCGGTCGCGGGCGGTGAGCACGGCCTGGGCCCTGTCGACCGCGCCGATCTTGCCGTAGACGTTGTGGAGGTGGGTCCGAATCGTCGAGACCGAGAGGTGCATCTCGCCGGCGATCTGCTTGTAGACCATGCCCTCGGAGAGGTGGCGGAGGACGTCGAGCTCGCGGGCCGATAGCGGGCAGGGCTCGGTGATCCGGGAGGATTCCTGGCGCGGCATCGGCAGCTCGTAGAGGAGATCGCGCAGTGCCTCGGGGCTGAGTCCGCAGCGCTCGGAGCTGGCCCGAAGGCGTTCCGGAGAGATCGACTCGCCCTGGGAGTAGTGGGCGACCATGTCGGCGGTTGCGACCAGGGCTGCGAGGCCCTCGGAGTCGTCGGCGTGATGGCGCTCGATCGCGACTGCGATCCGCGAGGGCAGGTTCCAGCGCCGGGCGAGGACCCCGCCGACCAGCGCATGGTCGATGCCGAGCTGCTCGCGTTCGTCGCGCAGGCGCTGCTCGGGACTGCGCGAGATCGCGTCGAAGTAGACCTTGTAGCCGGGGTGAAGACGGGAGATGACGAGCCGGCCGACGTCGTGCAGGAGCGCCGCCACGGCGAGCTCGTCGCGTTCGGCCCAGCCGACGACGCGGCCGATGCGATCGGCGGCGCGCTGCGTGGCCAGGGCGTGGACGCGGAAGCGCTCGGGCTTCAGCACCCAACCGCCGTTGGACTCGAAGAAGTCGAAGCTGGGCGCGGTGCCGGCGATCGCCAGCACGCCGGAGGGCTTCAGCACCTCGACCGCGTCAGGAATGCTGCCGACGCCACCGCCGGCCATGCCGCTGCGGTTGGCGAAGCGCAGAACCGAGATCGAGAGGGCGACGTCGGCCTCGACGGCTTCCACCACCTCGCCGATCCGGGCGGTCTCGGCGGTCGCCGCGGCGATCACCCGCTCGCGGGACTCGATCAGAACGGGGAAGCGCTCGACCGCCTCGAAGGCCTCGGCCAGACGGCTGCCTGGCGCCGGTGCCGACGTCCGCGTGGAGTTGTCGTTCTCGGCAACCTCACGAGCGGGGACCTTGCCGTTCCCGTTTTCGTTGCTGGCCTTGGCTTCTTTTTGAATGATCGTTGCGCCCATGGGCACAACATCGGCAGGGGAAGACGTTTGGTTTAGCCGAACGTACCCCCGCGGTACCCCTGCAACTAGATCAAACGTCCAGTTGCCCAGTGCTCAAGCGCTCTACAGCCGCTCCAATTCTCTGCAGCGATCGCTCCCGACCCAGCACCGCGAGCGACTCGAAGATCCCGGGCGAGACCGAGCTGCCGGTGATCGCCACCCGGATTGGCTGGTAGAGCTTGCCGGCCTTGACGTCGAATCGATCGAGCACCGGCGCCAGGGCAGCCTCGATCGCCGCCGGCTCGAAGGGGTCGACCGGCTCCAGCGCAGAGGCCGCTGCCGCCAGCAGCTCCCCAGCGCCTTCTTTCATCACCTTCGCCCAGGCCTTGGGGTCATCGACCGGCGGCTCGAAGAGGAAGCGGATCAGCGGCCAGACCTCCTCGAGGGTCTGGGCTTTCTCCTGGGCGATCTCGCAGGCGGCCCGCAGCTGCTCGTCGGGCTCGCGCCCCAGGTGGCGGGCGACCGCGGCCGTGTAATCGTCGAGCGGCAGCTCGCGCATGAAGCGGCCGTTCAGCCAGCGCAGCTTCTTCTCGTCGAAGATCGCCGCTGCTCTGCCGACGTCCTCGACCCGGAAGCGCGCGACCAGCTCCGCGGTCGGCATCAGCGTCGTGTCGTCGTCGGTGCCCCAGCCGAGCAGCGCCAGGTAGTTGCGGACGGCCGCCGGCAGGTAACCGGCGTCGCGCAGCTCCTGGACCGAGGCGGCGCCGTGGCGCTTGGAGAGCTTCTTGCCGTCGGGGCCGTGCAGCAGCGGCAGGTGCGCGTAGCGCGGCGGCTCGTGGCCCAAGGCCGCGAGCACAAGCAACTGCTTGGGCGTGTTTGAGAGGTGATCGTCGCCGCGGACGACCTCGGTGATCCCCATCTCGGCGTCGTCGACGGCGACCGCGAAGTTGTAGAGAACGCTGCCATCACCGCGGGCGATCACGAAGTCGTCGTAGCTGCGGTTAGGAAAGGCGACGGGACCGCGCAGCAGGTCCTCGACCACGGTCTCCCCCTCATCAGGGACGCGCAAGCGGATCGCCGCCCCCGGTTCCTCCGTGGGGGTGCCACGGTAGCCGCTGCCGGCGCCGTGCTCGGCCTTCCAGGCCTCGACGTCCTTGGCCGTGGCCGAGTCGCGATAGGCGGCGCCGGACTCCAGCAACCGCGCCAGCGCCAGCGCATGGGCGGGCGCCCTGCCGGCCTGCGAGACCGGCCCCTCGTCCCAGTCGAGCTCGAGCCAGCGCAGCGCGTCGAGGATCTGCTCGACGTTCTCGGCGGTCGAGCGCTCGTGGTCGGTGTCCTCGATCCGCAGCACCAGCTCGCCGCCCTCATGGCGGGCGGCGAGCCAGTTGTAGAGAGCCGTCCTGGCGCCACCGATGTGCAGCGCACCGGTCGGTGAGGGGGCGAACCTGAGTCGGAGCTTGTCGGTCACTGGCCGAGTGTATGAGCCTGGTTGCCGCGCCGACGGCCGCCTGGCAGCATCGCCTGCGGGTCGGCCACAGGCCTACCCTCAACCACTCAAAGGAGATGCTCGCATGGACCCGATCAACCTCGCCGACATCGAAAGCAGCGGGCTGACGTCGGGCACCAGCGACGACGCTGCCTGGACGGGCGGCTTCTTCGCCTACGGCGGCAACGGTGCCGAGCGATCCACCGTGATCAGCTTCAGCATTCCGCCGGGCAAGCGACTCGGTCGCCACACCGACACGGCCGAGGAGACGCAGTTCATCCTCGGCGGCAGCGGCGTCCTGATGCGCGACTCGGGCGATCAGCCGATCAAGGCAGGCGACGTAGTCGTCCTCGCGGTCGGGGAGGCCCACGACCTCCACAACACCGGCGCCGAGGATCTGCAGGTGATCGGGTTCTTCGCAGGCCCCAAGGTTCAGCAGCACTGGACCAAGGAGGTCTGGGAGCCCGGTGATCTGAAGGTGACCGGGAGTCCGAACAGCTAGCACCGACCCGCCCCCGCAGCCGCTCGTCCCTAGGATGCCGGGCGATGCTGATCGGGGCGCACGTATCGACTGCCGGCGGGCTCGCGAACGCGATCGAGCGCGGCGAGGACCGCGGCTGCGAAGCGATCCAGATCTTTCACCAGAGCCCGCGCATGTGGCGGCCGACGAGCTACGGCGAGGAGGACTTCGCAGCTTTCCGCGAGGCGATGGACGACTCAACTGTCGACGCCGTGATCATCCACGCCGTCTACCTGATCAATTGCGCGACCAAAGACAAAGAGCTGCGCAAGAAGTCGCTGAACTCGCTCACCCACGCGCTGCGGATCGGCGACGCGATTGGCGCCAAGGGCGTCGTCCTCCACCCCGGTGCCCAGAAAGGCGAGCCGCTCGGCCCCTCGATGAAACGAGCCGCCAAGGTGATCGCCGCGGCGCTGAAGGACAGCGACGCCTGCCCGCTGCTGCTCGAGCAGACCGCCGGCCACAAAGGCCTGCTGGGCCGGGACTTCGACCAAACGGCTGAGCTGATCGAGCTGGCCGGCTCCGGCAAGCGCCTCGGCCTCTGTCTCGACTCCTGCCACCTCTTCGTCCAGGGCTACGACATCACCGACGAGGCACACCTCGGTTCCGTTCTCGACGAAGCCGACGCCAAGGTCGGGATCGAGCGGCTCGGAGCGGTCCACGTCAACGACGCCGCCGCCCCGCTCGGCTCCTGCCGCGACCGCCACGCCAACATCGGCAAAGGCGAGATGGGCAAGCGCGGCCTGATGTCCTTCCTCTCCGAGCCCCGCTTCGAGGGCCTGCCAGCGACCCTGGAGACGCCGGGGCCCGAAAAGAAAGGGACCGACAAGAAAGAAGTAACGGCGGCGAAGAAACTCCGGAGAGAAGGGCTGAAGCGGCGGCAGGGGTAGGGACGGTTGGTCCCCTCTCCGGGAATTGAGTCGCATCCCCTAAAGGGGATGGCTCCCTCATGTGGAGCCCGCCTATGGCGGGCTGGAATAAGGAAGGGGCCTTCGGCACATTCCCGGAGAGGGGACCAACCGTCCCTCCACCAGCGTCCTCTTCTTCCAGCTCCCGGCGCAGGCCGGCCTACCTTCTCCGACCCAAGAGCGGGTATGGCGTGCAGCTCTTGGCTGGAAGCTGGGCGGAGGTGTGGAGGGAGGCCGGTCGGTCCCCGGGCGAATGTGGCCCGAAGGGCGCGAAATGCAATCTGATTCCTGCGCCCCATAGGGGCGCACCAACATCGCGGAGCAAGTCCCGAAGGGACGCGACTCAATTCGCCCGGGGACCGACCGGCCTCCCTCCGCGCACTTCCCCAGGGGCCTACCGGGCTTCCGCCCGACAAGCCCCTCCTAGGTAGGCGACAAGGACCGGCCCCCCAGCCGGCCCTTGCTCTCTCCCGCCGTAAGTCTTATTTGACGTGGATGCCCGAGATCGCGCGCGAGATGACCAGGCGCTGGATCTCGGAGGTGCCCTCGAAGATCGTGTAGATCTTCGAATCACGGTGCATCCGCTCGACCGGGAACTCGCGGGTGTAGCCGTTGCCGCCGAGAATCTGGATCGCTCGCTCGGTGGCCCAGACGGCGACCTCGCCGGCCTTCAGCTTCGACATCGAGCCCTCGGCGTTTTCGAAGGTCTGACCGGTGCGACCCATCCAGGCGGCGCGCCAGACCAGCAGCCGCGCCGCGTCGATCTCCAGCTTTATATCGGCGAGGGTGAAGGCGATCGACTGGTTCTCGAAGATCGGCTTGCCGAACTGCTGGCGCTCTTTGGCGTAGTCGAGTGCGTACTCGTAGGCTGCGCGGGCGATGCCGAGCGCCTGCGCTCCGACCGTCGGCCGGCTTGCCTCGAAGGTCTGCATCGCCGCCTGCGACTTGCCCTTTTTGCCTTCGCGGACACGCGCCAGGCGTTCGTCGAGCTTCTCTTTGCCACCCAACAGGCAGGACCCCGGGACGCGGCAGTCGTCGAGGTGGACGTCGGCGGTGTGGGAGGCGCGGAGGCCGTGCTTCTTGACCTTGGCGCCCTGCTCGCAGCCCGGCGTGCCGGGGGGGATCACAAAGGCAGCATGGCCACGTGAGCCGAGGTCGCGGTCGACCGAGGCGATCACGACATGCACGTTGGCAATGCCGCCGTTGGTGGCCCACGCCTTCTGGCCGTTGATCAACCACTCGTCCTTGGCCTCGTCGTATTTGGCGGTCGTGCGGATCGCCGAGACGTCCGAGCCAGCGTCAGGCTCGGAGGCGCAGAACGCCGCGAGCTTGACGTCGTCCGGAGTGCCAAAGCACTGGGGGATCCACTCCCCCATCTGCTCCGGGGTTCCCTGCCCGAAGATTGCGGCGACCGCGAGCGAGGTGCCCATGATCGCCATGCCGATGCCGGCGTCGCCCCAGAACAGCTCCTCGTTGGCAATCGGCAGCGTCAGCCCGGTCTCATCGGACCAGAACTGGCCCATCGCTTCAAAGCTGTAGAGGCCGATCTCGGCGGCCTCCTGGATCACCGGCCAGGGCGTCTCCTCGCGCTCGTCCCATTCCGCGGCGGCAGGTCGGACGACGCCCTCGGCGAAGCCGTGCACCCACTCGCGGATGTCCTTCTGATCCTGGTTGAGCTCGAGCGTGAACGTGGGACCGTCCTTTGCGGCGTCGGCGTCGTTGCCCCCCGTCCCCGTCAGAACCCCATCGGCGTTCACGTCCGCTACTGCACCGGCCTCCGACATGGCGCCATCCTACACGGAATCGTGTCGTTGTTTCAGAAAACCGTGTCGCCGTTCAGGCGTCGCGGAGATCGAAGGCGCGCAGGCCCTCGTTGCCGCCGTCGGTGCAATCGAAGAAACGACGGTTGACGCAGCCGTAGGACTCGCCCGATCCCTCATAGGCGCGCTCGACCGAGAACTGGCAATGCGGCAGTGGCGCGCCGGTCATCTTGACGCCACCGAAACCACCTGGCTCGAGCACGGCCCGCAGGTCGATCTCGGCGGAGAAGACTTCCTGCATGCAGCCGACGTACTGCTTGCCGCTGAAGCGGTCGACGTAGCTGTAGAGGAACCGGCAGCCGAGTTCGACGCAACCGCGCGGCTCGACCATCTTGTCGCAGAAGGAGCGGCACTGCCGGCACTCGCCGACCTCGGTGCGCGTAGCGGTCATTGTCAGATTCTAAGCCAGTCTGGCCGCGTCAAAACCAAGCAGGTCAAGGACGCAGGGAGCGCCGCGTGCTCTGCACGCAAGCGACCGAGGACGCCGAGGTGCGCCGGTTTTCACGCGGCCAGGGCGTCAGGGCCCAGCAGTTGGCCGATCTCGTAGCGCAGCCCGGTCGACGGTTCGACCCGGTAATCGTCACCGATGCGCAGTTTCTTCGGGCCTTCGCTGGTCTGCATCACGAGGTGGACGTCGGACTCGCCCTTGTGGTCCTCGAGCAGCGACTTCAGCTCGTCCATCAGGCCCGGCACGCCAAGCTTTTCGACGTCGATCATCAGCTCGAAGGGCCCGCTCGGCAGCGTCCTCACCTTGCTGGCAGCGCTGGCGATCTCCTCGCTGTCGGGTTCGAAGCGCTGAGCCTCCTGCACGACAAGCTTGGTCTCACCGCGGTCCTTGTGGTCGAGCCGGCCGCGGACGAGGACGATCGCGTCGGGAGCGATCACCGCGGCGCTCTCGGCCTGGTCGGCCTTGAAGACCAGCATCTCGACCTGGCCCTCGACGTCGTCGAGCGTCGCGAACATCATCTGACTGCCGCTCTTGGTGCGGATTTTCTTACAGTCGACGACGATTCCGCCGACCGTCACCCAGGCGCCATCGGGCTTGCCGGCCAGCTGCGAGAGGCCGCAATCCACGCGCGCTCGCAGCGCCGGCCCGACTTCGGCCAGCGGGTGGGAAGAGAGGTAGGTGCCGAGCGTCTCCTTCTCCATCGCCAGCAGCTCGGCGCGGTCGAACTCCACCGCCGAGATCGGCGGCCGGTGGTGGGCGGTCTGCGTCTGCTCTCCCCCACCTTCATCACCGAAGTCGAAGATCGAGCCCTGCCCCATCTGGGCGTCCTCCTGGGCCTTCTGGCCTGCCGACTGCGCCGCCGGCAGCGCCTCCAGCATCCCTTTGCGGGTCGCCTCGGTCGAGTCGAGGGCGCCGCACTTGATCAGGCATTCGATCGCGCGTTTGTTCACCGCGCGGGAATCCACCCGCTCGCAGAAGTCCCAGATCGAGGCGATCGGGGCTTCCTCGTGGGCACGCAGGATCGCCTCCACCGCCGAGTGGCCGACGTTCTTGACCGCGTCGAGGCCGAAGCGGATCGCGTTCTCGGAGACGACGAAGCTGTGGTCGGAGGAGTTGACGTCCGGGGGCAGCACATCGATCCCCATCTCCGCGCAGCGGTTGACGAAGAACGGCACCTTGTCTTTGGTGTTCATCACCGAGGAGATCACCGCCGCCATGTACTCGGCCGGGTAGTTGGCCTTGAGGTAGGCGGTGCGGTAGGAGATCAGCCCGTAACAGGCGGCGTGGGACTTGTTGAACGAGTAGTCGGCGGCCGCTTCGTTCAGCTTCCAGAGGTCCTTGGCGACGTTGGGAGCGGTGTTCGATTCCGCCAGCCCCTGCATGAATTTGTCCTTCATCGTCGCCATCAACTCGCGCTTCTTCTTGCCGATCGCCTTGCGCAGATCGTCCGCCTCGGCACCCGTGAACCCCGCCATCGAGCGCGAGATCTCCATCAACTGCTCCTGGTAGATGACGCAGCCGTGGGTCTCCTCGGTGATCGCGCGCAGGCGCGGATCGGGGTAGCGGACCGTCGAGGGGTCTTTCTTGCCCCTGGCGTAGGTGGGGATGTAGGCCATCGCGCCGGGGCGGTAGAGAGCGCCGAGCGCGACCAAGTCGGCGAACTCGGTGGGGCCGACCTTGCGCAGGGCGTCGCGCATCCCCTCCGACTCGAACTGGAAGACGCCGGTCGAATCGCCGCTGGCGAGCATCGCGTAGGTCTTGGCGTCGTCGATCGGGATCTGCTCCATGTCGATCTCCTCGCCGCGCGAGCGGCGGATGATGTCGATCGCGTCCTCGATCACGTCGAGGTTGCGGAGGCCGAGGAAGTCCATCTTCAGCAACCCGATTTCCTCGATCGGCCCCATCGAGTACTGGGTCACGATCTTGTACTGGCGCTCCGGTTTGGCCGAGCCGTTGCCGTTGGCGGCCACGGCCGGGGCGTTGCGGTCCTCGGCCAGCTGCAGCGGCACGATCTCCTGTAGCGGCCGGTCGGCGATGACGACGGCGGCGGCGTGGATCGAGTTGTTGCGGATGATCCCCTCGAGGCCCTGGGCGACGTCGATGACTTTTTTCGCGTCGGGCTCGGAGTCGTAGGTTCGTTTCAGCTCCTGCCCCTGCTTCAGGCACTCCGCGAAGGAGGGGCTGCGGCCCATGATCGGCTCCGGGATCTGCTTCGCCAGGCGGTCACCGGTGGCGTAGTCGTAGCCGAGCACGCGGGCGGCGTCGCGGGTGGCGGCGCGCGGCGCCATCTTGCCGAAGGTGATGATCTGGGCGACCGATTCGCGGCCGTACTTCTCGCCGACGTAGCGGATCATCCGCTCGCGGCCGCGGACCGAGAAGTCGATGTCGATGTCCGGCATCGATTTGCGGCCGGGGTTGAGGAAGCGCTCGAAGATCAGCCCCTCGGCGAGCGGGTCGAGATCGGTGATCTTGAGCACGTAGGAGACGATCGAACCCGCCGCCGAGCCGCGACCGGGGCCGACGGCGACGCCGTTTTCCTTGGCGTAGCGGACGAAATCCCAGACGATCAGGAAGTAGGAGGAGAAGCCCATCTCCTCGATCACCCCGAGCTCGAACTCCATCCGCTCGACCGCCTCGGCCGGCGGCGGGTCCCCGTAGCGGGCGCGCAGCCCCTCGTCGGCGATCCGCCGCAGCATCGCCTCCGGCTCCTCGCCGTCGGCGGTCGGGTAGCGCGGCAGCAGCAGGCTGCCCAGCTCGATGTCGAGCGAGCAGCGCTCGGCGATCTCCAGCGAGGTCGGCACCGCGTCGGGCCACTCGGCAAAGGACTCATGCATTTCCTCGGAGCTTTTTATGTAGAACTCGTTGGTGTCGAAGCTCATCTTCGGCGCTTCCAGGGTCGACTTCGTCTGCACGCACAGCAGCGCCGCGTGGTTGGCGAAGTCCTCGCGCCGCAGGTAGTGGACGTCGGCGGTGGCGACCAGCGGCCGGCTCAACTCCCGGGCGAAGCGGACGATCCCCTCGTTGGCCCGGTCCTGATCGTCGATCCCGTTCTTCTGCACCTCGAAATAGACCTGGTCGGGACCGAAGGCCTGGGTCAGGTCGTCGAGGTGGGCGCGGGCATCGTCGCCGCGCTCTTCGATCAGGCGGCGACAGAAGCGCGACTGCAGGCAGCCGGTGAGGACGATCACGCCCTCGGCGTGGGCCGCGAGCAGCTCCATGTCGACGTTGGCCTTGCCGCGTGAGAAGCCCTCGAGGAAGCCGGCCGAGGTGAGTTTGACCAGGTTCGCGAAGCCGCGATCGCTTTCGGCCAGCAGGGTCAGGTGGTTGCGCTCGTAGCGGGGCTGCTCCTTGATCGTGCGGCGATCGTCGACGAGGTAGGCCTCGAGCCCGACGATCGGTTTGATCCCGTGCACCCGGCAGGCTTTATAGAGATCGACGGCGCCGTTCATGACGCCGTGGTCGGTGAGTCCCAGAGCCGGTTGCCCGAGTTCGGCCGCGCGGGCCGCCATCGCGTCGATCTTGCAGGCGCCATCAAGCAGCGAGTACTCGCTGTGGGCGTGGAGATGGACGGCGGCAGGGGTGCTCACGGGGTGTCGTCGACTATGCCAACCGGGGCAGATGGACCCGCTCGGCTTTCGCGCTAACTGCGCACTGAATTCGCGCGGGACTGTGGGTGACTGGGAGCGGGAGTCGGGGAAGGGGATGCCTCCGAAACCGCAGGCAGAAGCGCCCCGAGGGCCATTGGTTCCCCTCCCGAAGAGAGCCGCGCGCCGATGCTCGTCTCGCAAGATCTTCCGAGGCTTCGAAGCGTGGGCGGGGGATGCCGGTAGGGGTGAAGCGTCTTGTACTTTTTCGCGGCTGCGCTCAGAGGCGTCAGCCGCCGCAGGATTCTCGAAAAAGTTAAGCGAAACCCCTACCGGCATCCCCCGCCCTCCTTTTCAAGCCAAATCGAAATCTTTTCGGATCACCTGTCGATCTGAGCCCCGTTCGTTCGACGTTAGGGTGAAGGCGGCCATCCGGGCCGCCATGAATCAAGGAGGCATCCCATGCATTACATGCTGCTGCTGGTGGGCGAGGAGCCGAACTGGGAGGAGATCTCGCCGGAGGAAGCTCAGGCCACGATCGACGAAATGGGGAAGTTCAACAAGGAACTCGAAGACGCCGGCGCGATGGTCACCGGCGGCGGGCTCGAGAGCCGCGCGACGGCGACCGTCGTCCGCTTCGACGAGAGCGGCGACACGACCGTCACTGACGGCCCCTTCATCGAGACCAAGGAGCAACTGATGGGCTTCTGGATCATCGAATCCGGCAACCTCGACGAGGCACTCGCGTGGGCAAAGAAGACCCCGCTGCAGGGCGCATCGCTCGAAGTGCGGCCGTTGATCGGCACCGGCGGCGAAGACGTGGACGGCGCCGAGCTGATCAGGCGTGCCTCCGGCGAGAGCTCCTGACCCGACTCCAGCGGGCACCTTTGGCCGCTTCCGATCGCGACAGCGTCGTCGACCGCACCTTCCGGCAGGAGTCCGGGAGGGCGGTGGCGACGCTGATTCGCGTCCTGCGCGACTTCGACGCCGCCGAAGAGGCGGTCCAGGAGGCGTTCGTCGCCGCCCTGGAGCGCTGGCCGCGCGACGGCGTCCCCGCGAACCCCGGCGCCTGGATCACCCAGGTCGCCCGCAACAAGGCGATCGACCGAGTCCGACGCGAGCGCACGCTGCGCGACAAGGCGGCGATCCTCGAGCGGCTCGAGGAGCTGCGGCCACCGGCGGCGCAACCCGCCGACCTGGTCGACCAAGGTGAGATCGAGGACGACCGGCTGCGACTGGTCTTCACCTGTTGCCACCCGGCGCTGGCGATCGACGCGCGGGTGGCGCTGACGCTGCGGACGCTGGGTGGGCTCTCGACGGCGGAGATTGCCCGCGCCTTCCTGGTCGGAGAGAGCACGTTGGCGCAGCGGCTGGTGCGGACCAAAGCAAAGATCGCCAAGGCGGGGATCCCTTACGAGGTCCCCGACGCCGCGCACATGCCTGAGCGCCTGCAGGGCGTGTTGGCCACCCTCTACCTCGTCTTCAACGAGGGCTACTTCGCCTCCGGCGCCGAGAGCCTGGTCCGGGCCGAGCTCTGCACCGAGGCAATCCGGCTGACCCGGATCCTGGTCGCAATGCTGCCGCGCGAGGCCGAGGCGCGGGGCTTGCTGGCGCTGATGCTGCTCAATCGCCTGGCTGGAAAAGGTGGCGGCAAGCCCGGTGGTGGCGTTGAACCGGGCCGCCGCGGTGGCGATGAGCGAGGGGCCCGAGCGCGGCCTGGAGCTGATCGACGAGATCGAGGGGATCGACGACTACCAGCCGCTGCACGCGGCCCGCGCCGACCTGCTGCGGCGGCTCGGTCGCGACGAGGAGGCCAACGCCTCCTACCAACGCTCGCTGGAGCTGAGCGAGAACCCGGTCGAGCGGCGCTTCATCGAAGCCCGGATCGCCGAGACTCGGCCTAGCTGAAAACCGCGGCGAGCACGGTGGCCGCGACGGAGGCGAGGACGCCGGCGCCCAAGCCCGCGAAGCCGATCATCATGGTTCGATGCATCGCCCCGAGTTCGCCCCGTAGCTCCCGCATATCGGTGTCGACGCGCGCAAACCCACGATGCACCTCGCCCCGCAGGTCGCGAACGTCCGCATCGACGCGATCGAAACCGCGACGCATCTCGCCCTGTAGGTCGTCCAAGCGATCGTCAGTCCAGCTTTTCCTCGCGGCCTCCATGGTAGGAGCTTAGGAGATGTTTTGTCTGCGGTGGCGCGCAGATCGCAAGATCTCTGCGGCGTCGCTATTGCGACTTACTCACCCTGCGCGGCGCCGCCCATGCTCAGGCGCAGACCCAGGCGCCACCGCCGGAGTCGGCCCAGATTTCGGCGGCGATGCGGTCCTGTTCGGCCTTCGGGGCGTTCTGCGGTTCGCCCTGGCCGTCGTAGAGGTCCCAGGTCGAGGGCAGGATCTGGTAGGCGCCACCGGCGCCGCTGGAGGGGTTGACGGCGCCGTAGTCGCCGCCGGACTCGCACATCACGATGTAGGTGGGGATCGAGTAAGGGCCGCCGAGCCAGCGGCCGACCTCAGCTTCCGCTTCGGCTTCGGTCGCGTCGGCTTCCTCGACCTCCGCGACCCAGCCGTCGATCGTCGAGCGCAGGTCCGAAAGCGAGGCTTCGCGGCCGGCGCTGAGCTGCTGCAGTTCGGCCGCCGAGGCTTGCGCCGCTGCGTGAACAGCGTCGATTTCCGAGCGTGCCGCAGCCAGCTCTTCTTCGTGCTGCACCGCTTCCTCCTCGTGGGCGAGGACTTCGCCGACCTCGCCGCGGACAGCGTCGCGGACCTCGGCGACGCGGTCGGCCATGTCGCTGTCGGATTCGGCGATCAGGCTGAAGTAGTGGCTGCGGGTGATCAGTTCCTGGTAGTCGCCGGCGCCGAAGATCAGGCTGGCGGTGTCCGGCGAGCCGCTCTCGTAGATCGCCACCAGACGGGAGGCGAGCGCGGCGCGAGCGCGCTGCAGCCGGGCCTTCTCCGCGGCCAGGTGCTGGCGCGTCCGGTCGACCTTGCGGCTCAGCTCCGCGGTCCGCTCCTGGCCTTCGGCCAGCAGCCCCGAGAGCTCGGCCTCGTGCGCTTCGGCGCTGGCCGCTTCGCTTTCGGCGCCGACCAGTGCCGCCCGGCTCTGCTGCAGCCCGGCCGCGAGCGAGCCAGCTTCTTCACGCGCCGAGGCGAGCTTGCCTTCGAGCGCCTCGGCGTCGGCGGCTCCGGCCCGCGGGGCCATTGCCAGCACGGTCCCCAGCAGGGCCAGGAAGAGCGCGACTGCGCCCGCGATTGCGAGGAGATCCCTTCTGAGCTGAGCCGGCACCACGAGGGCGCCCGAGGCTAGCGGAGTTTGTTAGCGCTTCCTAACAAGTTGACGATAAGCCGCAAGGGATCTTGCGGCCCCGCCCTCTGCTCAAGTCAACCCTCGCGAACGTTGCGGCTGGCGAGGAAGGCGGCCACCGCGACCAGCGCGGCGGTGACGCCGATGCCGATCCGGATCTCACGCTTGTAACGGCGGCGCAGATAGCCGTAGGCGAAGCCGACGGCGAGCTTTCCGAGCTTGTCGTACATCACTGCTCTCCTTCCTCGCGTTCGCGGATCCTGTGGGCCATCCGCGACTGCAGCGACCAGAGCTCGATGAACCCCGGCGAGGCGGTCTGCGAGAACAGCCCGCCCGACTCCGAGAAGCCGGCTAGGTCGGCGTCGTAGACGGCGTTGGGCGAGGAGCGGGTGACGACGCGGAGGCTGCCTTTGTAGAGGCGCAGCCCGATCTCCCCCGTCACCTGCGCGTTCACCGCCTCCATGTAGGCATCGAGGTCGCTGCGCAGCGGCTCCCACCAGAGGCCCGCGTAGACGAGGTAGCCCCACTTCTGGTCGAGGCCGGGCTTGAACTGGTTCTGGTGGATAGTCCCGACCAGGCGCTCGAGCTCGTCGTGGGCGGTGAGGACGATCGCTGCCGCCGGCACCTCGTAGATGTCGCGGACCTTGAGGCCGACGATCCGATCCTCGATGTGGTCGACGATCCCGACGCCGTGGCGAGCGCCGATCTCGGCCGCCTTTTCGAGCAGGTCGACCAGCCCCAGCCGCTCCCCGTTGAGGGAGACCGGCAGGCCGGCCTCGAAACCGACCGTGACCACCTCCGCCTCGTCGGGCGCCAGCTCGGGCCGCGTCACCAGCTGGAAGACGTCGTCCTCGGGCGCGTGGTCGAGGTCCTCGATCCAGCGCCCCTCCGAGGAGCGGCCCCAGAGGTTGTCGTCGATCGAGTAGGGGGCCGCCTCGGTGCCGCCCTTGACCGGGATCCCGTGCTCGCGGGCGTAGGCGATCTCCTCGTCACGGCCCATCTGCCAGGAGCGCACCGGGGCGATCGTCCGCAGCTCCGGCGCCAGCGTCGCCACCGTCGCCTCGATCCGGACCTGGTCGTTGCCCTTCCCGGTGCAGCCGTGGGCGATCGTGTCGCAGTTGGTCTTGCGGGCGTACTCGACTGCGAGCTGCGCGATCAGCGGCCGGCCGAGGGCGGTGAAGAGCGGGTAGCCGTTGCCGTAGACGGCGTTGGCGCGGATCGCCGGGGCGAGGAAGTCGGCGGCGAAGCGCTCGCGGGCGTCGACCACGTGGCACTCGGCCGCCCCCAGCGCCAGCGCCTTGTCCTCGATCACCTTGTAGTCCTCGCCGGGCTGGCCGAGGTTGACGGTGAGGCAGACGACCTCGGCCTCGTAGGAGTCCTGGATCCACTTCAGCATCACGCTGGTGTCGAGCCCGCCCGAGTAGAGCAGGAGCACCCGATCGACCTGGGCCGGGTCCGCCTCGTAGCTGGCGGTCGGCTGTGACTGTTGTGGCTGGGCGCTCAAGGGGAGCGCAAGCCTAGCTAGGAGGGACTGGTGAAACCCGCGTGGTGCGACTGGCGAGCGGCGGACCAAGCGGGGCAAGGACGCAGGGAGTCCGAATAGCGGCGCTCATGAGTATCCGGTTCGCTCAGGTAATCCCGCCGAGAGCCTGCCGAAACCCGCTCTCGCCCCCGTCAAGGCCAGCGGGTCCGGAGCGCAGCCGACTTCGACCCCACCAGGCTGTGGTCAAAGTCGGTTGGGTTGCC
>JAENWU010000121.1 GCA_016649905.1 Thermoleophilia bacterium
GGTCTTTGGTCATCTTGCCGCTCTCGGCCGTCTCGATGCAGACCCGCTCGAGGGTCTCGGCAAAGGCCGAGACCTCGGGCGTCTCATCCATGCGCCCGCGCGCCGCAAGGCCGCGGGTCCAGGCGAAGATCGAGGCGATCGGGTTGGTGGAAGTCGGTTTGCCCTGCTGATGCTGGCGGAAGTGGCGGGTGACGGTGCCGTGGGCGGCCTCGGCCTCGACGGTCTTGCCGTCGGCGCTCATCAGCACGCTGGTCATCAGCCCGAGCGAGCCGAAGCCCTGGGCGACGGTGTCGGACTGGACGTCGCCGTCGTAGTTCTTGCAGGCCCAGACGTAGCCGCCCTCCCACTTCATCGCCGCCGCGACCATGTCGTCGATCAGGCGGTGCTCGTAGGTGATCCCGGCGGCCTCGAAGTCGGCCTTGAACTCGCTCTCGTAGATCTCCTCGAAGAGGTCCTTGAAGCGGCCGTCGTAGCGCTTCATGATCGTGTTCTTGGTCGAGAGGTAGACCGGGTAGTTGCGGTTCAGCCCGTAGCGCAGCGAGGCGCGGGCGAAGTCGCGAATCGAGTCGTCGAGGTTGTACATCGCCATCGCGACACCGCCGCTGGGGAAGTCGTAGACGTCGAGCTCGATCGGCTCCGAGCCGTCCTCGGGCGTGAAGGCGAGGGTCAGCGAGCCCGCGCCGGGGACGACCAGGTCGGTGGCGCGGTACTGATCGCCGAAAGCGTGGCGGCCGATCACGATCGGCTTGGTCCAGCCCGGCACCAGGCGCGGCACGTTGGAGATCACGATCGGCTCGCGGAAGATGACGCCGCCGAGGATGTTGCGGATCGTCCCGTTCGGCGAGCGGTACATCTCCTTGAGACCGAACTCCTCGACCCGCGCCTCATCGGGGGTGATGGTCGCGCACTTGACACCGACGCCGTGGCGTTTGATCGCGTTGGCGGCGTCGACGGTGATCTGGTCTTCGGTCGCGTCGCGACTCTCGATCTTGAGGTCGTAGTACTCGAGCTCGATGTCGAGGTAGGGCAGGATCAGCTGCTCTTTGATGAACGACCAGATGATTCGCGTCATCTCGTCGCCGTCGAGCTCGACAACCGGGTTCTTGACCTGGATCTTCGCCACCGGCGGGCGATGCTACCGACGCAGCCCTTCCAGCAGGTCGACGATTACCGCCTCCGAGCGTTCGCGTGCCGCGGCGCGGTCCTCAGCGACGGCGATCAGCATCCCCGCATCGATCATCGCGCCGAGCAGGACCATGGCCATCGTCTCCGGGTCGTGAGGGGGCAGTTCCCCCGCCTCGACCGCCGCGGTCACCCCGGCGAGGGCAACCCCGATCCCAAGTTCGGTACAGGCCGCGCGCCATCCCTCCCAGCCAAGCACGGCGCGGCTCTGGCCCAGTCCGATGCGACGCAGCTCCTCGTCCGTCTCGGCCGCGCGCAGATATCCCCTGGCAAGGCCCAGAAGCGCCTCGAATGGACTCGAAGCGGCGGAAGCCCGCGCGGCGATGCGGTCGATCACCCGCCGCTCGCTCGCCACGTAGACGGCCCTGAAGAGGTC
This sequence comes from Thermoleophilia bacterium, assembly GCA_016649905.1. GTDB lineage: Bacteria > Actinomycetota > Thermoleophilia > Solirubrobacterales > 70-9 > VAYN01. The sequence goes on from JAENWU010000121.1 coordinate 1,559, forward strand.
GAGCTTGGTCGGGAAATGGTGGTACAGCGCCCCCCGGCTTACCCCCGAGCGCTCGAGGATCTCGTCGGTCGAGACCTGTTCGTAGTTGCGTTCCATGAACAGCTCGTGTGCCGCCTCGACAACGGCCTCACGGGCCCCCTCACTGGGGCGCCCCCGCACTTGTCGGACACCGACCTCCACGGGGATAGTATATTACCGACTGACAGTCGGTAATTAGCCGCCACTGACCGAAGGAGCGAGGATGAAGACCTACGTAATCCGCAGGGAAAAGGCCTGGCAGGACGGGGATGAGCTCGAGGCCGCCGCCGGGCGCTCGAAAGAAGTCGCCGAGAAAGAGTTCCCCGACGCGATCAGCTGGATCCGCAGTTACGTGATCGCTGAGCCGGGTGGAACGCTCGGCACCATGTGCATTTACCAAGCGAGCGGGCCAGAGGCGGTTCGCGACCACGCCCAGCGAGTCGGCATGCCCGCCGATGAGATCCTCGAGGTGGCTGACACGGTCGTGATCAGGCCGGATCCACAACCGGAGGCTGCCTCGGCCTGACCTGACAACGGGTCTCCTGCGAGAATGGCGGTGTGGCCACTGTTCAGCGACCGGGTTCGCGGGAGACCCACGAGGTCTTCAACCAGGCATCTCCCCTCGTCGACTACAACGTCTTCGAGGCGGACCGACCCCTGGTCGAGGCGGTCCGCCGCGAAGGCGCGGAGTGGGCCGAGGAGCGGATCGCCACGGTCGGCGCCTACGCCGGTGGCGAACACGCTCAGGATCTGGGCCGGCTCGCCAACGAGAATGGGCCAAAGCTGCGCACCCACGATCGCTACGGTCACCGCGTCGACGAGGCCGAGTTCCACCCCGCCTGGCACGAGCTGCTGGGTAAGGCCGTCGAGTACGAACTCCACGCCTCCCCTTGGAAAGACCCACGTCCCGGCGCACACGTCGCCCGCGGCGCCGCCTTCATGTGCATGTCGCAGGCCGAGGCCGGGATCGGCTGCCCGATCTCGATGACCTACTCGGTGATCCCGGCCCTGCGCACCCAGCCGGAGCTGGCCGCTGAGTGGGAGCCGCGCCTGCTCTCCGCCGAGTACGACCCGCGCAACGCGCCGGCGCCGGATAAGTCCGGCGCCCTGGCGGGGATGGGGATGACCGAGAAGCAGGGCGGCACCGACGTCCGCGCCAACACCACGCTCGCGCGTCCGGTCAACGGCGGCGGGCCCGGCGCCGAGTACGAGCTGAGCGGACACAAGTGGTTCATGTCGGCGCCGATGTGCGACGCCTTCCTCGTCCTCGCCCAGGCCGACGGCGGCCTTTCCTGCTTCCTCTTCCCGCGCTGGACGCCGGACGGCGAGCGCAACCGCTTCCGCCTGCAGCGGCTGAAGGACAAGCTCGGCAACCGCTCCAACGCCTCCAGCGAGGTCGAGTTCGACGCCGCCTCGGCCTGGCTCGTCGGCGAGGAGGGCGCCGGCGTGCGGACGATCATCGAGATGGTCAACCACACCCGCCTCGACTGCGTGCTCGGCGGCGCCACCGGGATGCGAGCCGGGGTCGCGCAGGCGATCCACCACACCTCCCACCGCTCGGTCTTCGGCACCGTGCTCAGCGAGCAGCCGCTGATGCAGAACGTCCTCGCCGACCTCTGCGTCGAGTCCGAGGCGGCGACGATCTCGGCCCTGCGCCTGGCCCGCGCCTACGACGAAGCGATCGCCGGCGACGAGCAGGCCGCCAACCTCAAGCGGGTCGCCAACGCGGTCCTCAAGTACTGGATCTGCAAGCGCGCGCCGACCCACGCGGTCGAGTCGCTGGAGTGCCTCGGCGGCAACGGCTACGTCGAGGAGTCGGGGATGCCGCGGCTCTTCCGCGAGAGCCCGCTGAACTCGATCTGGGAGGGCTCGGGCAACGTCCAGTGCCTCGACGTCCTGAGGGCGATGATCAAGAGCCCCGCCTCGCTGGAGGAGTTCTTCACCGAGGTCGAGGCGGGCGCCGCCGCCGAGCCGCGGCTGGCCGCCTACGCGAGCTCGCTGCGCGCGGAGCTGCCCGGCGACGTCGCCACGGTCGAGACCCGCGCCCGTCACCTGGTCGAGCGGATGGCGCTGGCCCTGCAGGGCTCGCTGCTGGTCCGCTACGGCGACGAGGCAGTCGCCGACGCCTTCTGCGCCTCGCGCCTGGCCGGCGACTGGGGCCAGGCCTTCGGGACCCTGCCGGCCGGCACCGACTTCACCCGCATCGTCGATCGCCACCGCGCCGCCGTCTAACCCCCCCACCGGCGGGGGGAGCTCGGAGGCGAAACGGGCTAAAGTTGGCTGGGCAGCCAAACAGGTCGATCGAGGGGGCTTACGGTGGAGAGTGGAACGGCGGCGCAGAGCACGGAGACCGGTACGTCCAACCGCAGCGGCGCCGGTGCGGCCGCCGAGGCGATCGAGGTCAAGAACCCCGCGACCGGGGACCTGATCGCCAGCGTCCCAGTCGACTCCCCCGAGGCCGTGGCCGCGACCGTCGCCCGCGTGCGCGCCAACCAGCCCGACTGGGAGGCGATGGGAATCGAGGGCCGCTACCACTGGCTCGGCAAGCTGCGCGACTGGCTGCTCGACAACTCCGAGCGGATCAACGACACGATGCAGGCCGAGACCGGCAAGGTTCGCGGCGACACCGGGATCGAGGGCATCTACCTGACCGACCTGATCAATTTCTACGGCGCCAAGGCGGCGAAGTTCATCGGCGAGGAAAGCGTCCGCCCCCACTCGCCGCTGATGGCCTCGAAGAAGCTCTACGTCCAGTACCGCCCCTATCCGGTGGTCGGCGTGATCAGCCCTTGGAACTTCCCCCTCGCGCTCGCCCTCGGCGACGCGATTCCCGCGCTTCAGGCGGGCGCCGCGGTCGTTATCAAGCCCTCCGAGCTCACCCCGCTCGGCCTGATCGAAGTGATCAAGGCCTGGCAGGAGGAGATCGGCGGCCCGGACGTCTTCGACTGCGTCCAGGGAACCGGCGAGACCGGCGGCGCGCTGATCGACAACGTCGACTTCATCCAGTTCACCGGCTCCGACAGGACCGGCCGCAAGGTGATGGCGCGCGCCGCCGAGACCCTGACCCCGGTCAGCCTCGAGCTCGGCGGCAAGGACCCGATGATCGTCCTCGCCGACGCCGACATCGACCGCGCCGCGAACGCGGCGACCTGGGGAGGGATGTACAACTCCGGCCAGGTCTGCCTTTCGGTGGAGAGGATCTACGTCGAGGAGCCCGCGTATGACGAGTTCGTCGCCAAGCTGACCGCCGAGGTCGGCAAGCTGAGCCAGGGCCCAGACGGGCGCAACTTCGGCAAGGACGTCGGCGCAATGACCTCCCCCAACCAGCTCGCCGTGGTCGAGGACCAGGTCAACGACGCCCTCGCCAACGGCGCCCGCGCTCTGGTCGGCGGCAAGGCCGTCGACGGCCCCGGCGATTACTTCGAGCCGACCGTACTGGTCGACGTCGACCACTCGATGAAGGTAATGCGCGATGAGACCTTCGGGCCCGTCGTCGGCGTGATGAAGGTTCGAGACTCCGAGGAGGCCCTGCGCCTCGCCAACGACAGCCGCTACGGGCTCGCCGGATCGGTCTTCGGCGAGCGGGAGCGGGCAGAGAGCGTCGCGCGGCGGATCGAGGCCGGCGCGGTCAACGTCAACGACGTGATCGTCAACTACATCGCGATGGACGTGCCGATGGGCGGTTGGAAGGAGTCCGGCATCGGCTTCCGCCACGGCGAGTACGGGATCAAGAAGTACTGCCGCCCCGAGTCGGTCGTGGTCACCCGCTTCGGCGGCAAGCGCGAGCCGACCTGGTTCCCCTACAGCAAGACCCGCCGTGGATTGGTCACGCGCATCGCCCAGGCCTTCAACGCGCGCGACCTCAAGCGCCGCCTCGGCCTGCGTCGCTAGAGCATCCGTCTACCGACTTTTAAGTGGTTTCGGCACCTCCCGCGCACGTTTGCGCGGAATAGTTTGCTGGATATACACAAGTTCCTTGATAAATAAGCGTCATTCTCATAGAGTGACCACACGGGGATTCCAAGCGACCTTTGGGAGAGGGAAGCTCATTGGACTACGACGCTGCGACGCTTGAGCGCACGGCGAAAACATTTCGGTCAGACATGTGGGGGACCGTTTGTGACGACGCGGTGATGGAGTGCGGTATCGCCGAAGCGTGCTTCGGACCGGTCCAGGTGACGGTCTTCGAAGCACTGCCCGACGATCCCGGCCTCAACGTCATCCTCGGCGCTGCCGAGCCGGGCGCCGTCGCAAACGGGCACCTCGCCGACGCGATCGCCTGGGCCGACGAGTTCGACGTTGGCTACCGGGTCGCGGTCGCCCGCGGCCGTCCCGGCACGACCGCCGCCGAAAAGCATCTCAACCGCCTGGGTTTCGAGCAGGGGCGCGGCCGCTGGAAGTACATCCGCGACACCTCCTGGCCGGACCTGCCGGGCAACCCGGCGATCACGGTCTGGGAGATCGCCGAGGAAGCCGCCGGCGAAACGATGGTCTTCGACGCGGCGCCGGCGCTCGGCCTTCCCTCGATGGCGTCGAGCCTGCTGTTCGCGCTGCCGATCCAGGAGCGCTGGCGCACCTACACGGCGGAGCTCGAAGAGAGGATCGTCTCCTTCGGCTCGATGCTGATCGACGGCGGTGTCGCCCGCGTCGGTCTCGACGCCACCGTCGTGGACGCCCGCAGCCGCGGCTGCAACCAGGTGCTGCTGCGCAAGCGGATCCTGGCGGCGGCCGAGGCGGGCTGCCACACGATCTTCGCCGAACTCGACGAAGGCGAGTCCGAGGAACTGGCGATCGCGGGACGCAACTTGCTGCGCGCGGGCTTCATCCCCGCCTACAGAAGCATGCACTGGCAGCGCCCCCGGTAGCCTTCACTAGTTCATGGCCGAACGTGACTACCTAGCCGCGGTGCGGGATCGCGTCGTCGTCTTCGACGGCGGCATGGGCGCGACCCTGGAGCAGTTCGAGCTGACCCAGGAGGACTACGGCGGCCTGCCCGGCAAATGCCACGAGGCGCTGGTCCTCAACCGCCCCGACGTGATCGAGGGGGTTCACACCTCGATGCTCGAAGCCGGCGCCGATGTCGTCGAGACCGACAGCTTCCAGGGCTCGCGGCTGAAGCTCGAGGAGTGGGGCCTCGGCGAGCACACCCTCGAGATCAACACCAAGTCGGCGCAGATCGCCCGCAAGGCCGCCGGCGAGGACCGCTTCGTCGCCGGCTCGATCGGCCCGACCGGCTTCCTGCCGGCCTCGACCGACCCGACTCTGGGCAACATCTCCTTCGCGACCCTGGCCGAGGTCTTCGCCGAACAGGCACGCGGCCTGGTCGAAGGCGGCGCCGACCTGATCATCATCGAGACCGCGCAGGACATCCTCGAGGTCAAGGCGGCGATCTTCGGTGCCCGCGAGGCGTTCGCGCAGGTCGGGAAGACGCTGCCGATCCAGTGCAGCGTCTCGCTGCTGCCCAACGGCGGCAAGATGCTGCTCGGGACCGACATCCAGTCGGTGCTGACGACGCTGACCGCGCTCGAGATCGACGTGATCGGGCTCAACTGCTCGACCGGGCCCGAGGACATGCGCGACGCCATTCGCTTCCTCGGCGAAAGCTCGCCCGCCCCTGTCCACTGCATCCCCAACGCCGGCCTGCCGCTGCAGGGCCCCGACGGCGAGACGATCTTCCCCGAAGAGCCCGAGCCGCTGGCGGCGACCCTGGGTGAGTTCGTCGAGCGCTACGGCGTCGGCATCGTCGGCGGCTGTTGCGGCACCACGCCCGAGCACATCGCCGCGATCCGCGAGCGGATCGGCGGCCGTCCGGTCGGCGAGCGCCCCGCCCCCGGCCCGATCGAGGTCTCCTCGATGATGACCTCGGCGCCGCTGGTGCAGGAGCCGCGGCCGACCCTGGTCGGCGAGCGGGTCAACTCACAGGGCTCGCGCAAGGCAAAGGAGCTGCTGCTCGCCGACGACTACGACGGCCTCGTCCAGGTCGCCGAAGACCAGGTCGAAGGCGGCGCCCACCTGCTCGACGTCTGCGTGGCGCTGACCGAGCGCCAGGACGAGGACGAGCAGATGAGCGCGGTCGTGAAGCGGATCTCGCTGACCCAGCCCTCGCCGGTCCAGGTCGACTCGACCGAGCCCGAGGTGATCAAGGCCGCGCTCGAACATATCCCCGGGCGGGCGATCGTCAACTCGATCAACCTCGAGGCCGGCCGCGCCAAGGCCGACGTCGTGATCCCGCTGGCGAAGGCCCACGGGGCAGCGCTGATCGCGCTGACGATCGACGAGGTCGGGATGGCGAAGACGGCCCAGCGCAAGGTCGAGATCGCCGAACGGATCCGCGACATCGCCTGCGAGGAGCACGGCCTCGACCCCGAGGCGCTGATCTTCGACCTGCTCACCTTCACCCTGACCACCGGCGACGAGGAGTGGCGGCCCTCGGCGGTGGAGACGATCGAGGGAATCCGCCGGGTCAAGGCGGAGATCCCCGGCGTCAAGACCTCGCTCGGCGTCTCCAACGTCTCCTTCGGCGTCTCGCCGCGGCCGCGGGCGGTGCTCAACTCGGTCTTCCTCCACCACTGCGTCGAGGCCGGCCTCGACCTGGCGA
>JAENWU010000092.1 GCA_016649905.1 Thermoleophilia bacterium
CGATCATCCCGGTGTAGAGCGCACCCTCGACTTTGTCGGTTTTCGTCCGCACCGAGAGGGCGCCGATGATCGACGCGATGATCGCGACGCCGCCGATGACCAGCGGGAAGATCGCAACCTCACGGGCGTAGTCGGTGGTGAAGGTGAGGACGCCGAGCAGCATCACGGCGACCGAGGTGACCGCGTAGGTCTCGAACAGGTCGGCGGCCATGCCGGCGCAGTCGCCGACGTTGTCGCCGACGTTGTCGGCGATCACGGCGGGGTTGCGGGGATCGTCCTCGGGGATCCCGGCCTCGACCTTGCCGACCAGGTCGGCACCGACGTCGGCGGCCTTGGTGAAGATGCCGCCGCCCAGTCGGGCGAAGACGGAGATCAGCGAGCCACCGAAGCCGAGGCCGATGAGCGCGTCAACGGCCTCCTTGTCGGTGCTGCCGGTGATCACCAGGAAGCCGAAGTAGCCGGCGACGCCGAGCAGCGCCAGGCCGACGACGAGCAGGCCGGTTACCGAGCCGCCCTTGAAGGCGACGTCGAGCGCCGGTGGTACGCCGCCACGAGCCGCCTCGGCGACGCGCGAGTTGGCCCGCACCGAGACGTTCATCCCGATGAAGCCGGTGGCGCCGGAAAGGACGCTGCCGACCACGAAGCCGAGGGCGGTTTTCCAGTCCTGCAGGAGCAACAGCACGATCGCGAGCGGTACCGCGACTGCGGCGATGATCGTGTACTGGCGGTTCAGGTAGGCCTGTGCACCCTCCTGCACGGCCCCTGAAATTTCCTGCATTCGCTCGTTTCCGGGCGACTTCGCGAGCAGTCGCTGGGTGACAATGAGTCCGTATGCCACGGCGGCGCCGGCACATACAAGCGCGACGACCACCCCGTAGTCGGTCAGAAAGCTGGTCAAGTTCGATTCCTCCGGTGGATTTGCGGCGCGGGAGTCTATAGACGCGGACGGCGTCGCCGCCCTGTGCCGCGCTAGGCCGGCCTGGCTGGCTGGCCGACTCTTGCGTAGGTGCCCTGCGTCTCCGCCACCGCGGCGCGGTAGATCTCCTCGATCGAGGCGCCGCCCGCCAAGGCCTCGCGCGCGCGCTCGGCGCCGTTGCGCTCGGGCAGCTGCGGATCGATCCCGAGCTGGCTGCGGGCCGGCTCGGTCCACTCCAGGATCGCGTCCAGCACTGCCCGCGTCTCGACCTCGACGCCAGCACGGAAGTCGATCATCCGCCCGCCGGCGCCGTAGCGGATCGCCCGCCAGAGGTTCTCCTCGATCTCGCGGTCGGCGAGCGGCCCACCGCGCCCGTCGTAGCCGAACTCGTCGTAGTCGAGCGCGGTCTGGGCGATGCAGGCGGCGATCAGAGCGGCCAGCCCGAGCGACTCCTCCCCCCTGGTCTGGGCGTCGCAGATCCGCACCTCGACGGTGCCGAAGCCGTGGTGCGGGCGCACGCTCCACCACAGCTGGGTCGACTCGACGACGGTGCCGGTCCGCTCCAATGTGCCGATGAAGTCGGCGTAGCGCTGCCAGTCGAGAAACGGCGAGGGCACCCCGCAGCGGGGGAAAGTGCGGGTGAAGATCTCGGTGCGAACCGTGTGCAGGCCGCTGTCGCGGTTGTCGAGGAAGGGCGAGTTGGCGGAGACGGCGAGCAGCAGCGGCAGCAGCTCCCGCAACCAGTCGCAGACGGCGATCGCGCGGTCGGCGCCGCGCACGCCCATGTGGACGTGCAGGCTCCAGGTGTTGTTGCGCTGCGCCACGTAGCCGAGTTCCTCGCGCAGGCGGTTGTAGTGGGGCGTGTCGATGATCCGCTGGTCGAGGTAGTTGGCCCAGGGATGGGTCCCCATCGACCCCAGCGCCAGCCCCATCTCGGCGACCAGGCCGAACAGTCGCGCCCGCCGGTCCGTCTGCCTGGCGATCGCATCGGCCATGTTCTCGGCGCGTCCGGAACGGATCTCGACCTCAGAGGCGATCAGCTCGCCCGCCGCCGCCTCGGCCAGGACCTCGTCCTTCAGGCAGGCGGCGTGAACGTCCTCGTAGCGGTGCGCGAGTTCCAGCGTTGCCGGGTCGAGGATCGCGAACTCCTCCTCGAGCCCGATCGTGAAGTCGGTCGAGGACTCGAATCTCTCGCGGGCGAGGTCGAGATCGAGGGACAAAGCGCTAGGCCAGGTAGAAGTAGAGCGCGAACAGCAGGTCGACGGCGGGGCTGGAGGTGTGAACGGTCACCTCCGGCGGCACCTGCAGCAGCTGCTCGGAGTAGTTGAAGATGATTTTGACGCCGGCTTTGACGAGGCGATCGGCAACCTCCTGTGCCGCCTCGGCCGGCACCGCCAGCACGCCGACGACGATCTCGTCGTCGGCGACGACCGCCTGCAGCTCGTCGAGGGCGTGCACCCGCAGCTCGCCGATCTCGTTGCCGACGACGGCGGGATCGGAGTCGAAGATGGCGACGACCTCGAAGCCGTGGTCGGCGAAGATCGGCGAGTTGGCGATCGCCTGGCCGAGGTTGCCGGCACCGAAGAGGGCGATGTTGTGCTGACCCGAGGTGCGGAGGATTTTGCGGATCTCCGCCAGCAGCGACTCGATGTTGTAGCCGACGCCGCGCTTGCCGAACTTGCCGAAGCCGGAGAGGTCGCGGCGGATCTGGGTCGGGTTGATGTGCGTGTACTCGGAGAGTTCCTGCGAGGAGATCGTCTCGCGGCCCATCTTCCGCGCCTGGGTGAGGACCTGGAGGTAGCGCGAGAGCCGGGCGGCGACGCCAAGCGAGAGCCTCTCGCCGACTGGCGAGGGCTCGGCGGCCTCCAACTCCTCGATCACGTCGACCATGCCCCCACAGTATCGAGCCTGGCCCGTACGCCCGCCTCGTCGAGGACGAGCTCGGAGGCGACGATTCCGTCGATCTCCACAACCGGGATGCGCTCGAGGTGGCGCCGCAGCAGCAGCTCGTCGCTCTCGATGTCGACCTCGTGCAGTTCGAAGCGGTAGCCCTCCCCGTGCAGCCGCACCAACGCCGCGATCGCCACCTCGCAGAGATGGCACCCCGCCCGCGAGTAGACGACGACGTCGGTCAAACCAGGGGCCGATGGGCCGATTTCGGGCCTATATCTCCCGAAATCGGCCCATCGGCCTGCCGTTCGCCGCTGGCGAAGGCGTCGTAACCGAGATAGTCGGGGTAGGCGATCGGGGTCGCGTAGCGCGCCGCGGAGCCGATCATCGCCGCGTTGTCGGTGCAGAGCGCGATCGGGACCAGCTTCAGCCGCACCCCGTGCTCCTCGCAGAGCCGCCCCACCGCCTCGCGCAGGGGGCCGTTGGCGGCGACGCCGCCGCCGAGCGCGACCGCCTCCCAGGGATTGCGCCGCAGCGCCCGCCGCAGCTTCGCGGTCAGCTGGGCGACGACGGCGGCCTGGAAGGAGGCCGCCAGGTCGGCGCGGCGCGCCGCCGTCTGCTCCGGCCCGAGTTCGCGGCAGCGGTAGACGAGCGCCGTCTTCAAGCCGCTGAAGCTGAAGTCGAGGCCGGGGTCACGGGCCATCGCGACCGGCATCTCGAAAGCTTCGGGATCGCCGCCCTCGGCCTCCTTTTCGAGCGCCGGCCCGCCCGGGTAGCCGAGCCCGAGCAGGCGGGCCGACTTGTCGAACGCCTCGCCGGCGGCGTCGTCGAGGGTCTGCCCCAGAAGCTCATACCCCCCGTGCTCGCGGACCGCCGCCAGCAGCGTGTGGCCGCCGCTGGCGACGAGGCAGAGGAACGGCGGCGCCAGCGGCTCGGGCTCGAGGAAGTTGGCGGCGACGTGGCCCTGCAGGTGGTCGACCGGGATCAGCGGCAGCCGCCGCGCCGCGGCGATCGCCTTGGCGGTGCTGACCCCGACCAGCAGGGCGCCGATCAGGCCCGGGCCGGCGGTCACCGCGACCGCCTCGATGTCGTCGAGGGTCACCCCGGCCTCGCCCAGGGCCGCGTCGATCACCGGCGTCGCGAGCTCGAGGTGGTGGCGGGCGGCGACCTCGGGCACGACGCCGCCGAAGCCCTCGTGCGCGGCCGCCTGCGAGGAGATCACGTTGCTGAGGATCCGCGCGCCGTCGAGGACGGCGGCGCAGGTGTCGTCGCAGGAGGTCTCGATCGCGAGGAGTAATTCCGCCCGCGTGCTCTGCTCCCGCTCGTTCGCGCTCATCATCACCGGAAGTCTCGCTCACTCTCTTCCGCGTCCGCCGCGGGCGGGGCGGGCACTAGTCCAGCCACATGATCAGCGCGTCCTCGCCGTTGTCGTGGTAGTAGCGAGGACGGACGCCGGCGGAGCGAAAGCCGAACCTTTCGTACATCTCGATCGCGCCCTGGTTGGAGACGCGGACCTCGAGCGTGAACGGGAGCACCCCGCGGGCGTCGTCGAAAAGGCGACGCATCAGCTGGCCGGCGACACCGCTGCGGCGGTGATCTGCTGAGACGGCGATGTTCATCAGATGCCAGACCTGGTCGTAGCGCGAGCAGACGACATAGCCGAGCAGGTCGTCGCCGGCGTGGGCGGCGAGGCAGATCCCGGACGGCTTCGAGAGCTCCAGCACGAACATCGCCAGCGACCAGGGGGTCGGGAAGGAACGCCGCTCGATCGCGATCACCGCGGGCAGGTCGCTGTAGGCGAGGCGCCGCACCCGAACCTCGTTGGTCAGGTCACTCGGCTGTTGGGAAAGGGTCTCGCTCACGCCACCGCTCCGCATCGGGGGGTCTGAGATAGATCGGGGCGAGCTGGCCCACCTCGCCCGCCGCCGCCGTCGCCGCGATCGCACAGACGTGCCGCGCGGCAACTCGGTGAACGGGGTCGGCGTCGTCCGGGATCCGGACGCCGTGCTCGGTCAACTCGTGACGAAATCGTACCGCCCCCGAGCCAGCCACCAACGGCGTGGTATCCAAATCCGCTACCCGCTCGGAAAGTTGTTCCGGTTTGTAGACGGCTGGCTCCCAGATCCGCTCGCCGTCCTCGCCGTAGAGGGCGGCGAAGACCTCGCCGCGGAAGCCATCGAGAACCGCCAGGCGCTGGCCCTCGGCTCCCGGCTCGGCGCCGATCCCGCGCCCGAGCGCGTCGAGGGTGCAAACGCCGCGGGCCGGCAGGCCGAGCGATGCGCTGAGCCCTTGCGCAGTGGCTATCCCTACCCGCACCCCCGTGAAGGAGCCGGGTCCCAACCCGACCGCGATCAGGTCGACGTCCTGCCAGCCACCCGCCGCGGCGGCCGCGGCCTCGACCTCGGCCAGCAGTCCGGTCGCGTGCCGGGGCCTCCCCTCCGAGGAGAGCCCCAGCAGCGACTCGTGCAGCACATCGCCGTCACGCCAGGCGCAGGCGGCCGTGTCGGCGGTCGCGGTGTCGAAGCCGACTACGACCAGGATGCCGCCGCCCTAGGTCGTGACTCGGAAGGTGAAACTCCCGACTTTCTGCCCTTTGACGAACCAGCTGACGGTGTGGAAGCCGGGGATCGTCGAGGTGATCTTGTTCACGTAGAGCGTTCCCTGGGTCGCCTCCTGAGCCTGAGCGCAGAGGTTCTTGCCGCTCGGGAATTTGACGCAGACCGTGTAGGAGACGTCGCCTTTCGTGCTTTTGAAGAAGGCGCCCTTTTTGCTTTCTGCCGGGCATTTGTGGGACGGAGTTGCGTTGCGGGAGATCCCGCAGCCGACGTAGTGCTTGTACGCCGCCGCATCAGCGGATGCGGGCACGGCACTCGCCAGCAGACCAGTGACTACGAACACCGCTGCGAGCGCTTTCAGTCCCTTCATTGGGTCCTTCCCTTCGTGGATCGAGTTAGGCAAACGCCGATGCTACAAGCTGCGTTCGCTGTCAGAACACCAGCGCAAGCGGGTCGGAGCGGCGCCCGCCGGGCGAGCCTTCCTACCAATCGATCTCGATCACGCGGTGCTGCTCGTCCTCGTGGCGCAGGCGGATCTCCAGCGCCGGCCGGCCCAGGCGCCCCTCCCCGGCCGCCGGCCACTCGACGAAAGCGACGCCGTCGGCGCCGAGGTAGTCGTCGATCAGGGCGGGATCCTCTCCCTCGAGGTTCTCGAGCCGGTAGAGGTCGAGGTGGGAGACCGGCAGGCGGCCGCCGCGGTAGCGCTGGCCGATCGTGAAGGTCGGCGAGGTGACCGGTTCCTCGATCCCCAGCGCCCGGCAGGCGCCGCGGATCAGCGTCGTCTTGCCGGCGCCGACCTCGCCGGAGACGACGACGACGTCGCCGGGAGCGAGCCGGGCGGCGACCCGGGCCCCAAGCGCTTCGGTCTCCGCCGCGGAGCCGCTCTCCACTCGCTCCACGGTCAGCCCAGCATGTCGAGCTGGCTGGCGGGCGGAGGCGGCGTCGAGCCACCTTCGGCCTCGAGCGCGGCGACTTCCTCGGCGCTCGGGGCCGGCGCCGCCGGTGGCCCGGCAAGCAGGGCCGGGATCGTCGCGAAATCCCCCCGCAGCGTCTCTTTCATCGCCGGCGTCCGCAGCGCCGCCGCCGGATGCAGCAGCGGCAAGAGGAAGACCGTGCGGCCGCCGAGCTCGTGCACCTGCGGGGTGCCGCGCACCTTGGTGATCCCGGTCGGGCTGCCGCTGAGCAGCTTGGTGGCGAAGTTGCCGAGCGTGCAGACGACCTTCGGCTCGATCAACCGCACCTGCTCGAAGAGGTAGGGCTCGCAGGCGGCGATCTCCTCTGGCTGCGGGTCGCGGTTGCCGGGCGGGCGCGACTTGAGGACGTTGGCGATGAAGACGTCCTCGCGGGCGAGCCCGATCTCGCCCAACAGCTGGTTCAGCAGCTGACCGGCGCGGCCGACGAACGGCAGCCCCTGGCGGTCCTCTTCGGCGCCCGGCGCCTCGCCGACGAACATCAGGTCGGCGTCGGCGTTGCCGGCTCCGAAGACGGTCTTGGTGCGGGTCTCGTGCAGGGGGCACTTGGTGCAGGCGGAGACCTCGCGGTAGAGCGCGACCAGCTCCTCGCGACGCTCCTCCGCGCCGGCCGTCACTTGGGGCCCGCCCCCGGCCGCTTCTTGCGCGACTCGGTGATCCGGTCCTGGCGCGCCGCTTCGCGCTCGCGGCGGCGCGATTCGTCCGAGCGCACCGCGGCCCCACGCGGCTGGCGCCCCGGCGGCGCCACGTTGGAGATCAGCCGCCGCGTCCGCGCCGAGCCACAGGCCTCGCAAGGAACGGCGGTCGCGTCGGCAGCCACCAGCTCCTCGAAGCGAGCCCCACACTCCTCGCACTCGAACTCGTAGATAGGCACCTTGGGCCTATCTTCGTGCATCGAGGCGATGCCACGGCTACTCGGCTTTCTTGCGCTCCGGCATCTCGAAGAAGGTGTTGAACGCGACGATCGGAATACCAGCGTCGTCGGTGTCCCTCAGTCGATCTGCGCTTGCGTTCTGGATCTCAAAGACGCGCTCAAGCGTTTGCTCAAAGAGGTCACGCATTTCCCGCCAGCCGCTCTCGTCGACCCGCGCTGGCACACGGGTGACGTGAAAGTCGGGACGCGCGACAAAGGTCTGATCCTCCAGAGAGCTAGTTGCGTTGGCGGCAAGGAGTGCAAGTGCCTGCTTCGCAAAGACTGCCCGGTCCTCGAGCGAGGCGGCAGCGATCTGCTCATCCGTGAACAGCGGCCGCGTGACGGCGCGATAAAAGTGCTCCATCGCCCCGCGAACGGGTTTTTCTTCGACGATCTCGACCGCGCCGCCCTTCCAAAGCTTGCGCACGTGGTAGCTGACATTTCCGAGGTTTTCGCCGAGCTCGATTGAGATTTCGGCCGGACTAGCCGTGCGGTCGGCAAGAAGCGTGAGGCATTGGCTACGCAGGGGGTGGGCGACCAGCGCTCCAAGGGTCATCTCGGACTTTTTCGTCCCTTTTTTCGTTGCCATGAATCCTCCAGTCGAATGGTCTAGATATCCCCATCGTAGACAGCTTTCTGACCGTTAAAGCGACTTTATGGCGTAGCCGAATCAATTAGTGGAATCTATTCCAGCATTAGCGCAGGTCGCCGCGCCGAAGACTCACGCGCTACGGATGGGAGGGGGTGAGCCGCATGCGGATTGCCGCCAGGGAAAGCACCGTACCCGCGATCTCGATCGCCAAGACGTCCTGATCTCGGCCGGCGCCGGCCTCTGCTACCCAGAGGCCGGCGCCGCACTTTTTGCGCGGCAGCCAGGCTCTGCCAACTCGGCCGTCGAATACTCTGGCCCGATCAAGGCATCGCGGCTCCTCATCCTTCTCTTCTTCGCCACCGCGCTGGCCCTGCCGGCCAGCGCCAGCGCCAGGCCGGGCTGGGACGTGCAGAAGCGCAGCCTCCATCTTTCCCTCGAAGCGCACGCCAGCAACGGCTACGAGCTCTGGGTGGAAACGCTCGGGCACCGGCGCGTCAACCTCGGCCTCGCCAAAGGCGGTGTCGTTGTCAGCTACACGACGAGCGGACGGGTCAGCCGCGACCGGATCGAGGCCGACTTCGGCGAGCTCGGCGAAGTCTCGGTGCGGCTGCGGGGGAAGCCGGTCCCGTTCGAACTGATCCCGGGTCTGGGCCTGCCGCGCAACCTCTTCCCCCACCGGGATTGCCGCGGCCGCAAGCCGGTGCGCGAAGCGGGGAGCTTCCGCGGCACGATCCGGTTCCGCGGCGAGCACGGCTTCGCCGCCGTCGACCTCGGCGACGCCAAGGGCGAAATGAGGCGCTACTACCGACGACTCTGCAAGCGCGGCAAGCTGATCGGACCCCGCGGCCGCCCGCAGGCGAGCTACGAGCCGCCGCGGATGAACGTGATCACGGTCGGGGGCAGGACCGCGGGCCGCTCCGTTTTCTTCGAGGCGCTTGGCTTCGAAGGCGGGCCGCGCAACGGAGCGCTGACCAAGTCCTTCGGTTCGCTGGCGTTCGCGGGCACGGTCGAACATCGCGATCGCGTGCGGATCGATCGTCTGGCGATGACCGAAGGCGACGAAGGCTCGCTGATCGTCAGCCCCCACGGCACCGCACCGGTGAGAGCGACCGTGGCGCTGCCAAAGCCGCTGGAAGGCACGGCGGAGCTCACCCAAGCGGCAGGCGAGCCGACCAGCTGGATCGGCTCGCTGCAGGTTCACCTGCCCGGCGCCGGGACGGTGCCGCTGACCGGCCCCGAGCTGACGCCGGTCTTCTGCCGCGTCGCCCTCTTCTCCGAACTCAGGACCCCGTGCGTCCGCCGCTCCGAAAAGGCGATCCCGGAGCCGCCGCGGATCGGCGTCCTACTCGCTCAGGGCAGCGGCTCCCACTCCCAGGCCTTCGCCGAGGCCAGGCTCTCCTGGTCGAGGTAGCGGCGGAATTCCGAGAGCTCGGCCGGGTCGATGCTGTACATGTGCTCGGGTTCGGGGAACTTGCCGGAGCGAACCTCGGCGGCGTAGTCGGAGACGGCATCGACCATCGTCCGGTGCACCTCCGCGTAGCGCTTCACGAAGCGCGCCATGTGGCCGGTGTTGAGGCCCAGCAGGTCGTGGAAGACGAGGACCTGGCCGGAGGTCGCGGGGCCGGCGCCGATCCCGATCGTCGGCACCTCGAGCCGGGAGACGATCGCTTCGGTCACCGCGGCGGGGACCGCCTCGAAGACGATCGCGAAGCAGCCGGCTGCCTGCAGCGCCAACGCCTCCTCGGCGACCTGGGCGGCACGGGCCGCCGTTTTGCCCTGCGCTTTGTAGCCGCCGAGCGAGGTCGCGGTCTGCGGAGTGAGGCCGATGTGCCCCATCACCGGGATGCCGGCGCGAACGATTGCGCGGGCCCGGTCGACGGAGGAGCCGCCGCGCTCGAGCTTGACCGCGTCGCAACCGGCCTCCTTGATGAACCGCTGCGCGTTCTGCACCGCCAGCTCGTTGGAGTTCTCGTAGGAGCCGAAGGGCATGTCGCCGACCAGCAGTGGCGTCTTCAGGCCGCGATGGACGGCGGCGGCCAGCATCAGCATCTCCTCCATCCCCACCGGCACCGTGCTGTCGTAGCCGAGCACGTTGTTGGCGGCGGAGTCGCCGACCAGGACGACGTCGACCCCGGCCTCCTCGGCGACCCTGGCCGAGGGATGGTCGTAGGCGGTCACCATCACGATCTGTTCGCCGGCGTCCTTCATCTCGGCCAGGCGCGGCAGCGTCATCGGCGTCCGGGCGGCGCCGGCCTCGGGCTGGCTGCGGCCTCCGGAGCTCATGAGAGCAGCACCTCGGGGCGACTGTCGACGGCGACGGCGCGGTTGTCCTCGTCGACGTGGACGACCATCGGCGAGTAGCGCTCGAGATCGTCCTCGTCGTAGGCGCCGAAGGAGGCGACGATGATCTTGTGGCCGGGCTCGGTGAGGTGAGCCGCGGCGCCGTTGACCTGCATCGTCCCGGAGCCGGGCTCGCCGTCGATCACATAGGTGACGAAGCGCTGCCCGTTATCGACGTCCCAGACGTGGACCTGCTCGTTGGTGATCAGATCGGCACCGGCCATCAGCTCGGTGTCGATCGTGATGCTGCCGATGTAGTCGACGTCACAGTCGGTGACCGTGGCGCGGTGGATCTTCGACTTCAGCATCTGTCTCTGCACGTTGCTCCCTTTCCCTCGTCGTTCAGGGTGAAATCAAGACGTTGTCGATCAGGCGGGCGGCGCCGACGCGGGCGGCGACGGCGACCAGGACCGGGCGGCCGTTCAGCTCCGCCACCGGCTCCAGGCGCTCGGCGTCGCGAGCCTCGAGGTACTCCGGCTCGATGCCGGCATCGGCCAGGACGCGGCCCGCGGCCTCGAGGCCGGCCTGCA
>JAENWU010000150.1 GCA_016649905.1 Thermoleophilia bacterium
AACGCGGCCACCGCGAGGTCGCACTCCCCCGCTTCCACCGCCGCGACCAGCGGCGCCAGCGCCGCCGCCGAGGCGCCGAGATCGCCGTCGCAGAGCAGGAACAGGTCGGGAGCGGGCGCGGCGCTCAGCGCCGCCTCGGCGGCGGCGCTGACGTTGGCGCCCTTACCGTGCGGCCGGCCGCGGCTGACGACCTGGGCACCGGCGACCAGGGCACGCTCCGCGGTGCCGTCCTCGGAGGCGTCGTCGGCGACCCAGATCGGCGCGTCGGGGAAGGCCCGGCGCAGCGCGCCGACGGTGTCGGCGATGCGGTCGGCCTCGTTGCGGGCGGCGACGATGACGGCGAGCGTCATAGCCGCCGGGAGGGCGAGCGCAGGAGCCAGCCGACGATCCCGGCCGGAACCGCCCAGACTCGCGCCGGTCCCTGTCGATCGTCGAGATCCAGAACGGTGCGGGTGACCATGACGCCGCGCTCGTGTCTGGCGCGCATGGTCTGGGCGGCGCGGCGCCAAGGCCCGTCGACGTACTTGCCCTCGAAGGCGGCTCCCAGCTCGGGGCCGACGAAGTCGATCTCCGCATCGCTCGACGTCCTCTCGTACATCACGGTGCTCGCCTCGAGCAAGGCCTCCGGTCCCCCACCCCCGGCGGCACGCAGGAGAAGCATCCCGAGTTGCTGCTCGGTCAGCTGCGAATCGTCGGGGTCGCGGCGGCGCTCGTCTCGGCGATGCGGCAGGCGGGCGATCAGCGGATCGAGGAGGTAGACCTTCTCCTGCGCCCGCAGGTTGGGGAGGTCACCCCTGATGCGGTGACATCGCCATGCCATCAGGGCAAACCCGAGAGCGCCGATCCGATCGTCGACCCGGTGGTGGTCCGACAGCCCCACGTCCCGCGCCACCGCCGACGCGTTGATCGGCGAGCCGAGGCCGATCACGAGCCGCTCCAGAAACGTCGCGACGTCCGCGTCCGTCATCCCCGTGCTCTGCAACGCATCCCCAGCGATGACATCCCACAACGCCTGCGCGAAGCCGTCGCCGACGTCGGCGGATTCGACGAAGTCGCTCACCGCCCTCGGGAAGCCGCCGACGCGAAGGTAGGACTGCCAAGCGTGGTCGAGATCGGAGAAGAACGGCCCCAGCTCAGCGACGGCGCGCTCACCCGAGGCGGTGAGTAGGTCCTTGGGGCGCAACGCCGCCTCGGGCAGGCTCTCGAACCCTCCGATCGCGAGGCAGAACGAGCGGAAGTCCATCGGCAACAGCAGCCGATCCGAATCGGCGACGCCACCGCGGCGGCCCGCAAGCGCTTTCGTAGCCTCGCGGAGGTCGCGTGCGGAGGACCCGGAGAGGACGACGCAACTGCGCCGGAACACGGGATCCCCGTCGCGAAGCTCCTTGACGGCGGTTGCCCAGCCAGGGACCGCGGTGATCTCGTCGAGGAACCAGTGGCGATCCCCGGAAAGCGTCGCCGTGTCCTTCTGACCGACGGCGATCAGGCGGCGCACGTCCTGCGCGCTGAGCCCGTCGCAGGAGCAGAAGAAGACGAGGCGAGGGTTCGCTCCGCCCTGGATCGCCGCCGCGATCGCGCGCTTGACCTCCACGCTCTTGCCAACCCGCCGCGGACCGCGCAGCACATACAGGCCGCTGGGATGGAGAGCGGAGAGCGGATCCGGCTCGTAGAGGAAGGGAGACTCCGCCGCTTCGCGCAGGTCAGGGTCGTCGCGCTCCCACCGAGGGTCGCGCCACCAGGCCGACCGATCGGTGAGAAGCCTCCGAAGCTGTCCGTCATTCACCCAAAAAACCCTAGCAAATTGGGGGCTAACACCCAAAAAACACACCTTTTTTGGGTGTCTCATTTCGATCCCCGCTCGCGTGACTCGCTTTGCGGGCATGACCTGCCTGCATGAGGAGCCGCGCACGCGGCTATTGTCCCGGCAATGCCAAACATCGAGGCTCACATCACCGGCAACGTCTGGAAAATCGAGGTGGCGGTTGGCGACCAGGTCGCCGACGGCGACACCGTGGCCATCCTCGAGTCGATGAAGATGGAGATCCCGGTCGAGGCCGAAGACGACGGCACGGTGAAGGAGATTCGCTGCGAGGAGGGCCAGTCGGTGAGCGAAGGCGATGTCCTCGTAGTGCTGGAGTAGTCCTCGTGGACGAACGACTCGCGGGCGGCAAGCTCCTCCTCGACCGGCCCGCCGAGGCGGTCGCGCGCCTGCGCATCTCCAACCCCGGGCGCCGTAACGCGCTCGACCACGAGATCCTCGACGCCCTCGCCGAGGTGCTGCCGCAGCTCGACCGCGGGATCGAGACCCGCTGCGTGATGATCACCGGCGCGCCGCCGGTCTTCTGCGCCGGCTACGACATCGCCGCGATTTCCGACGAGACCTTCGAGCGCGACGCCGAGGCGCTCGTCGCCCACCCCTTCCACGCGGCGATGGAGGCGATCTCCAACCACCCTTGGCCGACCCTGGCGGCGATCAACGGCCACTGCCTCGGCGGCGGCCTCGAGCTGGCGATCACCTGCGACCTGCGGATCTGCGCCGCCGGCGCGATGCTGGGGATGCCGCCGGCGAAACTTGGCCTGATCTACGGCCACACCGGGCTGCGCAAGTTCCTCGACACGATCGGGCTGGCGCGGACCAAGGAGCTGTTCCTCACCGGCCGCAACATCGACGCCGACCGGGCCGACCGGATCGGGCTGGTCAACGAGGTCGTCGCCGATGACCGGCTCGGCGAGGAAGCGGTGGAGCTGGCCGCCGCGATCGCCGCCAACGCGCCGCTCTCGATGCGTGGCAACAAGAGCGCGATCAACTTGCTCAACTCGGTGCCGGCGCTGAGCACACAGCAGGAGGCCGGCCTGGTGGCGCTGCGCGAGTCCTGCTTCTCCTCCCAGGATTTCCGCGAGGGCATCCGCGCCTTCGCCGAGAAGCGGCGACCAAACTGGACAGGCCGGTGAGCGCCGAGGCTCGCGCCGCCCTCGCCGCCTCGGACCCGAAGATGGGGGCGCTGATGGAGCGGGTCGGTGAGATCGACCTGGAGACGCGACTGCGACGACGCAGCGAGGAAGCGCCGCCCGACGCCTACGGGGCGTTGCTACGGGCGATCGTCGGCCAGCAGCTCTCGACCAAAGCCGCCCGCACCATCTACCTGCGGGTCCTCGACCTCTTCGGCGGCAAGACGCCGACGCCACAAGAACTACGCGATGCCGAGGAATCAGAGCTACGCGGCGCGGGGCTCTCCGGTCGCAAGGTCGAGTACCTCCGCGACCTCGCGGCCCACGTCATCAGCGGCGAACTCGAGCTCGACCGCCTCGACGAGCTCGGCGACGATCAGGCGATCGAAGAGATCGTCGCCGTCCGCGGCCTCGGTCGCTGGACCGCGGAGATGTTCCTGATCTTCCACCTCGAACGGCCCGACGTCCTCTCCGGCGGCGACCTCGGCATCCGCAAGGCGATCCAAATCGAGTACGAGCTGGAGGAGATGCCCTCGCCCGAGGAGGCGGTCGCGCTGAGCGAACGCTGGAGCCCGCACCGCAGCCTCGCCTCCCTTTACCTGTGGGAGAGCCTGGCCGCCGTGCCTGACTGACCCCACTATTCGGGGGGATTGGCGCATGGCACGTCCCAGGTTCAATACCCGCATGTACGGCGCCGACAAGGCAGGTATGCGAGCACGCTTCTGGATAGGCCTCACCGCGGTCCTGCTGATCGCCGCCGGCGCCGTCGCCGCGGCGCTGATCGTCCACGCCGACGACAACGCCGACTTCCACGCGATGCAGACCGAAGAGGCGTCGCGGGCGGCGCGCCAGGCCGAGGCCGTGGCGGCGCTCTCGGTCGGCCAGCTCGGCAGCGCCACCGCCTTCATCCAGGCCGACGGCGACCTCACCGCCCACGAGTACGAAATCGTCGGTGGCTCGCTGCTGCGCGAGGGGATCCTCACCGCCAACGCCTTCGTCGACCGCATCGACAGGGCCGAGCGGGCCGGCTACGAACGCCGCCACGGGTTCGAGATCGTCGAACGCGGCCCGGACGGGGGCCTGCGGCGGGCAGCCGAGCGGCCGATGTATTACCCGCTCACCTACGTGGCCGCCGACACCGACCCCTCGCGGGCGCTCGGCTACGACCTCGGCTCAGACCCCGACCGCTCCCCTTACCTGATCCGTGCCCGCGAAACCGGCAAAACGGTCGCGACGCCGGTGACGAAGCTCGTCCTCGGCGGCGACGGCATCAACGTCTACCGCGCCGTCTACCGCGACGGCGCCGCCACCGCGACGGCGGCTCAGCGACGCGCCGCTCTGATCGGTTTCGTCGCCGGCAGCTTCCAGGTCGACGACCTCGCCTCCTCGGCGATCTCGGCGCTGCCCGACACCTCCGAAGTGCAGCTGAAGATCGAACGCAAGGCCGTGGTCGGCTCCAACCTCGACCTCGACGACGCGGCAACCGCGCCGATCCAGATCGCCGACCGGACCTGGCTGCTCGTCGTCCGCGACCCCGACCGTCCCGACGTCAGCCTGCCGCTGCTGCTCGCCGTCGTCGGCATCGCCCTCGCCGCCCTGCTCGGCTCGTTGATCTTCGCCTGGAGCCACAAAGAACGGATGGACGAGCTGCAGCGTGAGGCCAACGAGGACCCGCTGACCGGGCTGAAGAACCGCCGTCGCTTCGACGAAGACCTGCGCACGGCGATGGCACGCGCCCGCCGCGATCGCACCACCGGGGCGATGCTGATGCTCGACCTCGACCACTTCAAGTTGGTCAACGACACCTACGGCCACCCCATCGGCGACCGCCTGATCGTCGAAATCGCCGACGTTCTGCGACGCCGCACCCGCGAGAGCGACTCGCTGGGCCGATTCGGCGGTGACGAGTTCGCGGTGGTGCTACCGCGCTGCAGCCGCGAGGAGGCACTGCTGACGGCAGAAGCGATCGCGCGGGCGATCCGCGAGCACGTCCCCGAGCACGAAGACGCCGAGCCGATCACCGCCTGCGTCGGGGTGGCGATGTTCGGCGCCGACCCGCGCCAGGGTTCGGCCTCGGTCGCCTCGCAGGCCGACGCGGCGATGTACGCCGCCAAGGACGCCGGCCGCGACGGGGTGCGGATCTTCGACCCGGAGGCAGTCCGCGAGGATCACTCGAGTTAGCGCCGCGGCAGCTCCGCCCGCAGGTCGAGAACCCGCTGCACTGAAGTCTCGAACTGTTCCCGGTCGAGTTTGCCGGCGCGCAGCTTCGCTACCAACGCCTGCCAGGCCTGTTCGGCCTGTCCGAGATCATTGAAGAGCAGCAGGTCCGTGCCGGCCCGTACGGCTGCCAGCCCCGCTTTCGCCGACCCGCCGAAGTCGCGCACGGCGACGGTGCCGAGCGCGTCGGTGACCGAGACGCCGTCGAAGCCGAGCCGCCCACGCAGCTCGCCGGTGGCGATCGGCCGCGCGAAGGCGGCGGGCAGATCGGAGAAGGCCGGGTAGATCGCGGTGCTCAGCATCACCAGGTCGCCGCCGGCCTCGGCGAAGGCGCGGAACGGAGCCTCGTCCACCGCTCGCAGCTTCGCCTTCGAGAGCTCGATTTCTTCCACCGCGAAGTCCGTGTTTTCGCCGGCGGCGCCGAAGCCGGGGAAGTGCTTGGCGGTCGCCGCCACACCGCCCGCCGCCAGCCCTTCGGCGAACGGGATCGCGGTCGCCGTGACCTTGGCGGCGCTGGCGCCGAAGCCGCGTTCGGTGGCGGCGATCGTGCCGCCTGGCCTGGCGACGTCGAGCACCGGCGCGAGGGTAGTCTCCATACGAGAAGCCGCCGGGAAGGA
>JAENWU010000003.1 GCA_016649905.1 Thermoleophilia bacterium
CCCTCGACGTGCTGGTCGAAGGGACCAGCCGCACCGACGAGACGCGCCTGCGCGGACGCACCCGCCACAACAAGGCGGTCAACTTCGACGGGGTCGCGGAACCCGGTGAGTTCGTTGCCGTCGAGATCGACTCGGCTACGTCGCAGACGTTGAGCGGGGTGTCGGCACAACCCCTCTCGCGCCTCCTTTGACGGTCCTCGCGATATTCGGGCCGACCGGGGTCGGGAAGACCGGGGTGGCGATTGCGCTCGCTGAGGAGCTGCGGGAGGCTGGCGAGGATCCGGTTGCGGTCAATTGCGACGCGCTGCAGGTGTACGAAGGGCTGGGGGTGCTCACGGGCAGCGCCACTGCCGAGGAGCAGGCGAGGCTGGAGCACAAGCTCTTGGGGTTTGTGCCGGTCACGGAGGGCTTTTCGGTGGGGGACTACATGCCGCTGGCTCACCGGGAGATCGATTTGGCGCTGGAGGCTGGGCGGACGCCGATCGTGGTGGGAGGGACGGGGCTCTATCTGCGGGCGGCGCTCGCCGAGCTCTCGCTGCAGAAGGTGCCGGCGGAATCGGGGGATTCGGAGCTGTGGTCGCCGGAAACTCGCCATCCGACCACGATCTTCGGCCTCGACATGGACCGCGAACGGCTCTACGAGCGGATCGATGAGCGGGTCAAGGCGATCGTCGCCGGCGGTGGCGCCGAGGAGGCACGGCGCGCCGATGCGCTCGGGCCCGGTCGCACCGCCCGCAAGGCACTCGGCTTCGACGAGCTGCTCGCCGGCGACCTCGAGACGATGAAAAAGCGCTCGCGTAACTACGCCCGCCGCCAGCTCACCTGGATGCGCAAGATCCCCAACCTCCACCACATCGACCGCACCGCCCTGAGCGACACCCAAACCGCTCGCCTGTTGATCGATGGGCCGATACCGGGAGATATAGGCACGAAATCGGCCCATCGGCGGAAGGCGTAGGGTGCGGCGGGTGCGCTTCGAGAAGTGGCAGGCTCTTGGTAACGACTACTTGATCCTCGAGGAGGAGAACCTGCCTTGGGAGCTCAACCCCAAACGGATCGAGTGGCTTTGCGATCCCCACTTCGGCGTCGGCTCCGACGGCATTCTGCTGCTCTCGCGCAGCGAGGACCCGCAGTTCGTCGCCTCGCTGCGGATCTTCAACCCCGACGGCTCCGAGGCCGAGCTTTCCGGCAACGGTGCTCGGGAGGCAATTCTCTACCTGCGCCGGCACGGCTGGACCGACGCCGACGAGTTCGCGATCAGCACCGTCGCCGGGCCGATCGTGCCGACGATCACCGGCGAGCTGACCTGCGCAGTCGAGATGGGCAAGGCCTCGACCACCTCCAAGGACTTCCCGTCCGCAGGCGAGGACGGCAAGGGCAGCCTCAGTGCCGGCGGGCGCGAGTGGGAGTTCCAGCACGTCTCGATCGGCAACCCGCAGTGCGCGATCGTCGTCGGCGACGAGCTCGACGACCTCGACCTCGGCGCAATCGGGCCCGGGATCGAAGGCAACGAGCTCTTCCCCAACCGCACCAACGTCTCCTTCCTCGAGATCGACGGCAGCACGGTGCGGGCGCGGATCTTCGAGCGCGGGGTGGGGGAGACGCTCTCCTCCGGCACCGGCGCCAGTGGCGCCGCCGTCACCGCCTACCTGCGCGGAGCCACCAGCCCGATCCTTGTCGAGCTCGAAGGCGGCGAGCTCGAGGTCGAGATCGGCGAGGACCTGGCGGTGCGTCTGACCGGCTGGGCCGAGCCCGTCTACGCCGGCGAGCTCTCGCCGGAGCTGCTCAGCGCACTGTCCGAGCTGTCCGACTAGATTTCCGCGCCCATGGGGATCGCAGAACCGTCCAAGCGCCTGGAGGCGATGCCTCCCTACAAGTTCCAGGAACTGGAGCGCCAGATTGCCGACCGGCGGGCCGCCGGCATCGACGTGATCAACCTCGGCATCGGCGACCCCGACGAGCCGACCTATCCCCACATCGTCAAGGCGATGCAGGCGGCGGTCGCCGACCCGACCAACCACCAGTACCCCTCCAACCGCGGCCGCGAGGAGTTCCGCCAGGCCTTCGCCGACTTCTACGACCGTCGCTTCGGGGTCGAGATCGACCCGGCGACCGAGGTGATCCCGGCGATTGGCGCCAAGGAGTGCATCTACAACCTCTGCTTCGCATTCCTCGACCCGGGCGGCGTCGCCCTCGCCTCCGACCCCGGCTACCCGGTCTACACCGGCGGCCCGATCCTCGCCAACGCGACGCCGGAGCTGCTGCCGCTGGTCCCCGAGCTCGGCTTCGCTCCCGACCTCACCGCGATCGCGCCGGACGTCGCCGAGAAGGCGCGCCTGATGTTCATCAACTACCCGAACAACCCGACCGGCGCCGTCGTCCCCGAGGGGTTCTTCGAGCGGGTCGTCTCCTTCGCCAGGGAGTACGAGATCCTCGTCGTCCACGACGACGCCTACTCGGAGACCACCTACGACGGCTACGTCGCGCCCAGCTTCCTCGCCACGCCCGGCGCCAAGGAGGTCGGCGTCGAGGTCTTCTCGCTCTCCAAGGGCTTCAACATGACCGGCTGGCGCTGCGCCGCGATCCTCGGCAACGCCGAGGCGATCCAGACCTACTGGCGGCTGAAGACCAACGTCGACTCCGGCCTCTTCGAGGCGGTGCAGATGGCGGGCGTCGCCGCTCTGGAGGGCCCGACCGGCCCGTTGGAGCGGATGAATCAGACCTACAGCCGCCGCCGCGACCTCGTCGTCTCCGCCCTGCGTGAGATCGGCGTCGAGGTCAACGCTCCGAAGGGAACGATCTACGTCTGGGCGCCGGTCCCGAGCGGCCACACCTCGACCTCCTTCTGCGAGACGGTGCTCGAGGAGGCCGCAGTGGTGATCTCACCGGGCTCGATGTACGGGCCCAGCGGCGAGGGCTTCTTCCGGATCTCGCTGACCACGCCCGACGAGCGCATCGAAGAGGCCGTCGAGCGCATGCGCGAGCACCTCGCCTAGTCAGGCCCCTTCGTGCTCGGCCTTCTTTCGCCAGTAGCGGTCGAGGCCGCTCCACTGGTAGGCAGTCGGTGCTGCCTGCAGCAGCTCGGCGACGATCTCCTCACCGTGTCCTTCTCCGTCCAGCTGCGCTCGGATCCGGCGCTGCAGGTCGGCCTCGTAGGCGTCCTCGGGCAGCTTTCGAGCCAGCGCAGCCTCGTCACGCAGGCGCTCGCGGACGGTCTCGATGTGGCCGGGAACGTCATCTTCGATCGCGCCGAAGTGGGTGAGGGCGAGCCGCTCGGGCGTCCAGCCGGCGACCGTGTCCAGCGACTCCTCCCAGACCTCGATGTTGATGTCCGGCGGCGGCGTCGGCGGCATGACCAGGTTCGAGGGCGGGATCCGGCAGGCGGCAACGTCGCCGGTGAAGGCGGTGCCGCTCTCCTCGTGCAGGTAGGAGACGTGGTGGGAGGCGTGGCCGGGCGTGTAGGCGACCCGCATGCCGAGGATGGTCTCGCCGCCGCTGAGGACGTGGACGTTGGCCTCGGGGACCGGCAGGATCTTCCCCCACAGGTACTCCAATTTGTCGCCGTAGAGGCGCTCAGCGCTGGCCAGCAGCTTCGAGGGGTCGATCAGATGCGGGGCGCCGCGCTCGTGGACGTAGACCTCGAGGTCGGGCCAGCGCTGCACCAGCGCCCCGGTCGCGGCGGCGTGGTCGAGGTGGATGTGGGTCAGTAGGACCGCCCGCGGCTGCTCGTCGCCGATCGCCTCGAGCACGGTCGGCAGCGAGGACTCCGGACCGGGGTCGACCAGGGCTCCGTCGACCTCCCAGCAGCCGATCACGTGCGGCCGGCCGAGGTGGCGGACGTCGATTACGCGCATGCGCGGCAGATTATGGGACGGCGCTAGGCGGCTGCGGCGGCCGGGATCCGGCCTTCGGCGGCGAGCATGTCGCGCAGGCCCTGCTCGAGGCCGCGTGGTTCGTAGCCGAGCTCGGTGTGGGCCTTGTCGTAGCTGGCCCAGAAGGTGACGCCGTCGGCGGAGGAGATCAGCTCGCGCAGGTTCGGCGGCTGGCCCATCATCCTCCCGACCAGCGGACCGATCGGGATCATCGCCTTCATCAGCGGCGTCGGGATCGCGTGCTTGGGCGGCTTGCGGCCGGTGACCTCGCCGACGATGCCGATCGCCTCGCGAACCGTCGTTTTCGGCCCGCTGATCACGTAGGACTCGCCGGGCCGGCCCTTGTCGAGCCCGAGCAGGATGCCGGCGGCGATGTCCTCGACGTGGCTGAGGCAGATCCCCAGCTCCGGGAACGGCATCAGCGGCATTTTTCCGCTCAGGAACTGGTTCAGCAGCTCGGCGATCGAGGAGGTGTCACCGGGGCCGTAGACGCCGCCGGGCTGGACGATCGTGCAGGGCAGGCCCTCGGCGATCAGCCGTTTGGCGACCTGGTGGGCTTCCCACTTGGTCTGCTCGTAGCAGGAGGTGAAGTCCACGGCCGGGTGCTCGTAGGACTCGTCGACGATCTTGCCATCGGTGTTGCCGAAGACGCCGACGGTGGAGACGTAGACGACCTTCGGGATCTTCGCCTCGAGGGCGGCGCCGAGGACTCGTTCGGTGCCACCGACGTTGGCCTCGCGCATCGGCTCGCGCTCACGGGCGGGGATCCCAACCTCGTAGACGGCGGCGGCGTGGATCACGGCGTCGCAGCCGGCCATGCCCTCGCGAATCGCCCGTTCGTCACCAAGATCGCCGGCGACCAGCTCGCAGCCGAGCTCGGCGGCCTGCTTCCCTTTTTCCGGGTTGCGGACCAGGCACGCGACCTCGTCGCCGCGAGCGCGCAGCTGACGCACGACGGCGCCGCCGATGAATCCCGTCCCCCCGGTAACGAAAACCTTCACGGTTCCCAAAGCCTAGAGGAAAGGGCTCCCCCCGAGACGGGGCCTACTATTAAGCGAGTGCAACGTTCTCGAAACGGCCGCAAGGTCGAAACGCGGTACAACGCCGAGCACGGCAACGGTGCCGGCGTCACCAACCCGCGCGCCCGCCAGCGGGCGCTGGCGATCGGCATCGTCGACGGCAGCGCCGGCGAGGAGCCGCTGGCCGAGCTGAAGGAGCTGCTGCGCACCGCCGGCGTGGCAACGGCGGGGGAGGCGACCCAGCAGCGGCCAAAACCGGACCCCGATCGCTACTTCGGCCGCGGCCGCCTCGACGAACTCAAAGCGGAGATCAAGGCATGCGATGCCAACCTGGTCGCCTGCGACGACGAGCTCGCTCCCCGTCAGGAGCGCAACCTCGAGAGCGCGTTGGGCGTGCCGGTGATCGACCGCACCGCGGTGATCCTCGATATCTTCGCCGACCACGCCCACTCGGCCGAGGGAAAGCTGCAGGTCGAGCTGGCCCAGCTCGAATACAACATGGCCCGCATGCGGGGCCTCTGGACCCACCTCGAGCGCCTCGGCGCCGGCAGGATGGACGGCGGCATCGGCACCAGGGGCCCGGGCGAGACCCAGATCGAGACCGACCGGCGGCTCGCCCGCAACCGGATCGCGGCGCTGCGACGACGGCTGACCCGACTGGAGCAGAACCGCGGCGTCATGCGCGCCCGCCGCGACAGCTCCTCGCTGCCGCGGGTGGCGCTGGCCGGCTACACCAACGCCGGCAAGTCGACCCTGCTGAACGCGCTCACCGGCGCCGAGGTTGGAGTGGGGGACCGCCTCTTCCACACCCTCGACCCGACGACCCGCACCCTCGAGCTCTGCGGCCGCGACTTCCTCTTGACCGACACGGTCGGGTTCATCGAGAAGCTCCCCCACCAACTCGTCGAGGCGTTCAAGGCGACCCTGGAGGAGACGGTGCTGGCCGAGCTGATCGTCCACGTCGTCGACGCCTCCGAGCCCGAAGAGCGACGCTTGCTCGACATGCAGGCCGTTGACGAGGTGCTGGAGGAGGAGATCGGGGCGGGGGAGAAGCAGCGGCTGCTGGTGCTCAACAAGGCCGACCTGCTGGACGAGGACGAGCGCCACGAGGCCGCGATCAGCCACCCCAACGCGGTGCTGGTATCAGCGCTCTCCGGCGACGGGCTGGACGACCTGCGCGAGCGGATCGAGGCCGCGTTCGCCGAGACCCTGACCGAGGTTGAGCTGCTGATCCCCTACTCCGAGGGCGCGCGCCTGCACGAGCTGCACGAAGTCGCCGGCGAGCTGGAGCGGACCGAGGGCCCAGATGGCGTCCTCGTCCACGCCCGCGTGCCGGCCGCCGAGATGCACCGCTTCGACGACCTCGCCGTCGTCTGAGCCCTCTCGAACGCGCCTGGCGGCGTCATCGGTCGCTTGTGTGCAGAGCACACGGCGCTCTCTGCTTCCTTGCCAGCCACGTTCGAGAGGGCTCAGTAGGCTGGCGGCGTGGAGCTGCCTACGATGAAGCTCAAAGAGGGTGCGATCCTGCCGACCCGCGCTCACGAGGGCGACGCTGGCCTCGACCTCTACGCCTGCGAGGCCGCCCACATCGGACCCGGCGAGCGCTGGGGGGTGGGGACCGGGATCGCGCTGGAGATCCCCGCCGGCCACGCCGGCCTGGTCCTGCCGCGTTCGGGTCTCGCCCGCGAGCACGGGATCACGCTCGTCAACAGTCCCGGCCTGATCGACGCCGGCTACCGCGGCGAAGTGCGGGTGCTGCTGCTGAACGCCGACCCGGCCGAGGTCTTCCGGGTCGAGCCCGGCGACCGCATCGCCCAGCTCGTGCTGACGCCGATTGCCGTGGCCGAGCCGGTCGAGGCGAGCGCGATCACCGATTCCGCCCGCGGCGAGGGCGGCTTCGGCTCCAGCGGTAGCTGAGGCTCAGGACTCCGAGATCCTGCGCAACAGCACGACCGCGCGAGCGAGCGTGTCCTGCTCCTCGGGCGTCAGCTGCTCCATCGCTGCGACCAGCCAGCCCTCGCGGTGGCTGCGGTCGGCCTGCAGCGCGGCAACGCCATCGGGGGTGAGGCTGACCAGCGAGCGACGACCGTCGTCGGGATCGGGGCGACGACTGACCAGGCCCTCGGCTTCGAGGTCGCCGACCGTCTGAGCCATCGACTGCGGCCGCACCCGCTCGGCCGCGGCGACGTCCTCGCGATCGCCTCCGAGCACGACGACGCCGCCGGCACCGAACGGGGAGCGAACACGATCCTCGCCTTCGAGCTCGCCGGCATCCCCGCCGCCCCCTGATCTCCGGTTGTCGCTTGTAGCCCAGAGGGCGACAAGCGCCAACCGCTAAGCGCCCGCGGCGGCCCGCGCCGAGGCGTGGGCGGCGTCCTCGAAGGCGTCGTCGAGCGGTTCCAGCTCGGGCCTGGTGCCGTAGCGGCGCTCGAGCGCGAGGGCGATCAGGTGGTCGGCGAGCCAGGCGTTCTTCGGCAGCAGCGGCCCGTGCAGATAGGTGCCGATCAGGTTGTCGTGGCGGACTCCCTCGCGGCCGTCGCGGCCGTTGTTGCCCTTGCCCTCGATCACCGTCCCCAGCGCCACCGCACCCTCGCCCAGGTAGGTACGGCCGCCGTGGTTCTCGAAACCGGCGAGGATCCGCGGCCCGGAGCCGAGGTCGACCTCGATCGCGACGTTGCCGATCAGGCGCGGGCCCGGCTCGCGGACCGTCTCCAGCTCGGCCAGTCCCAGGCCCGGCAGCTTCTCCTCGTCGAGCTGGTAGCTGTGGCCGAGCAGCTGGTAGCCGCCGCAGACGGCGAGCAGGACGGCGCCGTCGCCGGTGGCATCTGCCAGCGCCTCGCGCTTGCTCGCGACCATGTCCTTGGCGACCATTCGCTGGTCGCGGTCCTGGCCGCCACCGATGTAGAAGAGGTCGTGGGCGGTGGGGTCGACCGGCTCGCCCGGGCCGGCACCGGCGTGGCTGAAGTCGATCCCGCGCCACTCGCAGCGCCGCTGCAGGAAGACGATGTTGCCGCGGTCGGCGTAGATGTTCATCTGCTCCGGGTAGAGGCTGAGCACGCGGAGCTCCATCAGGACGGCTTTCCGAGCACGACGACGAGGGAGCCGACGTGGATGTCGGTGGGGGGGATCGCGCGGCGTTCGAGCGGGAGGAGGCCAGCCTGCGCGGCCTCATCCTCCAGTTGGGCCGCCGGGAAGGTCGTGATCCGGACGGCGTTCGGTTCCTCGCTCAGCTCGCCGGTCGGCGAGACCCTCTGGCGCAACCGGTGGATGACGATTTCCTCGGCGCCGACCGCGGCCTCGACCGCCAGGCTCGAGTAGACCCAGCCGTCGACCTCGCGCACGTCGGGGAGCGGCGGTGGGGCGCCGTCGGGCTCGGGCATGCCCTCGAGTATCGCCGCCGCCAGGCGGCCACCCGGGCGCAGCGCCGCGGTGACGCAGCGCAGGCAGGCGATGCGGGCCTCGGCGTCGGGGAGCAGCTGCAGCATCTGGCTTGGGGCAACGGTCAGCGCGACCGGGTCGTCGAGCGCGAAGTCGCGGGCGTCGGCGACGACCCCGGTCAGCGGCAGGCCCGCGCCGCGCTCCCGCAGGGCCTCGATCAGCTCGGCGTCGCTGTCGAGGCCGACGGTCGGGTAGCCCCGCCGCGCCAGCTGCAGGGCGACGCGGCCGGTGCCGCAGCCGAGCTCCAGGACCGGACCTCCGGCGCTCGTCGCCAGCTCTTCCCAGAGGCCGAGGTCGGCGCCGTAGGCCCCGCACTCGACATCGTGCCAGATCGCCGCCGCCCCGCCGCTCACCGCCAGAACTCCTTGGCCAGCCCGCGGTCAGCGAGCAGCTTCCGCAGTTCAAGCAGCGCCGTATACGTGGGGAGGGCGAAGACGCGCGGCGCTCGCGACATTGGGGCCCCCATAAGGGACGCTACGTCGCGAGCGGCCGCGACGGCGGCGTCGAGCGAGGGCTCGATCGCGGGGATCACCTCGATCCGGTCGGTCGGCCAGCCGGCGTACTTCAGCCGCAGGGCCATCTCCGGCGCCCGCGTGCCGGCGCAGACGACGCGGCGCACGGCCGAGTCGAGCAGCTCGAAGTCGGCATCCCAGATCCAGGAGACGTCGCGGCCGTCGGCGATGCGGTCGTTGAGGGCGATCCAGAGGTCGATTCCCTCACCCTCGTCCTCCGCCTCGAGCAGCAGCGTGCGCAGCACCTCGTTGGCGCCGGCGGGGTTCTTGATCAACAGGATCGAGACCGGGACGCCGCCGACCTCGATCGTCTCCACCCGCCCGAAGGCCGCCTTCATCTCCGCCAGCGCCGCCGCGATCCGCTTCGGGGCGACGCCGAGGCGGATGCCGGCGGCGACCGCGGCGAGGGCGTTGTAGACGTTGTAGAGGCCCGGCAGAGGCAGCTCGAGCTCGATCTCCCCCTCGGGGGTGCGGATCGTCGACCGCGAGCCCTCCATGCCATGCAGCTCGATCGCGGTCGCGGCGACGTCGGGGCGCGGGCGCTTGGCGCCGCAGTTGGGGCAGGAGTAGTGGCCGAGGTGGCCGACGAAGGCGCGCTCGTACTCGTAGGGGTGTCCGCAGCGGCGACAGTGCTTGGCGTCGAAGGCATGCTGGAGCTCGGGCAGCGCCTGGGAGGGGTCGTCGATGCCGAAGTAGAGGACGCCCTCGCGCGGACGCCCCTCCGGGTTACGGCCGAGATCGGCGATCAGCGGGTCGTCGGCGTTGAGCGCGAAGGCGGAGTGGCCCTCGCAGGCGGCGACCGTGCGCGCCCAATCGTCGGCCAGCGCCTCCATCTCGCCGTAGCGGTCGAGTTGATCGCGGAAGAGGTTGCCGAGCACGACCAGGCGGGGGTGCAGCTGTTCGCTGACCCGGGGCAGCCAGGCCTCGTCGACCTCGAACAGCCCCTCGTGCCCGCGCTGCTCGAGCAGCGCCGTCGCCACGCCCCAGGTCATGTTCGAGCCGGCCCGGTTGTGGACCGGCTGGCGACCCTCGGCGGCGAGGATCGCGGCGATCATCCCGGCCGTCGTCGTCTTGCCGTTGGTCGCGGAGACGACGGTGGCGCCACCGTCGAGACGGTCGCCGAGCCGGGCGATCGCATCCGGGGCGAGGCGCAGCAGCACCCGTCCCGGCAGCGTCGTGCCGCCGCCGCGGCCGCTGGCCCTGCTCGCGGCCCCGATCCCGCGCGCCAGCGCGACCTTGGTGGCGAAGCCGGCGCTCAAGCGGAGGCCGGGGGCGGGACCAGCACGCTGAGCGCCCGCGGCAGCACCCGCAGCGACGCCGGCAGGTCGGTCAGGTGCTCGCCGTCGGCATAGACGGGGAAGGGGCGGCTGGCGCTCAGTTCGAGGTGCTGGGCGCGGAAGACGCGGACCTCGTCCTTCTCGACGTGGGTGCCCTTGAACACCTTCGGCAGGTTACTTACGTAGCGCAGCTTGCTCACGTCGCCGACGGAGACGACGTCGAACTCGCCGTCGTCGAGCTCGGCGTCGGGCGCGACGTACATGCCACCGCCGAAGCAGCTGCTGTTGGCGACCGCGATCGAGTAGCCAGAGAGCCGGATCCGTTCCTGGTCGACCGCGATCGTGAAGCGAGCCGGTTTCCAGCTCAGCAGGGTGCGGATCGCCGCGTAGGCGTAGACGAGGTTGCCGCGCAGGAACTTGGTTTCGTTGGCGCGGCGGTTGGCTTCGGAGTCGAAGCCGACGCTGACGATGCCGAGGAAGCGCTTGCCGTTGGCCTCGCCGACGTCGATGCGGCGGCTGTGCCCGCCCAGGATCACCTCCACCGC
The DNA here is from genome assembly GCA_016649905.1 of Thermoleophilia bacterium. GTDB lineage: Bacteria > Actinomycetota > Thermoleophilia > Solirubrobacterales > 70-9 > VAYN01. Next base: position 10,664 of record JAENWU010000003.1, read on the forward strand.
CTGCTCGGGCTCGTCGGGGATCCCGAGCACGCGGGCGAGGTCGTTGCCGCGGCCGCCGGGGACGATCCCGAGCGGCGTCTCCGAGCCAGCCATAGCGCCGCCGACGGCGCCGAGCAGGCCGTCGCCGCTGATCACCACCGGCAGCTCGCCCGCTTCGATCGCCCGCAGCGCCTGCTCGACGCCGTGCTCGAGGTTCTTGGTGCGCTGGACGCGAAACTCGACCCGGCGCTCGTCGAGGGCCTGCTCGACCCGCGGCAGCAGCTTCAACGTCTTTCCCCCGGCCGAGGAGGGGTTGACGAGGAGCGCCAGCGGCATGCCATCGAAGGCCATGCCCCAGCCTAATCAGACGGGGTCGCCTGACCGTTGTCGCGCAGGCGGGCGACAGAGAAGCTGCCGTCGCCGGCGCTCTCGCTGGCGATCAGCGTGAATCCGTGCCGCGAAAGGCGCCAGCGGGCGAGCCTGGCACCAAGGCCGCTGGCGGCCTCGGTCCGTTCGGAGCGGGCGAGGATCAGGTGACCGCCGGGCCGCAGCACCCGCGCCGCCTCGGCCACGGCCGGGACGGCGTCGACGGCGGCGACGAGATCGAAGTGGCCGTCGGGGAACGGCAGCTTCCGCGGTCCGCCGACCTTGAAGGCGATTCGACCCTCGGGATCGAGCCCGATCCGCGCCGTCGCCCGCCGGATCGCCGCCTCGGAGGAGTCGACGCCGCGGACCCGGGCTCGCGGGAACTCGCGGGCCAGGAAGAGGGCGCCGTCGCCCTCGCCGCACTCGATCTCGAGCAGGCTCTCGGGTGAGCCGAGCGCCAGAACGGCGGCGGCGAGCGGCGTCAACGGCGGCGTCGGCATCGCATCGATCGTAGTGCGGTTTGCACTAACCTCCCGGCCGTGGAGGCGCAGCCCGATAGACGTTGGATCATCCTCGCCGTTTTCGCCCTGGTGGCGGCTGTCGTCGTCGGCGCGATCCTGATCTCGCGCAGCGGCGGCGACTCGACCAGCGCCGCCAAGGAATCCGGTGGCTGCAAGAAAGTCGAAGCGCCGGAACCGAAGGAAGTGAGCTTCTCGAAACCCGAGCAGACCGTCGAGCAGGGCGAAAAAGTCAACGCCGTGGTCCAAACCAGCTGCGGCACCTTCACGATCGCCCTCGACACCGAGCGGGCGCCGATAACCAGCAACTCCTTCGCCTTCCTCGCCGAAGAAGGCTTCTACGACGACCTCACCTTCCACCGCATCGTCCCCGGCTTCGTGATCCAGGGCGGCGACCCCGAAGGGACCGGCAGCGGCGGCCCCGGCTACAGCGTCGACGAGAAACCGCCGGCCAACATCGAATACACCAAAGGCGTGGTGGCGATGGCCAAGAGCGAAGCGGAGCCGCCCGGGCGCTCGGGCAGCCAGTTCTACGTGGTGACTGCGCCTGACGCGGGCCTGCCGGCCGAATACGCGATCGTCGGCGAAGTCAGCGACGGCTATCCGGTGGTCAAACGAATTGAAGAACAGGGCGGTGCGGATGAAAAACCGAAACAGACCGTCCTGATCGAAAGCATCACGATCGAACGCGAATAGCGGCGGCTAAGCTGCGCTCGTGGCCAAGCTCAAGGCAGGCGACCCGGCTCCCGATTTCGAGCTGCCCGGAACGGGTGGCAAGACCTACCGGCTCGCCGACTACCGCGGCCGTAAGCTGATTCTGGCTTTCTACCCGGGCGATTTCACCGCCGTCTGCACCAAACAGTTCTGCTCCTACCGCGACCAGGGCGAGCGGCTCGACGGCCTCGGCGCCGAGGTGCTGGGGATCTCTCCGCAATCGGTGGAATCGCACGAGCGCTTCACCGAGGAGAAGCGGCTCAACGTGCCGCTGCTGGCCGACGAGGACAAGGAGGTCGCCCGCGCCTACGGCGTGCTCGCCGGGCCGCTGGTGCGGCGGGCGATCTTCGTGATCGACGAGGAGGGGATCATCCGCCACCGCAAGGTCAGCCTCGCCGGCCTCGCCTACGAGTCGGTCGACGACCTCGAGCAGGCGCTGGCGGCACCGGGCTGATGGCGGCGACCGCGGCGCCCTTCGAGCTCGGGCCGGCGCCGACGATTCGCGGCGAGAGCGCCGGCGAGGGGCTCTCGATCGTGCTCTGCCACGGGATCACGGCGACGCGGCGCTACGTCGTCCACGGCTCGCGCTCGCTGGAGCGTGCCGGTCACCGTGTCGTTAGCTACGACGCCCGCGGCCACGGGGAGTCGGATCCCGCCCCGGCGGCGGAGGATTATGGATACCCGCGACTCGTCGACGACCTCGAGCGGGTCGTCGCCGCCGAGGTGGGGGAGGGCCGCTTCGTCCTCGCCGGGCACTCGATGGGCGCCCATACCGCGGTCGCCTACGCGCTTCGCCACCAGGAGCGACTGGCCGGGCTGGCCGTGATCGGGCCGGCGTACACGGGCGAGATCAGCGACGAATCGCTGCGGTATTGGGACGGGTTGGCGACGGCGTTGGAGACGGACGGGGTCGACGGCTTCGTCGCCTATATCGAGCGCAACCAGGGGATCGACCCGGCCTGGCGCGACTCGGTGCTGCGCTTCACCCGCGAGCGGATCTCGCTGCACCGCCACCCGCAGGCGCTGGTGCAGGCGCTGCGGGAGGTGCCGCGATCGCGCCCGTTCGGCTCGCTCGACGAGCTCGCGGCGCTGCGGCTGCCGGCGCTGGTCGTCGCCAGCCAGGACGACGCCGACCCCGGCCACCCCTACGCGACCGCGGCCGCCTACGCCGAGGTGCTGCCGCAGGCCCGCCTGATCAGCGAGGGGGGAGGGAGAGTCGCCGCTGGCCTGGCAGGGCGGCAAGCTCTCGCGCGAGCTGGCGGCATTCTGCGCCGATTCGGCAGTTCTAAGCCTCTCGGGATCTTCAAACGGCGCTTAGCCGCAGTCATTATCGTGACCGCTATGAAATTTCCGAGCGAAGCTTTTCTGCGCCGGGCTGTCGCCTTCGTGGCGACGCTCGGGATCGGCGTCGCGACCTACATCACGATCGCCGATTCGGGGGGCGGAGCGCCCGCCTGCGTCGCCGGTGGGCACGGCTGCGCGACCGTCGCCGAAAGCTCCTACTCGCACATCGCCGGCATTAACGTCTCGGTCTTCGGGATCATCGGCTACGTGCTGCTGCTGGCGACGGCCTTCTTCGCGACGGACCTGGCGCGCTTCGCCGGCTTTGCGCTGGCGCTCGGCGGCTTTGGCTTCAGCATCTACCTGACCTACCTGGAGATCTTCGAGATCGAAGCGATCTGCCAGTGGTGCGTGGCCAGCGCCGTGCTGATGACGATTCTCTTCCTGCTCAACGCCACGCGCCTGATCGGCTACGCGGGAACCGACGGCGTCACCGGCGCCGAGCAGCTGCAGAACTGAAACGCGACCAGGGAGGGCACGTGAGCAACAAGCGGGAGCGAGAGAAGCGCCGAGATGAGCGGCTGGCGGCGGAAACGCAGGTGGACACGCAGGACCGCCGCAAAAAGCTGCTGCAGATGGGAGCCGGCGCGGTCTTCCTGGTCGTGGTCGTGATCGCGGCGCTGATCGTGATCAGCGCCTCCAGCAGCGACGGCGGCGACGCCAGCAACGTCAAGGACGCGGCCGCCGTTGAACAGGAGCTGAGTGGCATCCCGCAGGACGGCCTCCTGCTCGGCGATCCGAACGCACCGGTCGAACTGGTCGAGTTCGGGGACCTGCAGTGCCCGGTCTGCAAAGCGAACTCCGAAGAAGCGCTGCCAGCGGTGATCGAAGGCCAGGTGGCGCAGGGGCAGGCGAAGATCTCCTTCCGCAACTTCATCGTCATCAGCGCCCAGTCAGAACTGGCCGGAGCGGCGGCACTGGCCGCCGGCGAACAGGGCCGCGGCTGGAATTACGTAAACCTCTTCTACCGAAACCAGGGCAAAGAGGGATCGGGCTACGCCGACGACGAATTCCTCACCGCGATCGCCAAAGCCGCCGGTGTCAAAGACATCGACAAATGGAACCAGGACCGCAACAGCGCCAAGGTCAAGGGCGAGGTCCAGAAAACCAACGCGGAAGCGAGCAGGTTGGGTTTCGAAGGCACGCCGTCGTTTGCGATCAAAGGCCCGAGCACGGACGGCCTGGAACTGCTCGGCAACCTCAGCTCGTCAAACGAAATCGAAGCGGCGATCGACGCCGCCAGCTGAGCTTCCCCGCCCAGTTCGCCGCCAGGTTTACATAACCACCATTATCGTGCGTTGGATTCAGAGAGCCCGGGATAGGGCACAAATCATGCTCGGCCCCTTCTGGGCCGGCTTTCTGGGTGGTTTGGGCTCTTTGGCAGGGATTTTCCTGGGAATCCTGGCGATGTCGGCCGCGTTCTCCGGCGAACCGAGCGACGATCTGTTCCGCGATCTTCTCGCGGTCGACATCGCGCTTTTGATCGCCTACAGCGTTGCTACGGCTGGTGTGTCCATCGGCGTTCAGCGCCTTGATAGTCATTTGAGCTGGCTCGGCTCGATCTGCAGTGTCGGTCTCGGCGGCGGCATCTCGATTGGGCTCGGCGTTGCGCTGGCTGCCTACGTAGAAGCCGGGCACTCAGGCGATCTGGTCAGAATCGGCCTTTATTGGATCATCGGGACGAGTGCTTTACTCGGTGTGTTCATCGCATTTCTCCCATATGCGGCCTTCAGCTGGAAGAAGACCGCTCGTGAGGACTAGCCAGCGGCCGCCAACCGCACGAGCGGCGCCTCCAGGGTCATCGCCTCGCCGTCGACGCCGACCGGGACCGGTCCGTCGCTCTCGATCTCGAGTTCGGGCGCCTTCAGCTCGCGCCAGCGCGCCGTTGTCGACTTTTGACTCGCTATAGGGGGGTGAAAGTCGACAACGCCGAGGACGCCCTCGTCGAGGCGTGGCCGGGTGCCGGAGCCGAGGGTCGGGCCCAGCCTGTAGACGTTGTTCGAGACCAGGATCAGCGCGAGATCGAGCGCGAAGTGGTTGCGGGTGCCGGAGGGAATGCAGGCGTAGGACCGGCTGGCGCGGCGGCAACGCCGGCGGCAGGGAGCGGTCAGGCTTGAAGGCGACGCGGGCGTTGGCGACGGCGACCAGGAAGGCGACCGCGACGATCGCCAGCACGCCGCTGTTGTCGCCGCTGGCAATCGAGGCGATCGCGGCGGCGATCAGGATCAGCGCCAGGATCGCGGCCAGGCGGCGGCTCATATCATCGCCCGATGCGCGAGTGGCTGACTGAGGCGAAGACGGTCGACACCGCGCTCTACGCCGCTGTCGCGGGCACCGAGACGCCGCGGCTCGACGTCGCGATGCGCCGCCTCTCCCGGGCGGCCGACGACAGCAAGCTGTGGTTCGGCGCCGCGGCTGCGATGGCGCTTCTCGGCGGGCCAGACGGCCGCCGCGCGGCGCGCAACGGCCTGGTCTCGCTTGGGATCGCGTCCGCCTTCGCCAACCTCGTCGCCAAGCCGCTGACGACCAGGCGCCGGCCCGAGCGCGAGGAGCTCGAGGTGCTCGCCCGCCGCCATGTGCCGATGCCCGTCTCGAGCTCGTTTCCCTCCGGCCATGCCGCCACTGCCTTCGCCTTCGCCACCGGCGCCGGCCAGGTCCAGCCCGCCCTCTCGGCGCCGCTGCGAGCGCTGGCGACGCTGGTCGGCTATTCGCGCGTGCATACCGGCGTCCATTATCCCGCAGACGTCCTCGCCGGCGCCTTCATCGGCGTCAGCGCCGCCGAGCTGTCAAACCGCCTGCTCGAGCGCCGCTAGGAGTGGATCGGGGCGGTTAGTTCCGGTTTCCGAGTACCGCGCTGCCACGGACCAGCGGCTCGACCAGCGGCGGCGCCTTTGGCATCCGCTCGTGCTCGACTGCGCCGAGCGTGAAGCTAGAGGCGGCGATCGTCGCCAGCGTGTCGCGGTTGCAGCGGCAACCGTCGGCGAGGAAGCGCCAGGGCTTCTCGAGCCGGTCCTGCCAGCGCGCCAGGCGCGGCTCCTCGGAGCGGACGTGCTCGATGAAGAGCAGCTTGCCGCCCGGTTTGAGGACCCGGCTCAACTCGATGATGGTGGCGCTGGGGTCGGGAACGGTGCAGAGCACCAGGGTGGCGACGGCGGTATCGAAGCTGGCCGACTCCAGCGGCATCCGTTCGGCCGGGGCTTCGACGATCGTCGCCTCGCGACCAGAGCTCGCCAGCCGCTCTCGCAGCCGCTTGGTCATGTGCGGGTCGGGCTCGACCAGAACCAGCTCCTCAACGGCAGCGCTGTAGAGGTCGAGATTGGCGCCGGTTCCGGCACCCAGCTCCACCACCCTCCCCCCTGCCCCGCTCAGCAGCTCGGCGCGCATCTCGCGCAGACCTGCCTCCTCGGTCGCCTTCAGCCCGCGGTCGTAGAGGGCAGAAAATGCCCGGCCCCAGGTCGCGTCGTAGATCCGCCCCATCGAGGAGTGCATTGTCCCCCTCTGAGGTGGCTAATGCACTCCTCGGCGCGCGTTAAGCCGCGTCGCGCTCGGGCGCCGGCTCCGCGGCTGCAGCGCCACCACCCTCGGCGCTCGGCTCGCTCGCCGCGGCGCGCTCCTCGTAGGCGCGGCGGGCGCCGTGGTCGACTTCGAGCATCAGCTTGTCGACCTTCATCAGCCTCCCCAGCGCCTCGCGGGCGCCGCGCGGCAGCAGGGTCAGGAACTTGTAGAGGGCGCCGTTGGCGCGCGGCACGAAGACGTCGAAGCGCGGCACTTCGAGCGCATCGACGATCTCGTTGGCGACGTCGGCAGCCTCGACCGGTTTCACCCACTTCTGGCCGACGCCGCTGGTCAGTTCGGTGTTGACGACCGTCGGCATCACGCAAGCGATCTCGACGCCGCTGCCGCGCAGCTCCGCCCGCACCGCCTCGCTGAGGCCGACCACCGCGTGCTTGGTCGCCGAGTAGGTGGCGATGCCGGGGATCCCGGCCTTGCCGGCCTGGGAGGCGATGTTGACGATGTGGCCGCCGCGCCGCGGGGTCATCCGCGCGATCGCCAGCTGGGTGCCGGTGATGACGCCGTGGAGATTGATGTCCACCTGGCGGCGCACCGAGTCCTCGCCCTCGTCGACGAACGGGGTCACCGGCATGATCCCGGCGTTGTTGATCACCACGTCGACCGGGCCGAGCTGGCGCTCGGCCTCGTCGAGGAAGGCGGCGAAGGAGGCGCGGTCGGTGACGTCGAGCGCCAGCGCCACGGTGCCGCCGCCGAGCCCGGCGGCGGTCTCCTCAGCCAATGCCAAATCGATGTCCCCGATCGCGACCCGGCAGCCCTTGCGCACCAGTGCCGTCGCCGTCGCCTTGCCGATCCCGCGGGCACCGCCGGTGATCGCCACGACCTTGCCGTCCAGTGAGCGTCGCTGCTTGGCCATATCGCTTCCTCCTCGTCGCGGCGGGACTCAGCCCGCCGGCTTGTAGACGGTGACCACGGCGGCGCCGCCGAGGCCGATGTTGTGCTGGAGCGCCACCTTGGCGCCTTCCACCTGGCGCTTGTCGGCGTCGCCGCGCAGCTGCCAGGTCAGCTCCGAGCATTGCGCCAGCCCGGTCGCGCCGAGCGGGTGGCCCTTCGAGATCAGTCCACCCGAGGGGTTGACCACGACCTGGCCGCCGAAGGTCGTCGCTTCTTCCTCGACCAGCTTGTGGCCCTCGCCCTCAGCCGCGAAGCCGAGCGCTTCGTAGGTGATCAGCTCGTTGGCGCTGAAGCAGTCGTGCAGCTCGCAGACGTCGACCTCGTCGGCGCTGATGCCGGCTTCGGCATAGGCGCGATCGGCCGCGGTCTTCGACATCTCCGAGCCGACGATCGTCATGCAATCGGCGCCCTCGTCGAAGGTCGAGCTGAGGTCGGTGACCATCGACTGGCCGACGATCTCGATCGCCTGGTCGCCGAGGTCGTGCTCTTCGACGAAGCGCTCGGAGGCGACGATCGCGCAGGCCGAGCCGTCGGAGGTCGGCGAGCACTGCAGCTTGGTCAGCGGCTCGTGGATCATCTTCGCCGCCTTGATGTCCTCCAGCGAGTACTCGTCCTGGAACTGGGCGTAGGGGTTGTTGACCGAGTGCTTGTGGTTCTTCCACCCGATCCAGGCGTAGTGGTCGGCAGTAGAGCCGTACTTGGCCATGTGGTCGCGGCCGGCGTTGCCGAACATCTGCGGCGCCGGCGGTGAGGCCTCCGGGTCGCGGATCTCGAACATCCGCATCGCGTGCTTGTCGAGCGCGTTGGTGCGGTCGGTGTACTTGACGCCGAGGCTGCCGGGCTCCATCTTCTCGAAGCCGAGCGCCATCGCGCACTCGACGAGGCCGCCCTTGACCGCCTGGCGGGCGAGGAACAGCGCCGAGGAGCCGGTCGAGCAGTTGTTGTTGACGTTGACGACGGGGATCCCGGTCAGGCCGAGCTGGTAGAGCGCCCGCTGCCCGTAGGTCGAGTCTCCGTAGCAGTAGCCCGCGTAGGCCTGCTCGACGTCGGTGTACGGGATGCCGGCATCGGCGAGCGCCTTCTCCCCCGCCTCTTTGGCCCAGTCGGGGTAGTCGCCCTCCTTGGTGCCCGGCTTCTCGAACTTGGTCATCCCGACCCCGATTACGTACGTCCTGTTGCTCAAGTCTGCTCCCCTGGTCCGCCGCGCCCCGGCGCGGCCGTTTGGCTGCCTGGCCAGGAATTTACCGGGCTGGGGCCTCCGGTGGGTCCGGAGGCGGTCTCACCGCCTCGAATCGGAGGTCCCTCCCCTCCCCCGGCGTCGGCCAGATCACGAAGGCGAGGAAGGCGATCCCGATCCCGAGCGCGGTGCCGACTGCGCGCAGGCCGGCGGCCTGCAGTGCCGGCTCGCCGAGGGTGTCGGTGAGGAGCACGACGTAGGTGGTGATCGAGGCCGTGAACAGCGCGTACTGGACCGTGAGCAGGCCGAACGCGAGCCCGGCGGAGACCGTGAGAACGATCGCAACCGCGAAGTCGTAGCTGCCGACCGTTTCGGCGATCGCCGTGGCGACGATCAGACCGAGCGCGGTGCCGGCGGCCCGCAGCGCCAGCCGCAGATAGGTTTCGTCGCGTTCGGGGCGCATCACGAAGAGGATCGTCAGCGGGATCCAGAAGCCGTGGTTGTCCATGTCGATCAGTCGGTAGACGGCGACGCCGGCGGCGAGGGCAGCGCCGCAGCGGATCCCGTGGCGGAGGTTCGGCGAGCTCCAGTTGAAGTTGGCGGCGAAGGCGGCCGCGGTGGCGCGGGCGTCCCAGCCGCTCGGCTCGCCCCTTGCAGCGCGGTCGACGACGACCCAGAGGATCAGCGACCAGAGCGCCTGCACGAGGCCGCCGACCGTCCCCCACAACAGCGCCGGCAGGATCTCCGAGGTCTCGAGGAAAAGCCCCTGGGCGACCATCAGCGCCAGCGCCACCGAGAGCCCGTAGATCGCCAGCCGCAGCGAGACCGAGAAGCAGTAGCCGGCGAGCGCGCCGACCACCCCCATCGCCAGCACTGCCGCCGGTGCCGACTGACTGCTGAGGATTCCGAGCGCCGCCGCGACGCCGATCGCCGGCGCCACCGCCGCCTGCCAGGCGGCCCGCGGCCCGGCCGGAGCGTCCATGGCCGGGAAGCCGGCGAGCAGGGCGCCGGTTGCGATCGCGCCTTTGGTCGGTGCGTCGAAGCCGAACTCGATCGCCAGGCAGATCCCGATCGGGACCGCGATCAGGGCGCCGCGCCGCAGCGCCGGGCCCGGCTCGCTGGGCCCGATCGCGAACAGCGGCGAGGCCCGCAGCCGCCGCGCCGTACCGGCGGCGTTGTAGAGACCTGGGGTCGGGCCGGACGACACGGGCTGAGGGTAACCTGAGGCCCAGTGGTAATCGCGGCCATCAGCTCCGATCCCGCCGCCGGAGTGGGTTTGCTCGCCGCCCTCGCGGCGGGGATCGCCTCCTTCCTCTCACCCTGCGTGCTGCCGCTTGTCCCCGGCTACCTCTCGGCGGTGACGGGGGTCTCGGCAAGCGAGCTCGACAACGCCGGCTGGCGCCGGGTGCTTGGCCCGAGCCTGCTGTTCGTCGCCAGCTTCTCGGCGATCTTCATCCTCCTCGGCCTCACCGCGACCGGCCTCGGCTCCTTCCTCAAGGACCACGAGGAGCTGCTGACGAAGATCTCGGGGGCGCTGATCGTCCTCATGGGTGTCCTCTTCGTCTCCTCCCTGTTCATCGCCCGGCTGAACCAGGAGTGGCACGTCGACGCCCTGCTCGAGCGCGCCGGCAAGGGCGGCCCGATCGTCGCCGGCGCCGCCTTCGCGATCGCCTGGACGCCCTGCATCGGGCCAACCCTGGGCGCGATCCTCACCGCGGCCTCGCTCTCGGGCTCGGCCGCCCACGGCGCCCTCCTGCTCGCCGTCTACTCGGCCGGCCTGGCGATTCCCTTCATCCTCACCGCCCTCGCCTTCTCCCGCATGACCACCGCCTTCGCCGTGGTCAAGCGCCACTACGCCCTGATCGTCGCCGTCGGCGGCGTGATCCTGATCGCGATGGGCATCCTGATCTGGACCGGCGAAATCACCCAGCTCAACGTCACGGTCCAGCGCTGGGCCGAAGAATCCGGGATCGACTTCTGGAACAGCGTCTGAGCGCCGAGTCTGCTCTAGGTGGCGCTATTCGCCACTAAACGCAGACTCGCGTCAGTTCTGGACCGGCGCGACGGTCTCGAGCTCTTTGCCGACCGCCTCGGTGATCTCCAGGCCGGAGTCTTCGAGGTCGCGGGAGCAGACGATGCGGAAGCGACCGGTGCCGATCTCGCCGTCGGGGATCACCGGCAGGCCGCGGATCGTGTCCCAGCCGAGCCGTTCGACCTCGAACGGATTCATCCGCACCTCGGCCGCCGGGAACGGACAGTTCGAGTTGTGCTGGTCGATCGCCTGGGAGATCGCCTCCAGGTTCTTCGCCTCGGGGGAAGCCACTGACATGGAGAGTAGCGGCGATCGACGGATCCGCCCGGCGCCGCGGCAGCTCTAACATCGGCCACAGACCATGAATCTCGCCCTCGACTACGCCCCGCTCGGTGGCGATCGCCACCGCCACGGCGCTCGCGAGCATTCGCATCCCCACCGCGGTCCCCACGACCATCGCCGTGGTGAGCGCATTCCCATGCACAGCCACGATCACGGGCACAGCCACGGCCTCGTCGACCCCAGCGTCAAGCGCTCCCGGGCCGGCCTGCGGGCGGTCGGGCTCTCCCTGGCCGTGCTCGGGCTCACCGCCCTGGCGCAGACGGCGATCTTCGCGGCCACCGGCAGCGTCGCCCTGCTCGCCGACCTGATCCACAACTTCGGCGACGCCGCAACCGCGATCCCGCTCGCGATCGCCTTCGCCCTGCGCTCCGAGCGAGCCGAGCGCGGCGCCGGCCTCCTGGTCGTGCTGGTGATCTTCTTCTCCGCCTGCATCGCCGGCTACGAGGCGATCGACCGCTTCTTTCACCCCGCACAGGTCGACTACCTTGGTGCAGTCGCGGCGGCCGGCGCCCTCGGCTGGCTCGGCAACGCCGTCGCCGCCCGCATTCGCACCCGCGCCGGCCGCGCCCTCGACAGCGCCGCCTTGATCGCCGACGGCAACCACGCCCGCGCCGACGCCTACGTCAGCCTCGCGGTAATCGTCAGCGCCGCCGCGGTCGCGCTCGGCGCCTCCTGGGCCGACCCGCTGATCGGTCTCGGGATCACCCTGGTCATCCTCAAGATCAGCTGGGACTCCTGGTGGACCGTCCGCGGCCACGACCACGTCCACTGAGTGGCCCCGCGGCCGCCGCCGCGATCCCTACGGTTAGTTCGTGAACGACTGGCCTCGCTGTATCGCCCATCTCGACATGGACGCCTTCTACGCGTCGGTTGAGTTGCGCAGAAGGCCGGAGCTGAAGGGGAAGCCGGTGATCGTCTGCGGGTCGGGGCCGCGGGCGGTGGTGACGACGGCGAGCTATGAGGCGCGCAAGCTGGCGGGGATCCACTCGGCGATGCCGGCGGCGGTGGCGCGCCGGCGTTTGCCGAACGCGGTCTACCTGACGCCGGACTTCCCCGCCTACCGCGAGGCCTCGGCGCGGGTGATGGAAGTGCTGCAGGGCAACGTCGAGACGGTCGAGGTGGTGGGGCTGGACGAGGCGTATTTAGATTTGACGGGACTCTTTTCGCCGAAGGCGACGATGCGGCGGGTCGCGGTGCAGATCCGCGAGGCGACCGGGCTGACCTGTTCGGTCGGGATCTCCGAGAGCCGGATGCTGGCGAAGATCACCAGCGAGCTGGGCAAGCCGACCGGTCTGGTCGTGCTCTCGCGGGAGGCGGCACTGGAGCGCTTTGCGGCGGACTCCCCCGGCCTCGTCCCGGGGATCGGGCCGAAGACTCTCGCCCGGCTGGAATCGATCGGGATCCGCACGCTGGCCGAGCTCGGCCGCCACCGGCGCGAGGAGCTGGAAGCCAGCTTCGGCCCGCGCTCGGGCGCTTGGCTGCACGCCCGCGGCCGGCTCTGGGACGAGACCCCCGTGGTCGTCTCGCACGAGACCAAGTCGGTCTCGTGCGAGACGACCTACGACACCGACCTCAACAAGCGCGGCGAGATCGAGGCCAAGCTCGTCGGTCTCGCCGAGGAGCTCTGCCGGCGCCTGCAGAAGAAGGAGCTCGCCGGGCGCACGATCGGGCTCAAGGTGCGGCTCGACGACTGGACCAACGTCAGCCGCTCGCACACGCTCGAGCGCCCGACCAACGACCCGGAGGTGGTGGTCCCGGCCGCCCTCGAGCTGCTGCGCGCCTACGACCCGCAGCGCCCCGTCCGCCTGCTCGGCGTTCGCGTCGCCGGATTCGAGGCTGAAGCCGAGGCCGAGCCGGAGCCGACCAGCGGTCAGCTCCAGCTCGGCCTCACCGGCTGAGGACTTCCGTCAGGAACGGGATCTAGCGGGTCGCCAGCAGGGTGTCGACGCCCGGGAAGCCGAGCCGGTCTCGCGTCGCCTCGGTCAGGTCGTAGTCGCGGCCGGCCACGTAGGGGCCGCGGTCGATCACCGGCACGGTGATGCTGCGACCGTGGTAGCGCAGCTTCACCATCGTCCCGCAGGGCAGCGTCTTGTGGGCGACGCCGAGCGTGCCCGGCATCAGGGTGCCGCCGCAGGCGACGCCGTTGCCGTAGAGCCCCGGCCCGTAGTAGGAGGCGCCGGCCTGGCGGTAGCTGGTCAGGTGGCGCTGCACGCTGGCGCTACCGGTGACCTGGCGGCTGTGGACGCCGAAGGCGCGCACCGAGTAGGTGCCGGTGCTATCCGGCGCCCAGCGCAGGGCGAAGGTGCCGTTGGCCCTGGTGGTGAGCGCGCGGACACCGCCGTCGCGACCGCGGAAGACGATCCACACCCGGTGGCGTCCGCTCGGGCGGACCTTGCCGTGGACGGCGATGCCGTTGCCGCTGAGCACGGTGTGGCCGGAGAGGTGCAGGGAGACATGGGCCTTGGCGCGGTGGGGCTGGTGGTGCTTGGGCTTGGAATCTGCCGCCGCCGGCGCCAGGCCGATCGACAGCGCGGTGGCAACCGCCACCCCGGACAGGAGGTATCGCATATTGCTTTGCTCGCTTTCTGCTGCCTACGGGGTTAGCTGACGGGCTCGCGGGCGCCGGCACTCTCCGGACACGCGCTACGGACGGCAAGCCGTCCGATTCGCCCCGGCCGCGGCAATTGGTCGCCGCGGCAATTGGGTCCCCCGATCCCCGTCGCGGTGCGAGGGGACTCGGCAGATGGGTTCGCTCGTTTAGGTCCAGAACACGCTAGGCCCTTCTCCGGCCGCGGAATGTGAGCGAACGCACACAGACCGCTTTCCGCACGCAAACGCCCAAACGGCTTTGCAGAGCCGAAAATAAGCCCCTATCGCGCTTGAACAGGCTGTGCGAAGATGGAGACGTGGCTGCGGACAGGCTGACCGGGCTGGACGCCTCCTTCCTCCATATGGAGCGTGAGGGAGCGCACATGCACGTCGCCAGCACGATCATCTTCGAAGGCCCGGCGCCCACCCACCGGGAGTTCCGCGACCACATCGCCTCGCGCCTGCATCTGGTGCCGCGCTTCCGCCAGAAGCTGCGCTCGGTCCCACTCGACCAGGGCCGCCCGGTCTGGGTCGACGACCCGCACCTCAACCTCGACTACCACGTGCGCCAGACCGCGCTGCCGGCGCCAGGCTCCGAGGAGCAGCTGCGCAACCTGGGGGCGCGGATCTTCTCCCAGCAGCTCGACCGCAGCAAGCCGCTCTGGGAGCTGTGGCTGGTCGAGGGCCTCCACGACGGCCGCTTCGCGATCGTCGGCAAGAGCCACCACGCCCTCGTCGACGGCGTCTCCGGCGTCGACATCACCACCGTCCTCTTCGACCTCGACCGCGAGCCCAAGGGCGGCTCCGCCAGCCCACCGCCCTGGCTCGCCCGACCCGAACCGAGCGACCTGAAACTGCTCGGCGACGCGATGCGCGAGCGCCTCACCAGTCCGGCTGAGATCTTCCGCGGCGTCCGCCACGCGCTGCGCGGCCCGCGCCAGGTCCTGCGCGGCGTCGGCGCCACGACCAAGGTGCTCGGTGCCGGCATGGCCGCCCCCAACACGCCCTTCAACGTCGAGATTGGCCCGCACCGCCGCTTCGCGATCACCCAGGCCGACCTGGCCGAGCTGAAGCTGGTCAAGGACGCCTACGGCGGCACCGTCAACGACATCATCCTCTCGATCGTCACCGGCGCCCTCGGCAACTACCTGCGAGCCCGCGGCCACGACACCGAGGAGCTGGAGATGCGGGCGCTGGTCCCGGTCAGCGTCCGCGCCGACGAAGAGCACGGTGCCCTCGGCAACCGGATCTCGGCGATGATGGCGCCGCTGCCCGTCTGGTCGCAGGACCCAGTCGAGCGGCTGCGGATCCTGACCGAGCAGATGGGCGATCTGAAGGCCTCCGGCCAGGCGGTCGGAGCCGAGATCCTGACCAAAATCACCGACTTCGCGCCGACCACGATCGCCTCGCAGGCGGCGCGGCTGCAGCCCGCCCAGCGCTTCTTCAACCTCGTCGTCACCAACGTCCCCGGGCCGCAGTTCCCGCTCTACGTGCTGGGACGGCAGATGGAGTCGATCTTCCCGATGGTTCCGCTGGCCCGCCGCCAGGCCCTCTGCGTCGGGATCATGTCCTACAACGGCCAGGTCAACTTCGGCTTGATCGGCGACTACGACGCGATGGCCGACCTCGACAGCTTTGCCCTCGACCTCGAGGCGGCGACGCAGGAGATCGTCGACACGCTGCCGGCAGCACCCAAGAAGGCGAAGAAGCGGAAGACCGCCGCCAAGGCGGGATCGTCGAGCAACGGCGCCGGCCCCGTCGTGGTCGAGCCCAGCGCCTAACTCGCCGCCGACGGGCCGATTTCGGGCCTATATCTCCCGAATTAGGCCCATCGGCCCCGCGGTTAGCGGAGCAGGTTGGCGCGGACCTCGAACGGGACCTGGTCGGTCAGGTAGCGCCAGTCGAGGCGACGAGCGCTGAAGCCGGCGGCGCGGGCGTCGGCGTTGACGACGACGGCGGTAATGCGGCTGAAGCGGGCCGGTTCGGCGAGCTGGACCCGCAGCTCGCCGCCGCCGCGGCTGTAGTCGACGTTGCTGATCACCTTGCCAGCGCGTTCGGTGCCGATCCGGCCCACCAGCGCCACCGCCGCGGCGGTCCCGCGCGGCGCGATCACGTGGACGACAACGGCGCGGCCATCGGCGGCGAGGACCTGCAGCGGCTCGAAGGTGGTGTGGTTGAGCAGATGGGTCTCCGCCGCGACGCCCAGCTTCACCTGGCCCTGCCGCGGCATATCGGGAAAGAGGCTGCTCTCCCGGAACCCAGCCCCGGTCCGCCACTCGGCGACGGCGGCGGCGAAGCGGGCGAAGTCACGGCTGAAGTCGGAGCCGCCCGCGGCCCTGATCGCCGCCTCGTAGACGGCGACCGAGAAGCCGCCGGGGCGGGTGCGGAGTGCCCGCGCCCAGGCCTTGCGGATGATCTGCGGCCCGTAGCGCCGGGCCAGCCACTGGTTCCAGACGGCGGAGCCGTACTCCTTGATCGAACTGGTCGTCAGCGGCGTGTCGAAGCGGTGCACCCAGCGGCCGACGTAGCGCAGGTAGTCGTCGATTCCGTTGTAAACCTGGTCCTCCATCCAGACCGCGGTCGCCTCGGCGAACCAGGGGTCCTGGAAGGCGTCGTAGCCGAACTGGAGGATGTGGTTGTACTCATGGGCGATCGTTACCTGCAGGTCCTGAATCGGCTTGGTGCCGGGGAACTCGAAGGCGCTGTAGTCGTTGTCGAGGACCAGGTAGCCGTGCAGGCGCCGCGGCAGCCGGTGCTCTTTGGTCACCTGGCCGCGGTCGGGGGCGGCGTAGCCGAAGAGGTCGCCGCCGATCTGGGAGAGGTAGACGTCGGTCTTCCCCACTCCCCCGCCTTGGCGCCCGTCACTCTGGGGCTCGCGCCAGCCGAGTTTCTCGTTCTCGATCTCGTGCGCGTGTTCTGCCACCTCGAGGACCTTTTCGACGTAGTCGGGGACGCCGTCCTTGTCGGCGTCGGCGAGGCTGGGCGCGTCGAGCCCCTCGGCGACCCAGTGCACGCAGAAGAATTTGGAGCAGGCGGGTGAGCGTGGGGCCTCGGGGACCGAGTAGGCGTTGCGGTTGGGATCGAGGTCGTCGGTCGGGCGCCGCCGCGCTTCGGTCGGCCGCGGCTGCGGCGCGATGAACGGCTTCTGCGAGGGCGAGGCGAGGCTGGGGACGGCATCGGCGAGGCCTGGCGCGGCCGAGGAAGCACCTGGCGCGGCGGCGAGCGCCAGCAGCGCCGCCACCGAGAAGCCGACCAGTTGGCGACGGCGGTCCCGCATCCACGCCAGCCTACCGAGGGCCGCGGCCCGCTCCCGCGCAAGCGAAAGCGATACTTCGGGAATGAAGCACGAGTGGTCGGCATGCGGATAGCCCTCGCCCAGATCAACCCCACCGTCGGCGACATCGACGCCAACGCGGCGAAAGTCGCCGAGTGGATCGCCCGTGCCCGCGCGGCAGGCGCCGAGCTGGTGATCTTTCCCGAGCTCTGCATCCCCGGCTATCCAGCCGAGGACCTCTACCTGAAGCGGCACTTCCTCGAGGCCAACCGCCGCGCCGTCGAGGAGCTGGCGGGCGCGGTCGAGGGCATCACCGCGCTGGTCGGCTACGCCGAGCCGATCCCGGGCGGCGGCGACTTCCGCCACGCCCACAACTCCCTGGCCGTGCTCGCCGACGGCGGCGTCCGCGCCGTCTACCGCAAGAACCGCCTGCCCAATTACTCCGTCTTCGACGAGCAGCGCTACTTCGTGCCCGGCACCGAGCCGCTGACCGTCGACGTCGCCGGCGAGAAGGTCGGGCTGACGATCTGCGAGGACTGCTGGGTGCAGGGGCCGCCGGCGCAGAGCGAGGCCGAGGCGGGCGCGAAGCTGATCGCCAACCCGTCGGGCTCGCCCTACCACCGCGGCAAGGGGCGCGAGCGCGAGCAGATGTTCGCCGAGCGCGCCCGCGCCTACGGCACCTACTTCGCCTTCTGCAACCTCGTCGGCGGCCAGGACGAGCTCGTCTTCGACGGCCAGAGCTTGTTGATCTCCCCCGAGGGCGAGCTGATCGCCCGCGCCGCGCAGTTCGAGGAGGAGCTCTTGGTCTGCGACATCCCCGCCGAGCAGCCCGGACCGCTCGCCGAGCCGCTCGACGACGTCGACGAGGTTTACGAGGCGCTGACCCTGGGCCTGCGCGACTACGTCGGCAAGAACGGCTTCGGGCACGTCGGCGTCGCCCTCTCGGGCGGGATCGATTCCGCTCTGGTGGCGGAGCTCGCCGCCGACGCCGTCGGGCCCGAGCGGCTCAGCTGCGTGGTGATGCCGTCTCCGCATTCCAGCTCCGAAACCCAGCAGGACGCCAGAAATATCGCTGCAAACCTCGGTTGCGAGCTGATCGAGATCGAGATCCAGCCGCTGATGGACTCCTACGAGCGAGCGCTGGCCGGCCTGCTCAACCCCGGCGAGGCGCCTGAGATCGGCGAGGAGCAGCCGCCGCGGGACCCGGCGCGGCCCTCCGAGCCCGACCTCGCGGCGGAGAACATCCAGGCGCGGATCCGCGGCAACATGATGATGGCGCTCTCCAACCGGCACGGCTGGCTGGTGCTGACGACCGGCAACAAGAGCGAGATGTCGGTTGGCTACGCGACCCTCTACGGCGACATGGCCGGCGGTTTCGCGGTGATCAAGGACGTCCCCAAGGAACTCGTCTACGACCTCGTGCGGCGCCGCAACGAGCGGGCGGGGATGGAGTTGGTGCCGAACAGCGTGCTCGACCGCGCCCCCTCGGCGGAGTTGCGGCCCGACCAGGTCGACAGCGACTCCCTGCCGCCGTACGAGCTGCTCGACCGGATCCTCGAGGCCTACGTCGAGCGCGACCAGGGCCGCGAGGAGATGATCGCCGCCGGGATGCCGGCCGAGACCGTCGACGACGTGATCCGCTTGGTCGACCGCTCCGAGTACAAGCGCCGCCAGGCGGCGCCAGGAATCCGCATCACCCCGCGCGCCTTTGGCAAGGATCGCCGCCTCCCGATCACCAACCGCTTCGGCGGTTAGGCCGCAGCCATACCTTCGTCTGACGGCGTCCTCGGTCGCTCACGTGCAGAGCACGCTTCGCTCCCTGCGTCCTGGTCAGACTCGGTCTGGCTGCGGCCTAACGGCAATGGTCATTTGGGCCAAGGCGCAGAGCCTGACCTCGTCGTCGCGGACCTCGACGTCCCAGACCCAGGTGGTGCGGCCGCGGTGGCGGGCACGGGCCTCGACCTCGATCGCGCCCTCGGTGATCGGCCGGATGAAGTTGACGCTGATCGACTGACCCATCGCGATCATCCCCTGGTCGGCGACCGCCAGCGCCGTCGAGCGCGAGCAGATGCTCTCGACCAGGCTCGACATGACGCCGCCATGCAGCAGGCCGAAGGGCTGGCGGAGCTCGTCGCGCAGCGGCACTCGCACGCGGGCGCGGTCGGGATCGTCGCCGAGCCACTCGGTCCCGATCAGCACGTCGAAGTCGGAGCGCAGTCCCCTGGGGTCGTCTGCCATCGGCGGCACCCTACCTGGCGCCGAAATTAAGCTTTCGCGACCCCGCGGCGGCGGTCGGCAATCCGGCTGCCCTGGGTCGTAGGGTTTGGTGCGGATGGCGCTCAGCGACGACCAGAGAGCGATGCTGCGGTTGCTGGCGCAGCGGGAGCAGGGATACGAGGACATCGCCGCCCTGATGGGGCTGAGCGTCGACGACGTGCGCGCCAAGGTCAAGGAGGCGCTGGCCCAGTTGGAGGACGAAGGTGCCGAGGTGCCAGCGCTGCCGCCGGAGCCACCCGCGGTCGCGCCACCACCGGTCGCACCCCCGGCACCCGAGCCACCGCCTGTGGTGAAGCAGCCGCCAGCGGAGCCGCCTGTCGCGCCGGAGCCTCCGGCGGTGGCGCCTGAGCCCGCCGCGCCCGTGGCCACCCAACCAACCTTGAAGAAGGACCGCCCGAAGCCGGCCTTGCCGACCAGCAACGGCGCCCGCGCCGCGATCGCCGCTGGCGTCGCGGCCGTGATCGTCGTGGTCCTGCTGCTGGCCCTCGGCGGCAGCGACTCGGGCAATGGCGACAGCACCACCGCCGCCAACGCGCCCGCGAGCGAAGAACCGGCCGACTCGGAAGCCGAAACCGCGAGCAACGCCAAACAGCCGACGGTCGCGACGCTGGCAGCCGTCGACGGCAGCGACGCGAGCGGCCGCGCCGTCTTCGGTCGGGTCGAAGACTCCCTGGCGCTGGGGATCCAGGCAAACGGCCTCGAACCGAACCCGAAAGGCAGCGTCTACATGGTCTGGCTGGCGCAATCGTCGCAGCGGATGCTGCCGTTGACCGCGATCGCGGTGCCGAAATCCGGCCGGATCAATGCTCAGTACGAAGTCCCGACCGAAGCGGTCGTCTACCTCGCCACCGGCAAATTCGACCGACTCGTCCTTACCCGGGCCGAGAACGCGCCGCTGCGGGCGTCGCTGGAAAAAGCCAACGAAGAAAAACAGGTCCCCGCCTACACCGGCACGCCTGTCCTCGAAGGTACGGTCGAAGGGCCGATCGTCGGCGCCGAAGCGCGCCTGAAAGCGCGCGAAGAAGCCGAAGACGGCGGCTGACGAGGCAAAGCAGGCCAAGGACGCAGGGAGCGTGGCGTGCTCTACACGCGAGCGACCGAGGACGCAGGGATGCGCAGCCTCGTCAGCCGGCGAGCAACTTGCCCGGGTTCATGATCCCGGCCGGATCGAGCTCTTCCTTGACCGCACGGAGGACGTCGAGGCCGCCCCTCCCCACCTCCGCCTCCATATAGGGAGCGTGGTCGCGGCCGACCGCGTGGTGGTGGGTGATCGTGCCGCCGCAGGCGACGATCGCCTCCGAGGCGGCGCGCTTGACCTGGCGCCACTGCTCAAGCTCGGCGCCGGCGCGGCGGCGGGAGATGAAGGTGAAGTAGAGCGAGGCGCCGTCGGCGTGGGCGTGCGAGAGGTGGCACCAGACCAGCCCCGGGGTCCCCTGGGCGGAGAGCGAGTCGCCGATCGCCTTGGCGACGGCGCCGTGGAGCTCCTCCAGCCGGGTCCAGGTGTGCGAGGTCTCCAGCGTCTCGACCATCGCCCCCATCCCCATCAGCGTGTCGCGCAGGTAGGGACCGTTGTAGCGGCCGTGCTCCCAAGAGCGGCCGGCCGCCTGTCCCAGGTAGGCGGCGGCGCCGGCTCGCAGGCCGCGCACGGTGAGCGAGCGGCGGCGCGCCACCGACTCCTCCTCGCCCTCGAAGCCGACGATGACGAGGGCGCCACCGCGCCGGCGCCGCAGTCCGAGGTAGCGGTCGAAGGCCTTGCCGGTGACCCCGCGCGGGCCCGAGAGCGCCAGTGAGCCCTGGGTCTCTTCCTCGTCGGAGACGCGAATGATCTCCGGCAGGCCCGGTCCCTGCGCCAGGCCACGGACGATCTCGGCGGCTGCCTCGAAACCCTCGGCCATCCAGGCCTCGTAGCGGCGCACCGCCGGCTGGGGCCGCACCCGCACCGTCACCTCCGGGATCACCCCGAGCACGCCCTCGGAGCCGACGATCAGCTCGCGCAGAGCCGGGCCGGCGGCCGTGTGCGGGGTTTCCAGCGTCCGCAGGTCAGCGGTCGGCGCCAGCAGGCGGACGGAACTCACCACTGCGTCGAAGCGGCCGTAGCCGCTGGAGGCCTGGCCGGCCGAGCGGGTTGCCGCGAAGCCGCCGATCGTCGCGTACTGGAAGGACTGCGGGAAGTGGCCGAGGGTGACGCCGTGGCGGCCGAGCGCCTCCTCGGCCTCGGGGCCACGCAGGCCGGCGCCGAGGCGGGCGGTCAGCGAGCGTAGGTCGACCTCGACCCCGCGGAGGGCGCCGAGGTCGAGGCTGATCAGCCGTGGGTGCGCCCCGCGCAGCGGCTCGACGCCGCCGACCACGCTGGTGCCGCCGCCGAAGGGAACGACGGCGATCCCCTCGCGAGAGCAGACGTCGAGGACCGCGCGCAGCTGCTCGGCGTCGGCGGGCATCACCACCGCGTCCGGCGCGTCCTCGAGCGCGCCGGCGCGCATCCGCGCCAGGTCCGCGTAGCCGCGACCGCTGGCGTGCCGCAGGCGGTCCTCGTCTGAGGCGAAGACACGCTCGGCGCCGACCGCCGCGGTCAGCTCGGCCGGCAGCGGCTGCGCCGGCGGCAGCGAGAAGGCGCCGAGCTCGGCGGCCAGCGGCCACGGCTCGAGTGCGCCGATCCGCTCGCGCAGGATCCCCAACGCGACCTCGTCGAGCTCGGGCAGGGTCTCCGGGTCCCCCCACCCCCACCACTTCGTATCGCGTCGCGGTTCCATCAGCCTCCTCGTGTCGAGTTTGTCAACCAGTGGTTGACAAAAGCGCCATTCACGTCAGCGCCCTCTCGATTCCATCGAGCGCCTCGTCGAGGATCGCTCCCTGTCCGCGCCGCAGCAGCGGCGATCCCAGCCGCGACATCCCTTTCATCGTCTGCACCGAGCTCAGCGAGACCTCGGTCGCCTCGCCCTGCGCCCGCATCCCGACCGCGACCTCGGAGCGGCGCAGGTGGCGGGCGAACGGCGTCCCCTCCAGCTGCTGCTCCCAGACGAAGCGCTCGTTCTGGGCGGAGCTGAGGCAGCGGTAGTCGGCCCGCACACCGCGGCCCTCCGCCGTCTCCAGCACCTTCGTCCACTGGCTGCGGCGGCCGCCGCTCTTGCGCTCGACGTTCTCGACCCGCGAGGTCCGCGGCCACCAGCGCGGCAGGCTGTGGGGATCGGAGACGAGCTTCCAGACCTCTCCGACCGGCGCCTCGATCGTGCGCCGTCGCGTCACCCGGGGCATTGCGGCTCAGTCGCCGGCGAGGCGACGGAGATCCCGCACGAGCAGCAGGTGCTTGAGGTGGGAGACGGTCGTCGCCAGGCTTTCCAGGCTCTGCAGCGCCTCTTTGCGGCGCTCAGGGTTACGCGAGCGCAGCGATGGCCCCAGCAGCGCTTCCAGCAGGTTCGCCTCGCGATCGGCGGAGGAGCGGAAGACGCGCAGGTTGCGGGCGCCGACGCCGACCCGTGAGAGTTCGTTGGCGGCGCGGACGATCTCCCGGTCGGTCTCGTCATAGACGGTCTTGCCCTCGCGTTTCTCGGGCTGGACGATGCCGAAGTTCTCGAGCTCGCGGATCAGCTCCTCGCGGGCGCCGGTCTCCTCGACGATCTCCTCGAGGGTCAGGTAGGCGCGCGAGGTATCGACCAGGATCGCTCGCCGCACGGCGCCGCTGGCGGGCTTGCGATCGCCGTCGCCGAGCACCAGGTCGCCACCGGAGGCGAGCTCCTGGCGGATCACCCGCAGCGGCAGGAACTCGTCACGCTGCAGGCGCAGGATCGTCCGCAGCCGTTCGACGTCGGACTGGCTGTAGAGGCGGTAGCCGCCGGAGGTACGGCGCGGGCTCAGCAGCTTCTGGTCCTCGAGGTAGCGGATCTTCGAGATCGAGACGTCGTCGAACTCGCTCTGAAGGATCTTGCAGACGGCACCGATAGTCAGCGCCTTGCGCGGCCTGCTGGGCGATTCCGGCGTCCGCGCCGGGGATTCGGAGACGGCCATGGTCAACGCTCCAGGTAGCTGAGCTTGTACTTGCCGACCTGGATCTCGTCGCCGTCAGCGAGACGGTGGGACTCGATCCGGCGGCGGTTGACGTAGGTGCCGTTGAGTGAGCCGAGGTCGTCGATGTAGAGGCCGTCGCGGCGGCGCACCAGCAGCGCGTGGTTGCGAGACACGGTGACGTCGTCGAGAAAAACGCCGGCGTCGGGACTGCGGCCGATGCTGACCCGGTCCTCGGCGATGCTGAAGCTCTCGCCGGCGCGACCGCCGCCGGCGCGGATCACCAGCGCCGCGCCTGACTCCTCGACGACCTCGTCGATGTCGACCGGCTGCATATCGCCGGTCTCGTCGACCCGGTAGGTCATCGTCGTCGGGTCCTCGCCCTCCTCTTTCGGGCCACCCAGAAATGCCCCGCACTTCTGGCAGTAGTTGGCGCCCTCAGGGTTGGCGAAACCGCACTCGGGACAGTGAACGGCCATCAGCGATTCCCGGCGCTAGGCGGCGTCGTCCGGCGGGGGCTGCTGCGCCTTGCCGGCGAGGATTTCGGTCAGTTGCTCGACGTCGTCGCCGGAGATCATCGTGTCGCCGTGCTCGCGTTTTTGCCGCAGGCGGTTGACCAGCTCGGCGCGGAGGATGTCGATGCGGCCATGCAGCACGCGCCGCTTGTAGGAGATCTCGTTCTCCTCCTCGGTCAGGTTGGCGATCAGGTCTTTCAGTTCCTTGTCGCTGAGCGCCCCAAGATCGGGGAAGGTCGTGTCCTCCATGATGCTCCTAACTCGAGGGGGCTTTGGCGCCTCCGTTTGCGCGAGGGCCGATTATAGGTCGAGAGCCCTTCAAGGTTCAACTCTAGGTTGAAGGTTCGGCGATTTGGCGCTCGGCTTGCAGGGACGGGAGCCGGGCGCCCGCGACTCAGCTTGCGGCGCGAGTGGCGCGGAGGCCCTCGCGGGCGTAGAGGACGGTGGCGATGATCGCCATCACCAGGCCCCAGAGCAGCAGCGCGGTTGCGACCCAGCCGGGGGCGAAGAGGGCCAGCCAGATGCCGCCCATGATCGGGAAGACCGAGATCCGCCCCGGCCAGTTGACCTTGATGTCGACACCGTGGCGGAGCCCGTACTGGGCAAGGAAGAGCATCGAGAGCTCGCGCAGGGCCAGCAGCGCCAGGGCCCAGCGCGGCAGCAGCTCGAAGCTCCAGCAGACGACGGCGCCAGCGAGGATCGTCAGGCGATCGACCAGCGGGTCAAGCAGGGCCCCGAGCCGGCTGTACTGGCCGGTGACACGGGCGAGGAAGCCGTCGAGGTAGTCGCCCGCGGCGATCGCCCAGAAGACCATCGCGGCCAGGAACGAGGTCCCATCCTCGGTTCGGTAGGCGAGCACGAGGAAGACAGGGATCGCGGCGAGGCGGACGTAGCCGACCAGGTTCGGCAGGGTCCAAGGGTTGAGCGGCTCCCCGGACCGGGTCTGGCGGGGCGGCGGCGCGCTGCGGTCGAGGCCGAAGAGGCGGCGCATGCGGCCGCGCCCGAATGGGTTCTTCTCAGACATCGAGGAGCGACAGCGCCTGGGCGGCGGCGTCCTCCAGGGGCAGCTTGTGCTCGGCGCCGCCGTCGCGCTCGCTGGCCTCGACCACACCCTCGGCGAGGCCACGACGCCCGACGACGATCCGCAGCGAGCAACCGAGCAGCTCGGCGTCGGTCAGCTTCTCCCCCGGTCCGGCGTCGCGATCGTCGTAGAGGACCTCAGCGCCGGCGGCCTCCAATTCCCCGTAGAGCTTGTCGGCGGCCTCGCGCTCGCGCTCGCCGCCCTTGGCAAGCGAGACGAGGTGGACCTGCCAGGGCGCCAGCGACGCCGGCCAGACGATGCCGCGCTCGTCGGCGCGCTGCTCGATCGAGGCGGCGACGATCCGCGCCGGGCCGATCCCGTAGCTGCCCATCACGATCGGGTGCTCCACGCCGCCTTCGTCGAGGAAGGTGGCGCCGAGCGGGACCGAGTAGCGGGTGCCCAGCTTGAAGATGTTGCCGACCTCGATCGCCGGCTCGATCTCGATCGTGCCGCCTCCAGGGGCGGTGTCGCCGGCCTCGACCGTGCGCACGTCGAGCTCTTCGAAGGCGAAGTCGCGGCCCGGCTGCACGCCGCGCAGGTGGGTGTCGGGCTGGTTGGCGCCGCAGATCAGGCCGGCGCCGGCGATCGCCGTGTCCTTGATCACGGGCACCTTTGCCCCGACCGGGCCGATGAAGCCCGTGGGCCCGATCTCGGCGTCGATCTCCTCTGGCTTGGCCTGGCGGAAGTCGGCGCCGAGCGCGTTGCGCAGCTTGATTTCGTTGAGGCGGTGGTCGCCGCGCAGCAGCACCATGTTCAGGCCACGGCCCTCGACGACCACCGGCAGCGCCTTGATAAGCGCCGCGGGCGCCACCTTGAGCGCCGCCGAGACCTCCTCGACCGTGGTCAGGCCCGGGGTCGCGACTTTTTCGGGGGCGTCCATCGCTGCCGGCAGTTCGACCGGCTGCGCGGTCGCCGAGGCGACCTCGACGTTGGCGGCGTACCCGGGCGCCAGCGCCACCTCGTTCTCACCCGCCGGACAGGGAGCCATGTACTCGTCGGCGCCGGAGCCACCCATCATCCCGACGTCGGACTCGACCTTGTACCAGCGCAGGCCGCAGCGGTCGAGGATGCGGCCGTAGGCGCCGGCCTGGGCCTCGTAGGAGCGGCTCAGGCCCTCCTCGTCGCGGTCGAAGGAGTAGGCGTCCTTCATCGTGAACTCGCGCGTGCGCAGGACACCGGCGCGGGGGCGCGGCTCGTCGCGCTCCTTCGTTTGGATCTGGAAGAGCATCAACGGCAGGTCGCGGTAGGAGCGGACCTCGCGAGCGACGTGGTAGGTGACGGCCTCCTCGTGGGTCATCGCCAGGACCAGCGGCGAGCCCTTGCGGTCGTCGAGCTTGAACAGCTCGTCAATCTCGTAGCGACCGGTCTTCTGCCAAGGCTCAGCTGGCTGCAGCACTGGCATCAGCATCTCCTGACAGCCGATCGCCTCCATCTCCTCGCGGATGATCGCCTCGACCTTGCGCTCGACCCGCCACCCGGCCGGCAGGTACGTCCACAGCCCCGCACCCATCTGCCGGATCAACCCGGCCCGCACCATCAGCTTGTGCGAGATCGCCTCCGCGTCGGCGGGAGCGTCCTTGAGGGTGGGAATGAAAGCCTGCGAGAGTCGGGTCACGCAGGAAACCTATCCGCTACTTGCGGGTGCTCAGGCCCTGGTGAAGCGGCGACTCGCGGTTGGCGAGGCCTCCTCGTCGAGGAGGACCCGGTCGGACTCGCCCTTTTCGACCGCTTCCTTCTCCATCAGGGCGATCTTCTCCGGGGTCAGTTCGTCGGCGTTTTCCTCCTCGATCTTCGCCAGCCACTCGACGCCCTCGCGCGACTCGGACTCGTCGAACTCGACCTTGCCGCGGCCGAGTGACTTGTCGATCTCCTCGAAGAGGGTGTCGACGAGGGTCTCCTGGGGCACCTTGCGCAGCGGTTTGCCGCCGGCGAAGATCAGGCCCTCGTTCTTGGCGCCAGCGATCCCGAAGTCGGCGTGGCTGGCCTCGCCGATGCCGTTGACGGCGCAGCCGAGCACGGCGACCTCGACCGGCTCCTCGTAGCCTTCCAGGCGCTGCTCGATTTCAGCGACGACCGAGTCCATGTCGAACTGCAGGCGGCCGCAGGTCGGGCAGGCGATCAGGACCGGGCCTTTCTCGCGCAGCTGCAGCGCCTTGAGGATCTCCCAGGCGACTTTGACCTCCTCCTCGGCGTGGAAGGTCGAGAGGCTGATCCGGATCGTGTCCCCCACCCCGTCGGCCAGCAGGGTGCCGAGTCCGACCGCAGATTTCAGCGAGCCCGACCATTTCGTCCCCGCCTCGGTGATCCCCAGGTGCAGCGGGTAGGGAACCTTTTCGGCAAGCAGACGATTGGCGGCGATCGTGTACGGCACGTTGGTCGACTTGATCGAGATCTTGAAGTTCTCGAAGTCGAGGCCCTCCATCAGTTCGGTGAACTCGATCGCGGCGGCGACCAGCGCCTCCACCGGGGCTTCGCGCTCGAGCGCGTGCAGGTGCTTGGGCAGCGAGCCGGAGTTGACCCCGATCCGCATCGGCACGCCCTTTGCGTTCGCCTTCTCTGCCACCTCGGCGACCTTGTCGCGGCCGCCGATGTTGCCCGGGTTGAGGCGGATGCAGTGGGCTCCCGCGTCGATCGCTTTCAGCGCCAGCGTGTGGTTGAAGTGGATGTCGGCGATGATCGGGATCGGCGATTGCTTGACGATCGTCTTCAGCGCCTCGACGTCCTTTTCGCGCGGAACCGCACAGCGGACGATGTCGGCGCCAGCGTCGGCGACCCTGTGGATCTGCTCCATCGTCGCCGCCAGGTTGGCGGTCTCGGTCTTGGTCATCGTCTGCACGGCGACCGGGGCGCCGCCGCCAATCGGCACCTTCCCTACGAAGATTTGGCGTTTGGAAGCCATATGGACAGGCTATCTGGGTGGCGCGACGCGCCCGCTACCGAGCCTGGACGCCGTCGCCGAGCCGGCCGAGGTCGTTGGAGAGGCCGAGCACGAACAGCATCAGGACCAGGGCGAAGCCGATCATGCTGGCTCTTTCCATCACCCGCAGGGAGACCGGGCGGCCGCGCAGTTTCTCGACCAGGCTCCAGAAGATGTGGCCGCCGTCGAGCGGCAGGATCGGCAGCAGATTGATCAGGCCCAGCGAGAGGCTGACCAGGGCCAGCAGCAGCAGCGAGCGCTGAGCGCTTTCGTCGATCGTCTGGTTGGCGACGTCGCTGACCCCGACGATGCCCGAGACCTGCTCGCGCTTTTCCTTTTCGAACAGGCGACTGAAGACCGTGACCGTCCCCGAGGCCACCTGCCAAACCGCGTCGCCGGCTTCGCGGGCGGCGGCACCGGCGCCGACGTCGACCGAGCGGCTGCCGTAGGAGAAGCCGACCAGGGCACGTTTGGCGGCGCCGTCGTACTCGGGCTTGACGAGGAGCGTCTGCGGTTTGCCGTTGCGCTCGATCCGCAGCGCCACCGGCGTCGCCGCGATGCAGCCGTCGACCTGCTTGCCGGCGCATTCGTGCGAGCCGATGTCTTCGCGGAAGCGTTCGAGCCGGTCTTCGAGGCTCAGCCCCGGGTAGGTGTTGCCATCGACGGCGACAATCCGATCGCCCGGCTGCAGCGTCTTCGCCGCCGGCGTACCCGGCCGCAGTTCGCCGACCGACTGGGTCGGGTCCTGCTTCCCGTTGGCGAGGAAGACGAAGAAGATGATCGCGAAGGCGAGCACGATGTTGACGGCCGGGCCAGCGCCGATCACGACGATCCGCTTCCAGACCGGCTGGCGGTAGTAGGCGCGCTCGGCGACCTCCGGAGGAATCTCCTCCTCCGGGTTCATGCCGGTGATTTTCACGTAGCCGCCGAGCGGGATCGCAGCGACCCCGTACTCGGTCTCGCCGCGCCGGACCGACCACAGCTTCGGCCCGAAGAAGAGGTAGAACTTCTCGACCCGCATTCCGGTCGCCTTGGCGGCGAAGAAGTGGCCGGCCTCGTGGAGGATGATCAGCAGCGCGAAGCCGAGGAAGATCAGTAGCCAGTTCATGCTGGAGTCAACCCCCGAACGTGGTCCTCGCTGCGGCGGCGGGCCTCGGCGTCGGTCGCGAAGAGGTCGTCGAAGTGGGTCACCGGCGCCGCCGGCATCTCCGCCAGGACCCGCTCGATCACGGCGGCGATCCCGGTGAAGGGGATCTCACCGGCGAGGAAGGCGGCGACCGCGACCTCGTCGGCGGCGTTCAGCACACAGGGCGCCGTCCCCCCCGCCTCGCCGGCCTCCAGGGCCAGCCGCAGGCAGGCGAAGGTCTCGAGATCGGGGGCCTCGAAGGTCAGCGCCCCGGCCGCGGCGAGGTCGAGCTGTGGCACGTCGACGTCGGCGCGCTCGGGGTAGTGCAGCGCGTAGGAGATCGGCACTCGCATGTCGGGATAGCCGAGGTGGGCCAGCGAGGAGCCGTCGTTGAGGTGGATCAGCGAGTGGATCAGCGACTGCGGGTGGACGACGACGCCGATCCGCTCGTAGGGGACGCCGAAGAGGTGGTGGGCCTCGATCGCCTCGAAGCCCTTGTTCATCAGCGTCGCGCAGTCGATCGTGATCCTCCCCCCCATCTCCCAGGTCGGGTGGGCGAGCGCGTCGGCGACGCTGACGTCGCCGAGGTCCTCGCGGCCGCGGAAGGGCCCGCCGGAGGCGGTGAGGACGAGCTTCTCGACCGTCCCCGGCGCCTCGGAGCCGATTAGCTGGTGCAGGGCCGAGTGCTCGGAGTCGACCGGCAGCAGGCAGGCGCCGGTCGCCTCGGACAGCGCCATCACCAGCTCGCCGCCGACGACCAGGCTCTCCTTGTTGGCGAGGGCGACGTCGATCCCCTCGGTCAGGGCGACGACGGTCGAGCCGAGCCCGGCGGCGCCGACGATCGCGTTCAGCACCAGGTCGGCGCCGGATGAAGCAACCAACTCGCGCACGCCCTCCTCGCCGCTCAGCACCTGTCCGCTCCAGCCCTCGCGCGCACTGGCGGCGGCGTCGGGGTCGGCGAGGGCGATCGTCGGCACACCGTGCTCGCGCGCCTGCTCCACGGTCGTCTCCCAGCCGCGCCCGGCGGCGAGGCCGACGACCTGGAGGTCCTCGGAGCGCGCGACGACTTCCAGCGCCTGCGTTCCGATCGACCCGGTCGAGCCGAGGATTACCAGCTTCTTCATGCCCCGCAGAGGATACGGGGGGCGGCCGGTCGGCCAGCCGGCCTAGAAGCCGTTGGCGCCAGGCTTGCCGTCGAGGGTGAACGAGTAGCGCCGCGGGCTGCTCTTGTTGCCGGCCCTGTCGAAGCAACCGGCCTTGGGGTGAAACCTAGCGTGAACCAGATCGCAGTCATGGACATTCCTATGCCGTATCCGGGCCGCGAGTCTGCCCTGAGTGGCGCTATTCGCCACTCAGGGCAGACTCGCGCTAGTAGACGAGCCAGACCGAGAGGTAGTAGCCGACGACGACCGTGAACAGGACGGCGTCGAGGCGGTCGAGGATGCCGCCGTGGGGGCCGAACATGGTGCCGGTGTCCTTGGTGCCGAGGTCGCGCTTCAGCATCGACTCGAAGAGGTCGCCGATCGGCGCCAGGGCGGCGACGGCGGCGCCGATGATCAGCGCGTCCACTCCCGAGAGCCAGTCCTGGTAGAGACCGGCGAACCAGAAGCCCATGGTGCCGATCAGGAAGCCGCCGATCAGCCCCTCGATCGTCTTGTTCGGGGAGATGCCGGGGGCGATCTTGTGGCTGCCGAACATGCGACCGGTCGCGTAGGCGGCGGTGTCGGCGACGAAGGTGCCGACCAGGACGTCGACCAACAGGGCGGCGCCGTGGTCGGGGAGGTCGCGGAGCAGCACGGCGTGGACCAGCGGGATCCCGATCCAGACGATGCCCAGCAGGGTGACGCTGATCGAGACGGTGACGCCGTTGCGCTGCGTGGCTTTGGCGCCGAAGGCGAACAGCAGCGGGAACGAGGCGGCGAGCACCATCAGGACGTTGAAGGCGGTGCCGAAGTGGGCGGCGACGATCAGGCCGGCGACCACGAGGTAGGCGGGGATCGGCAGCGGCCGCGCGTCCTCGGTCATCGTCAGGTACTCGCGCAGGCAGGCGGCGCCGATCGCGATCATCGCCAGCGCGAAGACGCCGCCGCCGGCGACGGTGATCGCGATCGCGAAGACGATCCACGGCAGCGCCACCAGGACCCGCTTCGCGGTCTCGCCGTTGAGACCCCGTTTGCGCGGCTCCCGCGGTGGTTTCGGCAGCGGCGGCGGATCCGGCTCGAACATCTCGTCGTCGAACAGTTCGACGGTCACGAGCGGGCCCCGAAGCGGCGCTGCCGCGTCTCGTACTCGCCGAGCGCGGCCTCGAAGGCGGCGCGGTCGAAGTCCGGCCAGAGCTCCTCGCTGAAGACCAGCTCCGAGTAGGCGCACTGCCAGAGCAGGTAGTTGGAGAGCCGCTGCTCGCCGCTGGTGCGTATCAGGAGGTCTGGGTCGTGCATCTCGGGCGCGTAGAGGTGCCGGCGGAACTCCTCCTCGGAGTCCCCCTGGAAGCTTCGCGCCGCGTCGACGATCTCCGCCCTGCCGCCGTAGTTGAAGGCGACGAAGAGGGTGATCCGCTCGTTGCCCGCGGTCGTCTCCTCGGCCCACCGCATGCGCTCGATCAGGTCCTCCCCCAGGCCCTCACGGCGGCCGACGAAGCGCATCCGCACGCCTTCGGCGTCGAGCTCGGGCGTTTCGGAGGCGATCCGCTCGTCGAACATCTGCATCAGGCCGCCGACCTCCTCGGGCGAGCGGCTCCAGTTCTCGGTCGAGAAGGAGAACACGGTCAGCTCCTCGACCCCGAGCTCAGCGGCGTCGCGCAGGCGCGCCTTGAGGACGTCGGCCCCCGCCCGGTGCCCCTCGATCGTCGGCAGTCCCCGGCTCTGCGCCCAGCGGCCGTTGCCGTCGGTGATGATCGCGACGTATCTGGGTGCGCTCACGGGCAGGCCCGCCGGTCCGCGAGGCGCCTCAAACCTCGAGGATCTCGGTTTCCTTGTTTTTGAGGAGCGAGTCGATCTCGGCGATCGCGTCGTCGGTCTGCTTTTGCAACGACGCCTCGGCGCGACGCTCGTCGTCCTCGCCGGCTTCGCCCTCTTTCTTGAGGTCACGCAGGTCCGACATCACGTCGCGGCGGACGTTGCGAATCGCCACCCGGCCCTCCTCGGCGACGCCGTGGACGACCTTGACCATCTCGCGCCGCCGCTCCTCGGTCAGCTCGGGAATCTGCAGCCGGATCACGTTGCCGTCGTTGCTCGGCGTCAGACCGACGTCGGACTCCTGGATCGCTTTCTCGATCCCGCCCAGAGCGCCTTTGTCGAACGGCGTCACGGTCAGCAGGCGGGCGTCGGTGGTGGCGACGTTGGCGAGCTGCTTGAGCGGGGTCGGCGAGCCGTAGTAGTCGACGACGATGCGGTCGAGCAGGTGCGGCGAGGCGCGGCCCGTGCGTACGGTCGCCAGCTCACCACGGCTGGAATCGACCGACTTGGTCATCCGCCCTTTGGCGTCCTCGAGAAGTTCGTCGATCAGCTCCACGGTCCCATTTCGTCGCTATGCGGCCGGTCGGTTGGAGACCAGCGTCCCCACCTTCTCGCCGCAGACGATCCTATCTATGTTGCGCTCGTCGGCCATGTTGAAGACGTAGATCGGCAGGTCGTTGTCCATGCAGAGCGAGAGCGCCGTCGAATCCATCACCTTCAGCCCGCGCTCGATCGCTTCGCGGTGGGTGATCGTCGGGATGAAGCTGGCGTCGGGATTGGTCGCAGGGTCGGAGTCGTAGACCCCTTCCACCCCGTTCTTGGCCATCAGAATCGCCTCGGCGTGGATCTCCAGCGCTCGCAGCGCCGCCGCGGTGTCGGTGGTGAAGAACGGGTTGCCGGTGCCGGCGGCGAAGATCACCACCCGGTTCTTCTCCAGGTGGCGCATCGCGCGGCGACGAATGTAGGGCTCGGCGACCTCCTTGACGTCGATCGCCGACATCACCCGCGTGTACTGGCCCTGCCCCTCGAGCGCGTCCTGCAGGGTCAGCGCGTTGAGCACGGTCGCCAGCATCCCCATGTAGTCGCCGGTGGCCCGGTCCATCCCTTTCGCGGCGCCAGCCAGGCCGCGGTAGATGTTGCCGGCGCCGACCACGATCGCCACCTCCACCCCGCGCTCGCGCACGGCCGCGACCTGCCGCGCGATCCGCTCGACCTCGGCGCCGTCGGTGCCGTACTCCAGCTCGCCCATCAGGGCCTCACCGGAAAGCTTCAGCAGGATTCGTCCGAATCGTGGTTCGGCGGAGTCGCTCACGTGGGTTGGACCCTATTCCTCGCCGACGCGGAAATAGGCGAAGCGGGCGATGCGGATGTTCTCGCCGGTCTTCGCGGCGAGCTCCTGGCGCAGCTCCTCGATCGTCTTCGAGTCGTGTTTCTCGGCGTTGACGTGCGCCTGGTCGAGCAGCGCCACCTCGCTGGCCCACTTCGAGAGCTGGCCGCTGACGATTTTCTCGACGACGTTGTCGGGCTTGCCTTCCTCGCGCGCCTTCTCTTCGAAGACCCGCTGCTCGGCCTCGCGCTCCTCGGCGGGGATCTCCTCCGAGGAGACGTAGCGCGGCGCCGTCGCCGCCACGTGCAGGGCGACCTGGTAGGCGAACGCCTTGAAGTCCTCGTTGCGGGAGACGAAGTCGGTCTCGCACTGAACCTCGACCATCGCCCCGACCCTGTCGTTGGCGTGGATGTAGGAGGAAACAACGCCCTCGTTGGTGCCACGGCCTTCGCGCTTGGCGGCCGACGCCTGCCCCTTGACCCGCAGCAGCTCGATCGCGCGATCGGTGTCGCCGTCGGCCTCGGCCAGAGCGGCCTTGCAGTCCATCATCGCCGCCCCGGTCCGATCCCGGAGCGCCTTCACGTCAGCAGCGCTGATGCTCATTTGTCCTCCGCTTTCTGCTCGGCCGGCTCCGCTTTCTGCTCGGCGGCCGGAGCCTCTGCTTTCGCGGCGGGCTCGGCAGCGGGCGCCTCGGCGGCAGCCGGCGCGGCTGGAGCCTCGGCGGCCTTCTCCGGCGCGGCCGGTGCCTGAGGTGCTTTCTGCGGCGCGGCAGGAGCTTGCGCTTGCTGTGCTTTCTGCTCAGCCGTAGGCGGCTCTGGCGCGGGCGCCGGCGGTGCGGGCGGTTGGGACGGCGTCGCCGCCGCTTTGGCCGCTGCGTCAGCCTGCGCTTTGGCGGTTTTCTCAGCGTCTTCTGCCGCTTTTTTGGCCTCCGCCGCTTCGACCCGGACTTTCTCTTCTTCCTCGCGTTTCTTGCGCTCTTCCTCGTCGCGTTTGCGCCGTTCCATTTCTTCGGCGATCCGCTTCTCCTCCTGGACGCGCCAGGTCGAGGACCCCTCGTCGACGGCGGTGCCGATCGTGCCGATGACCAGCTCGCAGGAGCGGATCGCGTCGTCGTTGCCGGGGATCACGAAATCGACCGGCGTCGGGTCGCAGTTGGTGTCGACCAGGCCGATGATCGGGATCCGCAGGCGGGCCGCCTCGTGGACCGCAATCTCCTCGGTTTTCAGGTCGGTGACGAAGACAGCGTCGGGCAGACGGTCCATGTCGCGAACGCCGCCGAGGTTGAACTCAAGCTTGGCGAGTTCGGCCTCCATGCCCATCCGCTCCTTGGTCGGGAGCAGGTCGAGTTTGCCGTCCTCTTTCCAGCCGTTGAGCTCGTGCAGGCGGGCGATCCGCTGCGACATCGTGTTGAAGTTGGTCAGCAGCCCGCCCAGCCAGCGTTTGTTGACGTAGGGCATCTTGCAGCGTTCGGCCCATTCCTGGACCGTGTCGCGGGCCTGCTTCTTGGTGCCGACGAAGAGCACCGTGCCGCCACCACTGGCGAGCTCGCCGGCGAAGCGACGGGCGTTCTCCAGCAGCGCCTCGGTCTGCAGCAGATCGATGATGTGGATCCCGTCGAGCTCGCCGAAGATGAAGCGGCGCATGTTCGGGTTCCAACGACGCGTCTGGTGGCCGAAGTGGACTCCGGCCTCGAGCAGCTCTTTCAAGCCTGCTTCGGGCATTCGATTCTCCTTGTGCGTTGTGGTGAAGCTCCCGTCCCGCTTGCCGGGACCCGGCGCGAGTCGCGCTGGGCAGGATCCGGTTCGCCTGTGAACGGGGATTGAGTTTCTGAAGGCGGGATTGTAGACGGCGTGGCTAAGGCACGCGGGCGGCCTCCAGGGCGGCCTCCAGGTCCCCGGGCAGCGGCGACTCGAAGCTGAGGCGCTCGCCGCTGACCGGATGCTCGAAGGCGAGCCGGTGAGCATGGAGGAACTGGCGCCCCAGCTCGTAGCGCTCGGCCCCGCCGTAGGTGGGATCGCCGGTCAGCGGGTGCCCGATCGCGGCGAAGTGAGCGCGGATCTGGTGGGTGCGGCCGGTCTCCAGGCGCACCTGGACGTAGCTCTCGCGCGGCAGCAGCTCCAGCACCTCGAAGTGAGTGCGCGCCTGGCGCGAGGCGGCGCCGGAGACCGCCATCCGGTGGCGCTGGCGTGAGGCGCGGCCGATCGGAGCGTCGATCGTCCCGGTCCGGGAGCTGAGCCGGCCGCCGGCCAGTGCCAGATAGATCCGTTCGACCTCGCGATCGCGCACCTGTCGCTGCAGGGCGGCGTGGGCGGCGTCGTCGCGGGCGACGACCAGCAGCCCACTCGTCCCCTTGTCGAGCCGGTGCACGATCCCGGGGCGCTCGGGGTCGCCACCACCGCCGAGGATCTCCGCCAGCTCGTCGACCAGGGTCGAACCGGTGTGCGAGGGAGCCGGGTGCACGACCAGGCCGGCTGGCTTGTCGACGACCGCCAGCGCCTCGTCGAGGTGGACGATCCGCAGCTGCGGCTCAGCCACCTTCGGGCTCCGCCCCGGCGTCGAGCAGGTAGAGCCCGACCAGGAGGATGACGCCGGCCGTGATCGCCATGTCAGCGAGGTTGAACGGCGGCCACGGCGGCAGGTCGACGAAATCGGTGACCTCGCCGAGGCGGACGCGGTCGACGAGGTTGCCGATCGCGCCACCCGCCAGCAGCCCCACCGCGACCCACATCCAGGGGCGCGCCGGGTTGCGCGAGAACAGGTAACCGACGACCCCGAGCGCGATCAGGGTGACGAACACCAGCGGTGCCCCCGCCCCGCCGGCCAGCCCGAAGGCGACGCCGCGGTTGTGGGCGAGGGTGAATTCGAGCGGCCCCAGCACGTCGATCTGCTCGCCGATCGCGATCTGGTCCTCGACGATCGCCTTTGCGACCTGGTCGAGGACCAGCACGGCGACGGCCAGGCAGGCGGCCAGGAGCCAGGCGCGCTTGGCGGCGGCGCTCACCCGCGAATCAGGCCGACGACGACGGCCTGGGCCACGAAGAGCAGGATGATCCCGACCATCGGGGCGAGATCGAGGGCGAAGCCGCCACCGCCGACCGGCCTCATGAAGCGGCGGAAGAAGTTGAGGTAGGGGTTGGTGGTGTCGGTGATGAAGTCGAGCACCGAGCGCAACCACGGCCGGTAGGGCATCCGCGGCACGTAGGAGATCAGGATGTTGGCGAAGATCAGGATGATGTAGACGAGGAAGAGGGCGCTGACGTAGTCGGCGAGATCACCGCGGGTGAGGGCCAGAGGGATCACCCGCGCATCCTCTCCAACGAGGCGGCGACGGCGGCGGCGAACGCCTCGCGGGCACCTTCGCGGTCGAGCGCTTCCAACCCGGCTTCGGTGCTGCCTCCGGGCGAAGCGACGGCGGCGCGGACGTCGGCGGGATGGCGGACCCGCAGCAGCTCGGCGGTGCCGGCCGTGGTCTCGACCACCAGCTCCCGCGCCAGCTCCTCGTCGAGGCCGGCCGCGGCACCCGCCTCGGCCAGCGCCTCGACCGCCAGCGCCAGGTAGGCGGGCGCGCAGCCCATGATCGCCGTCGCCTCGTCGAACTCCCCGTCGTCGATCTCGACCACGTGGCCGAGCAGGGCGAGCTTCGCCCTCACCTCGGCGCTCGCCGTGCCGGCGACACAGAGGACGCCCTGGCGGACCTCGACGCCGACGTTCGGCATCACCCGCAGGACCTCCGCCTTCGGCAACGCCTCACGCAGCCGCGGCAGCGACGTTGCCGCCAGGATCGAGGCGACCTTGTTCGCCGCCTCCAGCTCCGTCGCCACCGCGTCGAGACCGGCGGGCTTGACGGCGAGGACGACGAAGTCGGCGCGCTCCGCCAGCTCGGCGTTGGCGACGGCATCGCCGCCGAGCTCCTCGGCCAGCGCCCGCGCCCTGCCGGAGCCGTTGTCGGAGAACAGCATCCGCTCGAACTCACCGGACCAGCCGCGGGCCATCGCCGCGGCCATATTCCCGGATCCACAAAAACCTACGATCATGGCCCGGGAGACTATCCGCGGGCTGGGTTTGCGACCGGGCGCCGGACTACGACTGGTTGAAGAAGCCCTTGTCGATCAGCCGCGCTTTTTCCTCGGCGGAGACCTCGACGTTGCGCGGCGTCAGCAGGAACATCTTCTCGGCGATCCGTTGCATGCCGCCGTCCAACGCGTAGGTGAGGCCGGAGCAGAAGTCGATCATCCGCTTCGAGAGCTCGTGATCGGCGGTCTGCAGGTTGAGGATCACCGGCACCGACCGTTTGAACTGGTCGGCGACCTGCTGGGCATCGTTGAAGTTGCGGGGGATGACCAGGTGCACCTGGATTTCGCCGCCGCCGTTGTCGACCGGGCGCAACGTGCGGGTGCGGCTGGCGGCAATCGGCTCGTCGTCGGCGAAGATGTCGTCGATCTCGTCGCGGCGGGCGCGGCGTGAGGTCGGCAGGCGCCGGACCGAGCCCTGCTCGCGCTCGCGTCGGGCCTCGAAGACTTCCTCCGAACCGGTCTCCGGCTCGAAGTCGTCCTCGTATTCGGGGCCGTAATCGTGGTGGTCCTCGGCGAGGCCGAAGTAGACGAGCGCTCTATGCCAGGTATCTCTTAGTGCCATCTCACGCGTTGTTTCGGGCTGAGTCTCTCGACTCCTTTACCCATTTCCGCGGAGATTAGCGTCGATTCACACGAACAGGGCGGTGCCCAATCGGATGATCGTCGCCCCCTCCTGGACCGCGATCCGCCAATCCTGGGAGGTTCCCATCGAGAGGCGCGGCAGTCCGTTGGCCGCCGCGAGCTCGGCGAGGCGGGCGAAATGGGGCCGCGAGGCCTCCGGATCGGGGCTGAATGGCGGCATCGTCATCAGGCCTCCAACCCTTACCGGGCAGCGGGCGATGAAGTCGGCGAGGTCCGCTGGGGCGACGCCCCCCTTGCCCTCCTCGCCGGCGATATTCACCTCGACCAGGACCTCGGTTGCGCTCGTGCCGTGCTTCTCGAGCTGGGCCAGGACCGAGTCGGTGGCGACCGAGTGGATCAGACGACAGAGCGGTAGGACCTGTTTGACCTTGCGGCTCTGCAGGTTGCCGATGAAGTCCCACGTGAAGCGCTCGCCCCAGCGCTCGTGCTTGGCGGCGAGGTCCTGCTGGCGGTTCTCGCCGACCAGGGTGACACCAGCCTCTGCCAGGGCTCCCATCTCCTCGATCGGCACGTACTTGGCGGCAACCAGGATCTCGACTCGCTCTCCCGTGACGGCGCGGACCTCGTCGAGGTTGGCGGCGACCCTGGCGGGGTCGATCCCGTGGAAAGACTCAACCACCGGCGCTGGCCCCCGCGTCGAGCCAGGCGAGCCCACCTTGCCGGCCCGTCCTGCCGCCGTCGCGCCGGTGTGAGAAGAAGAGCTCGGCCTCGCAGCTGGTGCAGAGCCCGGCCACCTCGACCCGCTCCACCCCGGCCTCGCCCAGCAGCCGCCGCGCGACCTCGACCAGGTCCAACCGCCGATGGGCCGATTTCGGGCCCATATCTCCCGAAATCGGCCCGTCGGCGGAGAGATTCGCGAAGGCGTCGAGGACCTCGGGGCCGACCTCGTAGCAGCAGGGGCCGATGCCGGGGCCGATCGCGGCGTCGGTCGCCCGTACGGCCGCGACGCCCTTGGCGACGATGCCGGCGGCGAGGCCACGCCAGCCGCAGTGCAGGATCGCCACGCCGCCCGGCCCGCGCAGGGCGACGGGGAGGCAGTCGGCGGTAAAGAC
>JAENWU010000081.1 GCA_016649905.1 Thermoleophilia bacterium
CCGAGCTGCGCCCCAGCGGCCGCCGCCACAGCAAAGAGCGCGACGCCCGCGCCGTCCGCCACCACTACGACGTCTCCAACGAGTTCTTCGAGCTCTTCCTCGGCGAGACGATGGTCTACAGCTGCGCGATCTTCTCCCGCGGCGCCACCACCCTGAAGGAGGCCCAGGAAGAGAAGCTCGAGACGGTCGCCCGCAAGCTGGAGCTGAAGGAGGGCGATCGCGTCCTCGACGTCGGCTGCGGTTGGGGCGGCTTCCCGCTCTGGGCGGCGACCAAGCACGGGGCCAACGTCGTCGGCATCACCCTCTCCCCCCCGCAGGCCGAAAAAGCGCGGCAGCGGGCCGAGGAGGCCGGCGTCGCCGACCGGGTCGAGATCCGCGTCATGGACTACCGCGACATCGCCGGCAGCGGCGAGAAGTTCGACGCGATCGCCAGCATCGGCATGGTCGAGCACGTCGGCGCCTCCCAGATCGAGGTCTACGCCGAGACCCTGGCCAGCGTGCTCGAACCGGGCGGGCGGCTGCTCAACCACGGGATCACCCGCCTCCGCCACTCCGACGCCGAGGCCGGCGCCTTCTCCGAGCGCTACGTCTTCCCCGACGCGGCGCCGCTGCACCTCTCGCGCAACCTGCTGGCGCTGGAACGGGCCGGCTTCGTCACCCACCACGTCGAGGACTTCGCCCCCGATTACGCCGAGACCCTGCGCCACTGGGCGCAGAACCTCGACGACAACATCGAGGAGGCGACGCGGCTGGCCGGCGAGGAACGGATCCGCGTCTGGCGCCTCTACCTGCGCGCCGCCCGCAACGGGTTCCTCAGCGGGTTCACCGACATCTACCAAGCGCGCTGCAGCCTCAACTAGCTAGACCGGGAAACCGGACGTGACGTCCGGAATTGCCCATTCGGCGCCTGCATCGCGCAGTTCCTCGACGCTGTAGCTGCCGGTCGCCACGCCGACCACCTTGATCCCGGCGCCGTGGCATGCGGTCACGTCGCGCGGAGTGTCGCCGACCCCGATCGTCGCCTCGAGCTCGAGCGGGCTGTCGGAGACCTCGCCGCCGCGCTCGATGCCCTTCTTGGTCAGCTCGGTGCGGTCGCGCGAATCCGAGCCGTAGCCGCCGAAGGCGAAGAAGCGGTTGAGGTCGGCGCGGGCAAGCTTGATGTGGGCGGCCGCTTCGATGTTGCCGGTGACGATGCCGAGCAGGACGCCCTGCTCGACCAGGCGCGGCAGGGTCTCCTCGATCCCGGGCATCACCCGGTAGCGGTCGGATTCGTCGACGGCGTCCTCGAGGTGGCCGAGGTAGCCGGCGATCGCCTGCGCCCGCTCGGCGTCGGAGCCGTCGCGGCCGATCACCTCGCGGAAGACGATCTCGGCGATTTCGGGGTCGGTCATGCCGGCGTGGGTGTGCTCCTCGATGTTGGCGTCGATCCCGTGCAGCTCGCGGAAGGCCCGCTGCCAGGCGACGGCACCCGCCCCGCCGGTTACGAGCAGGGTGCCGTCGATGTCGAAGAGGACCGCCTTGATCACCGGGCGAACCTAGACGATCGCCTAGCGCCTGGCGGCGCTGGCGCGCAACTCACCGCGGCGCAGCAGCTGCGCGCCGGCGGCGATCCCGTGGCCGCGAGCGAAGCGACGCTTCTTACGCAGCCATGCGGTGCGGGTTTCGGTGATCACGGTGACGGCACTGGTGGCCGCGGGGTCGGTGGGCTGCGTCGAGGGGGTCGAGGGCTCCGCGGCGGGCACGTCCTCGCCCTCGCCGGAGAGCGCCGAGGCAAGCGTGCCGCCGTCGCCGCGAACCCGCAGCTTCGCCGTTTTGGCGCCGGCGCTGTCGGGGGTGAAGCGGACCCGGACCAGGCATTCGTCGCCGGGCGCCAGCGTGGCGCCGCTGCACTCGTCGCCGGCGAGGGCGAACTGGTCGAGGTCGGCGCCGACGATCTCGGCGCGGTCGAGCTCGAGCGCGCCCTGACCCTCGTTGCGGACCGCGAAGGCGTGAGCGGCGCTCTTGGCGCCGGCGGCCTGGGCGCCGAAGTCATGGGCTGCGGGCAGCAGCGTCACCGCGGCGGCGAGCCCTTCGCCCTGGAGGAAGACCATCATCCCGTCGGAGCCGTCGCCGAAGAAGGCGAGGCGAGCGGTCTTCA
This sequence comes from Thermoleophilia bacterium, assembly GCA_016649905.1. Taxonomy (GTDB): domain Bacteria; phylum Actinomycetota; class Thermoleophilia; order Solirubrobacterales; family 70-9; genus VAYN01. Next base: position 2,138 of record JAENWU010000081.1, read on the forward strand.
GGCCGGGTCCCTGGGGGGTGAAGCGCACGTGCGCGGTGCAGGTCCCGCTGGGCACCAGTTCGCCGGCGCTGCAGTTCTCGTCCAGCAGCTCGAAGCTGCCGGAGTCGCCGCCGGCGATCACGCTGATGAAGAAGGCGGCGGGCAGGTCGCCGGAGTTGACGAGCGTGATCGCGCGGACTCCGCCCTCGGTGCCGACCGTGGCGGGGCCGAAGGCGACCGGGCTCTCGGGCGTTTCGATCACGGCGCCGCCGCCCTGGCCGCTGAGCACGGCGCTGAAGACCGCGCCGTTGACGTTGATGCGCAGCTCGGCTTCGTAGATGGTCCGTTCATGCGGGCTGAACCAGACCTCCAGCGTGCAGGCTTCGCCGGGCTCGAGCCAGTGCGACCAGCAGTCGCTGTCGCCGGTCCAGAAGGCGTTCGAGCCGGGGCCGCCGATTTCGGAGTTGCCGAGCGCGACCGCGCCCTCGCCGTTGTTGACGACCTTGAAGCTGGTGGAGACAAATTCGCGGTTGATCTGCTGCAGGCCGAAGTCGTAGCTTTCGGGGGCGAAGCCAAGCTTCGGCGGCACGCCGGTGCCGCTGATCCTGAAGGCCTCGGTCGCCCGTTCGCCCTTGAAGACGATTTCCGCCGTCGCCTCCTTCTCGCCTTCGCTGGAGGGCGAGAAGGCGATCCACAGCGAGCACTGCTGGCCGCTATCGAGGTAGCCGCAGGTGTTGCTCTGGACGTAGAACGATCCGTCCCCGCCTTCGATCGAGACCTTGTCGATCGCCGTGCTTTCGCCTTTGTTGAAGAGCTGTACTTCCTGGCTCGGCGCCTGGTTGCCAACGGTCGTCTTCGGGAAGGCGACGGCCTCGGGCGTGACGACGAGGGGCGTGCCGCTGCCTTCGCCGCCTTCGGGCGGCCCCGCCAGGGCGCGCGCGGGAATCAGTGCGGCGGCCGCAAGGAAAAGGACGAGAATGGTGGAGCCGAGCATCTTCGGCTGGGCGGGGGGATTGTTCATGCCGCCTCATCGACGGCGCCGGGGCCGCCTTAAGAAGTGATTCCGACAAATCTCAAGTTCTGGGTAGCGCCGTGCCTGGGCGCGCCCTAATGCTCGAGCAGATCGCGCTGGCTGAGCGCGTACAGCAGCGCCAGCGAGGGCAGGACCAGGACCGCCGCGATCGCGAAGACGATGAAGACGATGTCGAGGGTCGGCCCCGGCGCCGCGGCCTGGTCGATCCGCAGGCTGGTCGGCAGCAGGTAGGGGAACTGGGCGACGCCCCAGCCCCAGATCACGGCGACCACAGCACCGGCGGCGAGCGGTCGCAGCGGTCGCCTGCCGCCGCGCAACAGCACCGCCAGCAGGCCGATCCCGCAGAGGACCGAGAGGACCACCAGCGGCAGACCCTGATCGATGAGGCGATCGAAGACGTAGCGCGCTTCGGCGTGCAACTCGACCAGGCCGGCGGCTGCGGCGAGCCCGGCGACGCCGCCGGCGGCCAGCGCCCGCCGCACGAAGTAGCGCTCCAGGTCCGCCGCGCCGGCGCGGCGGGCGTCGCCGACCAGGAAGACCGCCGAGAGGTAGGCGCCGGTGGCGACGAACATCGCCCCGATCAGCAGCGGCAGCGGCTCCAGCCAGCTCGAGAAGGCGTCGCCGTTGCCGTCGGCCGGCACGTTGCCGGAGGCGATCGCGCCAACCACCGCGCCCATGAAGAACGGGGTCAGGACCGAGGAGAGGGCGAAGATCGCGCCGAAGGACCGCTGCCCGGTCAGCGTCACCACCAATTTGCGGAAGGCGAAGCCGGCGCCGCGCAGGACGATCCCCAGCGCCGCCAGCGCGATCGGCACGTAGAGCGTCGAGAAGATCGCGCTGAAGGCCGGCGGGAAGGCGGTCCAGAGGACGACGAGGATGAAGATCAGCCAGACGTGGTTGGCCTCCCAGACGGGGGTCAGCGAGCGCTGGATCAGCGCCCGCGGCCGCTCCCCCTTGGCGGCGTCGCCGGCGATCAGGTCCCAGAAGCCGCCGCCGAAGTCGGCGCCGCCGAAGAGCGCGTAGAAGGTCGCCCCGACCCAGAGGATCGCCGCCGCGGCGTCGGCCTTGCTCACGGCGCCGCCTCCTCGGGCGGGGAATAGGGCGTCCCCTCGGGTTCGGGCTGGCCCTCGCGCCAGCGCCGCGACATCCCGCGCAGAACGAGGATCGCGGTAGTGCCCAACGCCGCGTAGAGCAGCAGCACCAGCCCGAAGCTGAACCAGATCCCGCCCGCCTCGGTGACCGCTTCCTCGGTCCGCATGTAGCCCTGCACGATCCAGGGCTGGCGGCCGACCTCGGTGACGATCCAGCCGCACCAGAGGGCGAGGATTGCGCCGGCCCCGGAGACCGCTACCGCGCGCAGGAACCACGGCGTCTGCGGGATGTCGCGGCGTTTCCACCAGACGAAGGCGAGCCAGGCGCCGAGCCCGAGCAGCGCCGTGCCGATCCCGACCATCGCGTCGAAGGAGAGGTGCAGCAGCGTGTTCGCCGGCGGTCGTTCGTCCGCGGGGATGTCGTTGAGGCCGATCACCTTGGTGTCGGCGCTCCAGCCGACCAGGAAGGAGTCGAGGTCGGGGATCGGGATCGCCAGCTTGACCCCGTCGTTGGTGCAGATGCCGCCGACGTACTCGGTCTGGTGGGTGCCGGTCTCCTGGATGCACTCCATCGCCGCGAACTTGGCCGGCTGGTGGTCGGCGACTTCGCGGGCGGCGGTGTCGCCGACGAAGAGCTGGATCGGGGTGGCGATGCAGGCGATCGTCAGCGGGATCAGCAGCCCGAGCCGGTGCAGGCGGTCGCGCCGCCCCTTCAGCATCCCGACCGCGTAGATCGAGGCGACGAGGAAGCCGGTGACCATGTAGGCGGCGAGGATCATGTGCGGCACCTCGTAGCCGAAGGCCGGATTGAGCAGGACCTCGAGTGGATCGGTGTCGATCACTTCGCCGGCGGCGTTGAGGGTGAAGCCCTGCGGCTGGTTCATCCAGGCGTTGGCGGCGACCACCGCGGCGGCGCCGCCGATGCCGGTGATCACCATCGGCAACCCGGACCAGAAGTGGGCCCAGCCGCTGAGCCGCTTCCAGCCGTAGATGTAGATCGCCAGGAAGATCGCCTCGATGAAGAAGAAGATCCCCTCGATCGCGAAGGCGATCCCGAAGACCGAGCCGAAGCGGTCCATGAACTGCGGCCAGAGCAGCCCGAACTCGAAGCTCAGCACGGTGCCGGTGACGGCGCCGACCGCGAAGGTGACCGCCATCGCCTTCGACCAGCGCCGCGCCAGCTCCATCGCGGCGTCGTCGCCGCGCTTGAGGCCGATGTAGTTGGCGACCATGATCGTCGCCGGCAGCGCCACGCCCAGGCACGAGAGGACGATGTGGAAGCCGAGCGTGAAGGCCATCTGCTCGCGGGCGGCGAGCAGGTTCGATGCCGACGCCGCCAGCGGGAGCGGGTCGAACGGGATCATGGAAGCGACCCTACTCCCCGCGTCGGGCGTGGCGGTGGCGCCGGATCAGCGCGTTGGTCGAGCTGTCGTGGCGGAGCTTGGGGTCCGCCTCGGCCTCGAGCTCGGGGATGATCGCCACCGCCAGCACCTTGCCCAGCTCGACCCCCCACTGGTCGAAGGAGTCGATCCCCCAGATCGCCCCCTGGGTGAAGACGCTGTGCTCGTAGAGGGCGATCAGCGCCCCCAGCGTCTCCGGGGTCAGTCGCTCGGCGAGGATCGTGTTCGAGGGTCGGTTGCCCTCCATAACCCGGTGCGGCACGACCTCCTCCGGGGTCCCCTCGGCCCGCACCTGCTCGGCGGTTTTGCCGAAGGCGAGCGCCTCGCCCTGGGCGAAGACGTTGGACATCAGCAGGTCGTGGTGGCGGCCGAGCGGATTCAGCGAGTGGGCGAAGCCGATGAAGTCGCAGGGGATCAGCCGCGTCCCCTGGTGGATCAGCTGGTAGAAGCTGTGCTGGCCGTTGGTCCCCGGCTCACCCCAGTAGATCGCGCCGGTCTCGTAGTCGACGCGGCCGCCGTCGAGGGTGACGTGCTTGCCGTTGGACTCCATCGTCAGCTGCTGCAGGTAGGCGGGGAAGCGGTGCAGATACTGGTCGTAGGGGAAGACGCCGCTGGTCTGGGCACCGAAGAAGTCGCTGTACCAGACCGCCAGCAGCCCCATCAGCATCGGCAGGTTGGAGCCGGCAGGGGCCTCGCGGAAGTGCTCGTCCATCGCGTGGAAGCCGGCCAGCATCTCGGCGAACTGGCCAGGGCCGATCGCCAGCATCGTCGAGAGCCCGATCGCCGAGTCCATCGAGTAGCGGCCGCCAACCCACTCCCAGAAGCCGAACATGTTCTCGCGGTCGATCCCGAACTTGGTGGTCTCGCCGGCGTTGGTCGAGACGGCGACGAAGTGCTTGGCGACGGCGGCCTCGTCCCCGCCCAATCCCGCGACCAACCATTCACGCGCGGTTCTTGCGTTGGTCATCGTCTCCAGCGTCGTGAAGGTCTTCGAGGAGACGATGAAGAGGGTCTCCGCCGGGTCGAGGTCGCGGGTTTCCTCGACGAAGTCGGTGGCGTCGACGTTGGAGACAAAGCGGAAGGTGATCTCGCGCTTGCTGTAATGGCGCAGCGCCTCGTAGGCCATGGTCGGCCCGAGGTCGGAGCCGCCGATGCCGATGTTGACGACGTTGCGGATCGGCTTGCCGGTGTGCCCGCGCCACTCACCCGAGCGGACCTGCTCGGCGAAGGCGCCCATCCGGTCGAGCGTTTCGTGCACCTCCTTGACGACGTCGACGCCGTCGACGACGAGCGAGCGGTTGCGCGGCATCCGCAACGCAATGTGGAGGACAGCGCGGTCCTCGGAGACGTTGATGTGCTCGCCTTCGAACATCGCTTCGCGGCGCTCGGCGACGCCGCGTTCGCGGGCCAGCTCGCCCAGCAGGATCACCGTCTCGTCGGTGATCCGGTTCTTCGAGAAGTCGAGGTAGAGGCCGGCGGCGTCGGCGACCAGGCGCTCGCCGCGCTCGGCGTCGGCGGCAAAGAGATCACGGAGATGCTTGCCGCTGACGTCCTCGTAATGAGCCTGCAGCGCCGCCCAGGCGGGCAGCTCCCGCAGCGGCGCCACCGTCACCCGGTTACGACCCCGCGCTTTGACGCGATCGAGGAGAGCAGCTCTTCCCACGACTTGACGAAGCTCGCCTTGCCCTCCTCCTGGAGGCGGGCGGCCAGCGCCGCGACGTCGATCCCGGCCTCCGCGAACTCCTTCAGCACCTGCTCGGCGTTGCCGCCGTCCGGCGACATCAGGTTGCCGACCTCGCCGTGCTGGGAGAAGGCGACCAGGGTCGGCTCGGGCATCGTGTTGACCGTGAACGGCGCCGCCAGCGCTTCGACGTACATCGTGTCGGAGGCGTCGGGGTCCTTGGTCCCGGTGCTGGCCCAGAGCAGCCGCTGGGCGCGGGCTCCCTCGTTGAGCAGGCGCTGCCAGCGGTCGGATTGGAGCAGCTCGTGGTAGGCGCGGAAGGCGCGGCCGCCGACCGCGATCCCGAGGCGGTTCTTCAACTCGGCGGGAACGTCGTCGGCGACCGCGACGTCCCAGCGGCTGACGAAGATCGAGGCGACCGAGCCGACGTTGGGGTCGAGCCCGGCCTCGATCCGGCGTTCGATCCCCTTCATGTAGGCGGCGGCGGCGGCAAGGTATTGCTTGTCGTCGAATAGCAGGGTGACGTTGACGGGTACGCCGGCGAAGATCGTCTCCTCGATCGCGGTAAGGCCCGCTTCGGTGCCGGGAATCTTGATGAAGAGGTTGTCGCGCTCGGCTTTGGCGTGCAGCCGCGCCGCCTGCGCGATCGTCGCCGCGGCGTCGTCGGCGAGCAGCGGCGAGACCTCGAGCGAGGCCCAGCCGTCGACCCCGTCGGTGCGCTCGTGGATGCCGGCGAAGAGGTCGGTGGCGTCGCGCAGGTCGGCGATCGCCAGTTCGAAGAAGACCTTCTCGTCGCCGTTCTCGCCGATCCCCTCGTCGCTCTCGGCGGCATCGCCGAGCTCGGCGATATGGGCGTCGTAGGCGTCGCCGGCGGAGATCGCCTTGTCGAAGATCGTCGGGTTGGAGGTCAGGCCGGTGACCGCGAGCTCGTCGATGTAGCCCTGCAGAACGCCCTCGGCGAGCATCGGCCTGGTGATGTTGTCGAGCCAGAGGCTCTGACCCAGTTCGTGCAGTCGTGCGGTTGCCTTCATCGCTCCTCCTCCATTGCCCCGGCCTTTGCTTTTCCGCCCTTCTCGACCGCCTCGCGCGCGACCGCGGCGATCTTGTCCGGGGTGAAGCCGAACTCTTCCTCGACGTCCTTGAAGGGCGCCGACTGTCCGAAGGTGTGCATGCCGATGATCGTCCCGTCGCTGCCGACGTAACGCTCCCAGCCGAACGTCGAGGCCTCCTCGATCGCGACCCTCACCGCCCCCCCTGGCGGCAGGACCTCGTCGCGGTAGGTGGCGTCCTGGCGGTCGAAGATCTCCCAGCAGGGCAGGCTGACGACGCGCGAGCGGATGCCCTCTTCCGAGAGCGTCTCGTGGGCGCCCAGGGCGAGGAAGACCTCGCTGCCGGTCGCGATCAGGATCAGCTCCGGCTCGCCTTCGCAGTCGGCGAGCACGTAGCCGCCTTTCTGGACACCCTCGGCGGAGGCGTATCTGCTGCGGTCGAAGACCGGCACGTTCTGGCGGGTGAGGACGAGCGCGATTGGGTTGTGGGTGCGCTCGATCGCGAGCCGCCAGGCCTCGGCGACCTCGTTGGCGTCGGCAGGCCGGACCACGTCAAGGTGGGGCATCGCCCGCAGCGAGGACAGCTGCTCGATTGGCTGGTGGGTGGGACCGTCCTCGCCGAGCCCGATCGAGTCATGGGTGAAGAGGTGGATCACCGGCAGCTCCATCAGCGCCGAGAGGCGGATCCCGGGCCGGCCGTAGTCGGAAAAGGTGAGGTAGGTCGACCACAGCGGCCGGATCTTGCAGAGCGACATCCCGTTGCAGGCGGTCGCGGCGGCGTGTTCGCGGATCCCGAAGTGGACCTGGCGGCCGCCGAAGTTGTCGGGCTCGAGGTTCTCGGCGCCGTCGAAGGTGAGCCGGACCGAGGTCGAGTCGGTGAGGTCGGCCGAGCCGGCGATCAGCCACGGCACCCTTTCGCCGATTGCGTTCTCGACCTTGTTCGACGCCTTGCGGGTCGCCAGGCCCTTCTCTTCGTCGGCCTCGAAGGTCGGGATCGTGCTGTCCCAGCCGTCGGGGAGCTGGCGGCGCTGCATCATCTCGATCTCCCCGGCGTGCTCGGAGTCGGCCAGCACCTGCTTCCAGGCGCCGCTGAGCTCGGCGCCGCGCCTGCCGATCAGCTCGTCGAAACGCTCACGGACGCCCTCGGGGACGAGGAACTGAGCGTCCTCGGGCCAGCCGTAGGCCCGCTTGGTCAGCACGACCTCCTCTTTCCCGAGCGGTTCGCCGTGGGCGGACTCGGTGTCCTGCTTGTTCGGCGAGCCCCAGCCGATGTGGCTGTCGATCACGATCAGCGTCGGCCGGCCGGTCTCGGCCTTGAAAGCGTCGAAGGCGCGCGCGAGCAGCGAGCGGTCGTTGGCGTCGCCGACCCGGACCACGTTCCAGCCGTAGCCCTCGAAGCGGGTGAGGACGTCGTCGCCGTAGGCGAGGGCGGTGTCGCCGTCGATCGTGATGTGGTTGTTGTCGTACATCCAGCAGAGGTTGTCGAGCTTGAGGTGGCCGGCCAGCGAGGCCGATTCATGGGAGACGCCCTCCATCAGGCAGCCGTCGCCGGCGAGCGCGTAGACGTCGAAGTCGAAGAGCTCGGCGCCGAAGCGCTCGCCCTGCCACTTGGAGGCGATCGCCATCCCGACCGCGGTCGCGATCCCCTGGCCGAGCGGGCCGGTGGTCGTCTCCACGCCGGAGGTCCAGCGGTACTCGGGGTGGCCGGGGGTGCGCGAGTGCAGCTGGCGGAAGTTTTCGATCTCCTTCAGCGAACAGGCGGGCTCGTCCTGGACGACGTAGTCCTCGTCGACCCGGCGCACGCCGGCGAGGAAGAGCATCGAGTAGAGCAGCATCGAGGCGTGGCCGGCCGAGAGCACGAAACGGTCGCGATTGGGCCAGACCGGGTCGGCCGGGTCGTAGCGCAGGTGGTTCTGCCAGAGCTCGTAGGCGACCGGGGCCATCGACATCGGCGTGCCGGGGTGGCCCGAGTTCGCCTTCTCGACCGCGTCGATCGAGAGGGTCCGGATGGTGTTGATGGCGAGCTGGTCGATGTCCTGGGTCACGCGATCTCCGATCCTAGCCATTACGGCCGGTCTTCAGGGTTCGATCCGGGTGACGGTGCCGTCGCCGTTGTTCACTACCCAGACCGCGCCCTCCCCCACCGCGACCGCGGTCGGTTCGGGGCCGACCTGGATCGGGCCGCCGACGCGCTCGCCGCTCTGCAGGTCGAGACGGGTGACGGCGTCGTCGGCCGCGGTCGTGACCCAGACCGCGCTGGTGCCGGCGTCGACGCCGCCGGGCTGCTCGCCGACTTCGATCGGGGCGCCGACCACGGTCCGGGTGGAGACGTCGACCGTGGTGACCGTATTCGCACGGCTGTTGGCGACCCAGACTTTGCCGCCGGCGACGGTCAGGCCGGCGGGACCGCGGCCGACGATGATCGCGCCGCTCGGCACCATCGTGCTCTCGTCGATCCGCCGCAGGCGGCCGGTCGAGGCGCTCGTGACCCAGAGGCCGCCACCGCCGCTGGCGAGGCGCAGCGGCTCCTGGTGGGGGGCGATGCCGCGCTTGAGGACGCGGCCGCCCTTGGCGTTGACGGCGGTGATGCCGGCGGCGGCGTTGTCGGCCACCCAGATCCGGCCAGCGCCGTAGACGACCGGGCCGGGACTGCCGTGGACGGGGATGCGTTGGGTGATCTCGCCGCTCGCGGGGTCGACCCGCAGCAGCTCGCCGGCGGCGGGGTCGGTGACCCAGACCGATCCCGAGCCGATCGCGACGCCGGAGATCCCGGCGCCGAGTTGGAACGGCTCGCCGACCGGATCGCCGCTCTCGGGGTCGAGCCTGGTCAGGGTGCCGTCGCGTTCGCTGGTCACCCAGATCGCTTCCGAGCCGGCGGCGATCCGTAGCGGCGCCTTGCCGATCGCGATCGGCTTGGAGACGTCGATCCCGCCGCTGCCGACCAGCGCCAGGACCAGGACCAGCATCACCGCGATCACAGCCGCGCCGGCCGCGGCCAAAACAAGCGTGCGGCCGCGCAACCGCCGCAGGGTGGCGCGTCCGGCGCCCCAGCCGAGCGGCGCCGTGGTCCGCTCGCCGTCGCCCTCCGAGAGCACCCGGGTGGCGGCGAGGTCGGCGCTCTGGCGCTCGCGGGCGGCGACGATCAGGGCGCCCGCGCTCGGATAGCGCTTGTCGGGGTCCTTGGCGACGGCGCGCTCGATCACCTCCTCGAGCCCCTCCGGGATCTCCGGTTCGGTGTCGGCTTCCTTGCGGGCGAAGGGCGGGATCCCGGTCAGCGCCTCGTAGAGCACGCAGCCGAGCGAGTAGATGTCGGCGGCGGGGCCGACGGAGCCGCCGCGCCACTGCTCGGGCGACATGTACTCGGCGGTGCCGACCACCGAGGCGCCGCTGGCGATGCCGGTCTCCCCCAGCGCCTTGGCGAGGCCGAAGTCGGAGAGGAAGGCGCGGTCGCCGTCGACGAGGACGTTGTGGGGCTTGACGTCGCGGTGGACGATGCCGGCGGCATGGGCGGCGTCGAGCGCTTCCGCCACCTGGCCCAGCAGCGCCACCGCCCGCTCCGGCTGCAGCGGCCCCTCGCGGTCGATCAATTTGCGCAGGTCGCCGCCGGGGACCAGGCGCATCGCGACGATCAGCTCGCCGTCGACCTCGCGCGAGTCGAGGATCGGGACCACCGCCGGATGGTCGAGGCGGGCGGCGAGGCGGGACTCGCGCAGGAAGCGCTCGCGGAAGCCCTCGCGGCCGGCCAGATCGCGGGCGATCACCTTCAGCGCCACCGGCCGTTCGAGCCCGAGGTGGGTCGCCCGGTAGACGACCCCCATGCCGCCGCGAGCGAGCTCGGCGTCGATCCGGTAGCCGGCGAGCGTCGAACCGATGGAAATGTCCCCCATCCGGCCATGTATACAGCCGGATGGGGGACGTCATTGCTGTTGGGCGCTAGCGCACCGGCTGCCAATCGATGACCGGGCCGATGATCGTTCCGTCGTCGTCGCCGTAGTGGACGGCGTCGGCGAGCCGGGTCTGGCGACCGTTGGCGACGTCGATCGAGACCAGGATCTGTTCGTTTTCGAGGGCGACGAAGGCGGCCACCCGCTTGCCGTTGGAGGAGAAGACCGAGCTGGTCTCCGAGTTGTCGGGCAGCTGGCTCAACTTGCGGGCTTTGCCGGGGCCGATCCGCTTCGCCCAGAGACCCTGGTCGCGGCGGAAGACGACCGTGTGCCCGTCGGGCGAGACGTCTTCGACGTAGGCCGAGCCGACGCCGGCGACCAGCGACCTCACCTTGGTGCCGTTGCGCCTCATCGTGAAGACGTCGGCGTAGGCGGCCGGCCCCGGGGTGCTCTCGCCGCGGCTGTAGAGGATGCCGCCGGCGAAGTAATGGGGCGCGAACTCGTCGACCACGGCGGTGGTGGTCAGCCGTGCCAGGTTGCCGCCGGTCGGCCGCACCGAGAAGAGGTCGTCGTTGATCGCGTCGGCCGCGTCGGCGGTGCCGCGGACGAAGACGATCGCCTTGCCGTCAGGCGCGAAGACGGCTTCGCGGTCGTCGTTGGCCCCGCTCGTCAGCGCCCGCAGGCCACCCCCGGTGGCGCCGACGGTGTAGAGGTCGGCCGGAGCGCCGGCGCTGGCCCGCCGCTCGAAGACGACGTATTTGCCGTTGGGGGCGACGATCGGCACCGAGTCGACCTCGGGGCCACTGGTCAGCTGCCGCTGGCCGGAGCCGTCGGGCCGAACCGAGAAGAGGTCGCCGTTGCGGGCGAAGGCGATCGTGCGGCCGTCGGGGGAGAAGTTCGGTTCGGTGTCGGTCGGGTCCTCGGTCAGCTGGTTGAGGCGGCCATCGCGGACCGCGTAGAGCCCGCCTTTGATCTCACCTTCGATATTCGAGACCTTGGAGAAGACGACCGCCGGGCTCGACGCCGCCGAAGCGGCGGCCGGGACGGCGAGGGCAATGAGTGCGAGCAGGGCGCTGATGATCGTGCGGTGGAACATCTGGTGCTCCTTTCCGAGCATTTGCGATTACCCCACGAATGCTCGGGCCCAGCGCCGCACGCGCCAACGACAGCGCCGCCCCCTGCCGGGCCACGTCTGGCCCGCTCCGTGCCAGGGTCCGATGTCGTATTTCTGCCCGCTATCCGGACAGAATTACGAGATCGGCCGGGGTGGGCTGCCTAGCGCGGGCGGTCGAGGCCGAGCTCGATGACGCGGGCGGCGATCTGGCGCGGGCGGTCGCGGC
>JAENWU010000149.1 GCA_016649905.1 Thermoleophilia bacterium
ATCCACGGCTCGTCGGCCAGCATCGTCGACTTCAACCGCGCCGGCACGCCGCTGGCGGAGATCGTCTCCGAGCCCGACCTGCGCTCCGCCGAGCTGGCGGAGCGTCACGCGCAGCAGCGTCAGCCACTCGCGCGCCTGCTCGGCGGAGCGCAGGTCGGGCTCGGAGACGATCTCCGCCAGCGGCGTGCCGGCGCGGTTGAAGTCGACGATGCTGGCCGACGAGCCGTGGATGCGCCCGGACTCGCCGAGGTGGATCAGCTTCGCCGCGTCCTCCTCCAGGTGGATGCGGTGCAGCCGCACGTCGCCGACCTGCCCGCCGACGCACAGCGGGATGTCGTACTGGGAGATCTGGTACCCCTTCGGGTTGTCGGGATAGAAGTAGTTCTTGCGGTGGAAGATCGACCGCGGCGAGATCTCGCAGTCGAAGGCGAGGCCCATCACCAGCCCGAAGTGCACCGCCCGCGCGTTGAGGACGGGCAGCGCCCCCGGCAGGCCGAGGCAGACCGGGCAGGTGCGCGTGTTGGGCTCCTCGCCGAAGGACAGGGCGCAGGAGCAGAACATCTTCGTCTTGGTGGAGAGCTGGACGTGGATCTCCAGCCCGATGACGGGCTCGTAGTCGGTCATGCGCGCGCCTTTGAGCCGTCGAAGCCGATCGCCTGCTCGAGCGCGTGCGCGGTGTCGAGAATGCGGTTCTCGCTGAACGCCGGGCCGGCGATCTGGAAGCCGGTCGGCAGGCCGCCGGCGAGCCCGTTGGGGATCGAGATGGCGGGCAGGCCGGCGAGCGGGATCGGCACCGTGCAGTAGTCGTTGAGGTACATCGCCAGCGGGTCGGCGGTTTTCTCGCCGAGGCCGAAGGCGACCGAGGGCGAGGTCGGCGTGACGACGAAATCGACGCCGGCGAAGGCGGCGGCGAAGTCTTCGGCGATCCGCGTCCGCACCTTCTGCGCCTGCCCGTAGTAGGCCTCGTAGTAGCCCGAGGAAAGCGCGTAGGTGCCGAGCATGATCCGCCGCTTCACCTCGGTCCCGAAGCCCTCGGCGCGGGTCGCCTCGTACATCTCGATCAGGTCGCCGTCGCCGCCGGAGCGCAGCCCGTAGCGGACGCCGTCGTAGCGAGCCAGATTCGAGGAGGCCTCGGCTGGGGCGAGTACGTAGTAGGCGGAGATCCCGTGCTCGGCGCTCGGCAGGGCGACCTCGGCGATCTCACCCCCGAGCTCCTCGATCCGGCCCAGCGTCGCCTCGAAGTTCTCCCGCACCCCCGACTCGAAGCTGTCGCGGGCGAGCTCGGCGGGGACGCCAAACCGCAGGCCCTTGAGGTCCTCGCGGCTGGGGGCGACGATGCCGCCCTCGATCCCGACCGAGGTCGAGTCGCAGGGATCGCGACCCTGCAGCGCCGAGAGCATCAGCGCCGCGTCGGTGACGTCGCGGGTCAGCGGCCCGCACTGGTCCAGCGAGGAGGCGAAGGCGATCATCCCGTAGCGGGAGATCGAGCCGTAGGTGGGCTTGAGGCCGACGATCCCGCAGAGCGAGGCCGGCTGGCGGATCGAGCCGCCGGTGTCGGTACCGATCGCGCACGGCGCCAGGCCAGCGGCGACGGCGGCGGCCGAGCCACCGGAGGAGCCACCAGGGACGCGGCCACGATCCCAGGGGTTCAGCACCGGCCCGTAGGCGGAGTTCTCGTTCGAGGAGCCCATCGCGAACTCGTCCATGTTGGTCTTGCCAAGCACCCGGGCACCGGCGGCGTCGAGCTTCTCGACCGCGGTCGCCGTGTAGGGCGGCCGGTAGCCGGCGAGGATCTTCGAGCCAGCCGTGGTCGGCGAGCCCTCGGTGCAGAAGATGTCCTTGACCGCGACCGGGATGCCGCTGAGCGGGCCGTCGACCACCTGGTAGTCGTCGTGGTTCTCGACCGACCAGAGGTAGGCGTTCAGCTCGTCGCCGGCGGCCGCCTGCATCCAGGCCGCGAAGTACTCCTCGGCGGAGACCTCACCGGCGGCGATCTTCGCCGCCGCCTGGGCGACGGTCAGCTCCAGCAGGCCACCCATCAGGCGTCGGCCTGGGGCGAGGGGACGCGGAAGGCGCCGTCGACCGGTTCGGGCGCCGGTTCCAGCGCCACCTCCCGCGGCAAGCTCGGCCGCGGCACATCCGCGCGCAGCACGTTCTCCAAAGCCACCACATGCGAGGTCGGCTCGACCCCGTCCAGGTCCATCTGCGAGATCCGGTCGACGTGCGCGAGGATCCCCGACAACTCCTCCGTCATCCGCTCCACTTCCTCGTCGCTCAGCTTCAAGCGGGCAAGTCGAGCGACGTGTAGTACCTGGTCCCGGTCGATCATCCGCGGCATTCTAGGCGGCAGCCCAGCATCGCCGCGGGTCCTTTCCTGGCTGCCCAGCCAGTATTGTCTCCTGCGGATGCAGGGACCCGCGGCCGAGAGATTCGTCGTTCTGAGCCTGCGGCTGCTCGCGGCGACCTTCGCCGTGGTCGGTCTGCTCTTCATCGTCGTGCCCAACGGAACGCTCGACCTCCTCTCGGACTTCGGCGAATGGTTCGGCAACAACACCAGCGCCCCGCACGGGGACGAGCAGCTCTGGCTCTCGCTCGGTTTCGCCTACATGGTCGTGATCACCGGCATCTGCCTGTTGGCGCAGACGGACGTCGTCCGCTACCGGGGGCTGCTGCTGGTCCTGGCGGCGGGCAAGACCGCCTCCTCGCTGGCGACGCTCAGTTTCTTCATCTTCGACGAACAGGTTTTCGCCTACCTGCTCAACTTCCTCCTCGACGGCTCGCTGGTCTTCGTCGCGCTCGGGCTCTGGGGCCTGATCGGCAGGATCGGCCGGCCGGTCGACCCAGGTTGAAGGCGCCCGCCAGGGCTCTCAGCCGCTGAGCAACGGACTCTGAGCGCGATCTGCGCGGCGATGGCGCCGGGAATCGACGGCCTGCCGGCGGCCGAGCGCGACGTCGACGTCTCCGGGCCGGTCGCCCGTTTTCTCGCCACCACCTCGCCGCGGGTCCTAACCCGGCTACGGCTGGGGCTGCGCGCCTTCGAGTGGCTGCCCTTCCCCTGGCGCTTCAGCCGCCTCGACCCGGCCGCGCAGGAGGACTTCCTGCACCGGCTCGAGCGCTCGCGTCTGTCGCTCCACCACGACCTGCTGCTGATGGCGAAGCTGTTCTCGACCCTCGGCTACGCGGTGACGCCGCAGGTCCAGGACCGAATCGGTTTCGAGATCGGCTGCGCCCGCGCCGACGGCTCGTTGCCGGAGCCGGCCGGTTCGCTCGGCGACACCGAGCCGCAGGGCGAGGGGGAGGAATGCGACGTGCTGATCATCGGCTCCGGGGCGGGCGGCGCGGTCGCGGCGACGGAGCTGGCCGAGGCCGGGCTCGACGTCCTCGTGCTCGAGGCCGGCGGCCACTACAACCGCGACAACTACCCGAGCGACCACCTCGAGGCGATCTCCGAGCTCTACCGCGACGCCGGCCTGACGATCGCCGAAGGGCGGCCGCCGATCCCGGTGCCGGTGGCGAAAGTCGTCGGCGGCACCACCGTGATCAACTCCGGCACCTGCTTCCGGGCGCCCGACCCGGTTCTGGAGGACTGGCGCCAGCACTTCGGGATCTCCTGGGCCCACGACCTCGACGCCGACTTCGCCGAGGCCGAGGAGACGCTGCACGTGACCCAGCTCGATCCCGAGCGGATCGGCCGAAACGGTCAGCTGGCGATGGAGGGCGCGGCGGCGATCGGCGCCAGCGGCGCCCCGATCTTCCGCAACGCCGGCAACTGCGTGCAGTGCAGCTCCTGCCCCTTCGGCTGCGAGATCGACGCCAAGCGTGGGATGCACGTCAGCTATCTGCCGCGGGCGGTGGCCGCCGGGGCGCGGGTCCGCGCCGGGGTCGAAGCGCACCGGATCCTGGTCGAGGACGGCCGCGCGGTCGGCGTCGAGGCGGCGGTCGTAATTGGCTCCGCTATCCGGAGCCAATTACGACCGCCAGCGGGAACGCGGTCCTTCACGGTGCGGGCGCGGCGGGCGGTGATCGTCGCCGGTGGCGCCCTCGGCACGCCGGAGCTGCTGCAGCGCTCAGGGCTGGGCGGTCGCCATGTCGGCCGCAACCTTCACATCCACCCCGCCTGCTGGGTAGGCGCCCGCTACGACGAGGAGGTGCGGGGCTGGGACGGGGTGATGCAGAGCTTCTACATCGACCAGTGGGAGCACGAGCGGGTCCTGCTCGAGGCGACCTTCACCCCGCTCGCCTTCGGCGGCGCCTGGCTGCTCGGCGCCGGCCGCGACCACCAGCGGGCGATGCTCGACTTCGGCCACGTCGGCTCGATCGGCGTCCACCTCTGCGACCAGTCCTCCGGCAAGGTCGGCCTCGGCGCCGAAGGATCGCTGCGAGCCAGCTACAAGCTGACCGCCGCCGATGCGCGCCGGCTGGCGTTCGGGATCGCCCGCGCCGCCGAAGTTCACTTTGCCGCCGGCGCCACCGAGGTCTATCCCAACATCGCCCGGGTCGGCGTCCTCAAACCCGGCGACCTGGCCCAGTTCGAGGCGACGACTTTCAAGCCGGCCGAGCTGCGTCTGGAGGCATTCCACCCGATGGGCACGGCGCGGATGGCGGCTGACCCTGGTGAGGGGGCCTGCGGCATCGACGGCGCCGTGCACGGGACCACGGACCTCTACGTCGCCGACGCCTCCCTCTTCCCCACCTCGGTTGGAGTGAATCCGATGATGACGGTCATCGCCTTCGCCAAGCAGGTCGCGCGCGGCGTCGCGGAAGAGCGCGCTAGCTCTTCTTCGCGGCAGATTTCCTCGGTTTCCTAGGAGCGAGGTTGTCGGCGACCTTGGCGAACGAGATCCCTTCCTCCCCCATTGCCCGGTAGCCGCCATAGGCGATGCCGAGCGCGGCGGCGAGGCCGATGAAGGCTCCGAGACTCGGCGTCACTTCGAGAGCGAGGCCACCGATGTCAAGGCTCGGTGGCACAACGATGCGGAAGAGGATCAGGAGAACGGCGAGCCCCCCGAGCACGGTGACAGCCGCCCCAGGGGCGATCACCGGCTTCCAGCCCGAGCCGAGCACCCGCAGCAGCACGACCCCGAGCGCGGCGGCGATCGCCAGCACCAGGAACAGTGAAACCACGTCCAGCGTCTGCCAGGCGGTGCGACCGACGCTGGTGTCGATGAACTCGAGGGTTCGGACCTGCCCGGAGACCTTGACGCCGTACCAGGGAATGAACATGGTCACGAAGAGGACTGCCGCCGAGGCGCCGAAGATCGCCTCTCCAGGGCGTAGTCGCGGACCTCTGGCCGCTCGTTTTACCATCAGGCCCGCCGCCGCGCCGCCTGCAGGGTGTTGACGAGCAGCATCGCGATCGTCATCGGGCCGACCCCACCGGGCACCGGGGTGATCGCCGAGGCAACCTCGCTCGCCGCCTCGAAGTCGACGTCACCGGCGAGGCCGTCCTCGAGCCGGTTCATGCCGACGTCGATCACCACCGCCCCCGGCTTCACCGCCGCGGCGCCGATCAAGCGCGGCACCCCGACGGCGGCGACGAGAACGTCGGCGCGGGCGCAGGTGGCGTCGAGATCGCGGGTGCGCGAATGGCAGATCGTCACCGTCGCGTTGGCGCTCAGCAGCAACCGCCCGACCGGCACGCCGACCAACTTCGAGCGGCCGACGACCACCGCCTCGGCCCCCTCCAGCTCGACGCCCTCGTGGGCCAGCAGCTCCATCACCCCGGCCGGGGTGCAGGGCACGAGACCGGGAGTGCCGTGAGCGAGTAGGCCGGCGTTGACGGGGGTGAGGCCGTCGACGTCCTTGCCGGGGTCGATTGCGGCGACGACCGCGTCGGGGTCGACGTGGGCGGGCACAGGCAGCTGCACGAGGATCCCGTCGACCTCGTCGTCCTCCCCCAGCGCCGCCACCAGCTCCAGCAGCTCCGCCTCGCTGGTCGCCGCCTCGAGGCCGTGGTGGACCGA
>JAENWU010000104.1 GCA_016649905.1 Thermoleophilia bacterium
GGATGGCGATCTTCGCCGGCGCCGGCCTCGCCTGTGGCCTCGCCGACGAGCTCTCGACGCTGATCCTAGCCCGCTGCATCCAGGCCCTCGGCGGCGCCGCCGCCGTGACCGCGGCGCTGGAGTTGCTGCCCGCCACGGTCGGCTCCGAGCGCCAGGCGACCAGGGTCTGGGCCAGCGCCGGCGCCACCGGTGCGGCGCTCGGCCCGGCGGTCGGCGGCGTCCTCACCGAGCTCATCTCCTGGCAGTCGATCTTCTTGATCCAGGTGCCGATCGCGCTGGCCGCGGCGGTGCCGATTCTCGCCGTCGCCAAGCACGAGATGGCGACCAAGGTGATCGAGCGCGAGGTGCGGCAGACCGGCCGCCCGCACCTGGCGGCGAACATCGCCCTGGCGATGGTCTCGGCGGCGATCGCGGCGGCGCTCTTCCTGCTCGTCCTGCTGCTGATCGAGGGCTGGCGCCTGACCCCGATCGGCGCCGCGATCGTCGTCTCGGTGATGCCGCTGGCGGCGCTGCTCGGCAGCCGACTCGGCCCGCTCGTCCCCTCGGCCAAGGCCCGCGCCGCCGCTGGCGCCGTCCTCGTCTCCGGCGGCCTCGCCGGGTTGGCGCTGCTGCCGCAGGCCGAGGTGGTGCTGACGGTGCCACCGCAGATCCTGGTCGGGATCGGCCTCTCGCTGGTGCTCTCGGCGCTGACCGAGACCGCGCTCGGCGGCCGCGCCCCGCAGGCGATCCACGGCGGCTGGACGATCTCGGCCCGTCACGCCGGCGTCGTCATCGGCCTGCTGGCGCTGACGCCGATCTTCACCGCCGACATCGCCCAGCAGCGCGACGACGCGATCGACGCCGGCACCGCGGTGATCCTCGATTCGCGGGTGTCGCCGCTGATCAAGCTCGACCTCGCCGGCAAGATCGCCGACCGCCTCGACGGCGAGAAGGGCAAAGTGCCGACGATCGGCCCCGCCTTCCAGCCACTGCCCAGCGACCCCGAGGAGCGGGCCCAGGTGGAAACCCTGCGCGGCGAACTCCAGGACCAGCTCGACCGCGGCGCCACCCACGCCTTCAGCCCCTCTTTCGGCCTCGCCGCCCTGCTCGGCCTTCTGGCGCTGATCCCGATCGCCCTCTCGCGGCGGCTGGACCTGTGAACTCACAATTCCGCTCCCAGCTCCTGGTCGGCGGCGCGATCGTCGCCGCGCTGGTCCTCGTCGGTGCCTACCTCGCCGCCGGTGGCTCCTCCTACACCCCGGAGCAGACCCAGGACCCCTGTAAGCAGCGCGAATGGCGCGACCCCAGTGGGCTGCAGGAGATCGCCCAGCAGTTCTCGCTCTCGGCGCTCGACGGCGCTGCTTGCGAACTCGGGGTCAGCCGCGAGACCCTGGCCCAGGCGCTGGCCACCGAAGAGTCGCGGGAACGCTTCCGCGAGCGCTACGGGATCGGCGACGTCGAGCTGGCGAAGGCAATCCGCGCCGGTCTGCTGCGGGCGGTCGAGGACGCCGAAGACGCCGGTGCCCTCAGCCCGCTGCTGGCCGGACCGCTGCGGGCGACGGTCGAGGACATCTCGCTTGACCAGGCGATCGAACTGATCAACGACGCCAGCTCCGCCTTCGAGACTTTTCAGAACTTCCTTGGCCCGGCCGGCGAGCTGCTCGAAGAAATCCTGCCGTAGCCGCACGCTGCCAGCTTCCTACAACAGATTTCCTTTCTCTCAAGTAGGCGCGCACAGGCACCGATAGGCCTGTGGCGCATGTTCGACTCGACTGCTGCCCGAGCACAAGCTGGTGGTGCGCGTCGTCGCGATGTTCCTCTGGACGCTGCTGCTGTTCGTCCGCGGCCACAAGGCGATTGTGCGCCCGCCGCAGCCGCCCCCCGAGGGCGCCGACGCCTTCTCCTGGGTCTTCCTGGTGCCGGCGCTGAACGAGGAGGTGACGATCGCCGACTCGGTCCAGCGCCTGATCGAGCTGCCGGTCGCGCGCCGGCGGGTGATCGTGATCGACGACGGCTGCGACGACCGCACCGCCGAGATCCTCGCCGGGATCGAGCATCCCGACCTCTTCGTCCTCCACCGCAAGGCGCCGGACGCCCGCCAGGGCAAGGCGGCGGCGCTCAACTACGCCTACCGCGCCCTCCGCGGCCACACCGAGCGCGACGACACGATCGTCGTCATCGTCGACGCCAACGGCCGCCTGCGCGGCTCGGCGCCGCACTTCGCCGCCAGCCATTTCGCCGACCCCAAGGTGGGAGGGATGCAGTCGCTGGTGCGGATCTACAATCGCCAGCACCCGCTGACCTGGCTGCAGGACGTCGAGTTCTCCGTCTACGGGCACCTCTTCCAGGCGGGCCGCGACCACTGGGGGACGGCCGGGATGGGCGGCAACGGCCAGTTCAACCGCCTCAGCGCCCTCGACGACGTCGCCAACGAGGAGGGGCCCTGGCCGGTGCTGGTGCGCTCGACCGCCCGCCAGCTCTCCGAACGCGGCGACTGGGCGAAGACCGAGCGCGAGCCAATCAGCGGCGGCGGGTCGCCCGCCACACCCACAGCATCGCCAGCGGCTGCAGCGGCAGCCGCGCCCAGAGCGCCCAGCGAGGAATCTTCCGCAGGTCGAGCCCCGGCACCTGCTCGGGGCTGACCGCCATGTGGACGTTGGCGGGGAAGACCGCCAGCAGCAGACCCAGCAACCACCAGCGGCCAAACCGGCGGCTGGCGGGGTGGAGGACGGCGAGCCCGCCGACGATCTCGGCGACGCCGCTGACGACGACGGTCTCGCGCTTGCGGTCGGCGATCGCGGGCGGCACGATCGCTTCGTAGCTGCGCGGGTTGACGAAGTGGTTGGCGCCGGCGACGGCGAAGAAGGCGGCGAGGGCTGCGCGCGAGCGGCTCACGGGCCGCAGTCTTTCAGTTGGCGACTTTGTTCCGAGGGGTGAAACAAAGTCGCCAAGGGCCGAGTTGCCCGCCCGCTATTTTCAACGAGTGCCCGATTTCAACCTCAACGACACCTACACGCCGACCGCCGATCAGCCGAAGGCGATCGCCGGTCTCGCCGAGGGGCTGCGCGGTGGCGAACGCTTCCAGACCCTGCTCGGGGCCACCGGGACCGGCAAGACCTTCACGATGGCGGCGACGATCGCCGAGGTGCAGCGGCCCTCGCTGGTGATCGCCCACAACAAGACGCTGGCGGCGCAGCTCTGCAACGAGTTCCGTGAGTTCTTCCCTGACAACTCGGTCGAGTACTTCGTCTCCTACTACGACTACTACCAGCCGGAGGCCTACGTTCCGGCCCAGGACCTCTACATCGAGAAGGACTCTTCGATCAACGACGAGATCGACCGCCTGCGTCACGCGGCGACGGCGTCGCTGTTCGCCCGCCGCGACGTGATCATCGTCGCCTCGGTCTCCTGCATCTACGGGATCGGCTCGCCGCAGGTCTACAACGAAAAAATGCAGCTGTTCAAAGTCGGCGCCTCGATCGACCGCGACGAGGTCCTCCGCAAGCTGGTGAAAATGCAATACCAGCGCAACGACTCGGTGCTCGGCCGCGGCTCCTTCCGGGTCCGCGGCGAGGTGCTGGAGATCATGCCCGCCTACGCCGAGTCGGCCTACCGGATCTCCCTCTTCGGCGACGACATCGAGGGGATCCAGCACTTCGACCCGCTGACCGGCGAAATCCTCGACACGATCGACCACGTCTCGGTCTGGCCGGCCTCCCACTACGTGACCAAAGACGAGACGGTCGAGCGCGCCGTCGATGAGATCCGCGCCGAACTCGAATCGCGCACGGCCGAACTCGAGGGCGAAGGCAAACAGCTCGAGGCGCACCGCCTGCGCCAGCGCACCGCCTACGACCTCGAGATGATCAAGGAGCTCGGCTTCACCTCGGGGATCGAGAACTACTCGCGGATCCTCGACGGCCGCGAGGCGGGGACGCCGCCGCACACCCTGATCGACTACTTCCCCGACGACTTCGTCGTCTTCGTCGACGAGTCCCACCAGACGATTCCGCAGATCGGCGGCATGTACGAGGGCGACCGCTCGCGCAAGACGACGCTGATCGACTTCGGCTTTCGCCTGCCCTCGGCGATCGACAACCGGCCGTTGAAGTTCGACGAGTTCCTCGAACGGGTCCCGCAGCTGGTCATGGTCTCGGCGACGCCGGGGCTGTTCGAGAAAGCCGAGTCGACCCGGATCGTCGAGCAGATCGTCCGCCCGACCGGGATCATCGACCCCTACATCGAGCTGCGCGCGACCCGCAACCAGATCGACGACCTGATGAACGAGGCGCGCAAGGTCGCCGCGGCCGGCGAGCGGGTGTTGGTGACGACGCTGACCAAGAAGATGGCCGAGGACCTGACCGCCTACCTGCTCGAGTACGGGATCAAGGTCCGCTACCTGCACTCCGAGGTCGACACCCTGGAACGGATCCAGATCATTCGCGACCTGCGGCTCGGCGAGTACGACGTCCTCGTCGGCGTCAATCTCCTGCGCGAGGGTCTCGACCTGCCCGAGGTCTCGCTGGTGGCGATCCTCGACGCCGACAAGGAGGGCTTCCTGCGCGGTGAGACCAGCCTCGTGCAGACGATCGGGCGGGCGGCCCGCAACGTCAACGGGCGGGTGGTGATGTACGCCGACCGGGAGACCGACGCGATGCGGGCGGCGATGAGCGAGACCGACCGCCGCCGGGAGATCCAGCTCGCCTACAACGAGGAGCACGGGATCACCCCGGAGACCGTCCGCAAGGGGATCTCGGAGATGTCCGACTTCCTGGCGATGGAGGACCGGGCGCCGGCCAAACGGCGCCGTCGCCGCGGCGACGACTTCGAGACGCCGGAGGACCTCGCGCGCACGATCGTGACGCTGGAGGAGGAAATGCTGGCCGCCGCCGACGACCTCCGCTTCGAGGAGGCGGGCCGGATCCGCGACGAGCTCAAGGAGCTGCGCCGCGACCTCGACGGGATGACCGCCGGCGCTTAGGCTGCAGTGGTCTACGCCAGCAGCTTCGCCGCCTTGGCGCTGTCGGTGAAGAATTCGCCCCGCACCGTCTTGCCGTTCTCGAACTGGAGCAGGTGCAGGAACGGCGCCTCGAAGCTGCCTTTGTCGTTGCCGGCGCGCTGGGTGCCTTTGACGATGACGTGGTCGCCGGCGTCGATGAACTCCTCGGGCTCGACGCTGAACGAGGTCCAGTAGTTGGGTATCTGCGCGAAGTTGGCCAGGATCGCGTCTCGGCCTTCGGTCGTTCCCCCGAGCGGCAACTCGTCCGAGGTGACCCAGACGGCATTCTCGGCGAAGGACTCCTGCAGGGTGGCCAGGTCGCCCTGTCCGAATGCCTGGTAGGCGGAACGGGCACTATCGACGTTCGACATCTCTCCTCCTCGATCGATCCCCGCCCGAGACCAACCTAACGCGTCGATACTTTCGGCACAAGGAACCGGCCGGTGCCTCTGACTAAGCTCCCACCATGGCCATCGCCGTAACCGAAGCGACCTTCGATCGCGACGTCGTCGAGCTTTCGGGGAAGACCCCGGTGGTGGTCGACTTCTGGGCCGAGTGGTGCGGCCCCTGCCGGACCCTGGGGCCGGCCCTGGAAGCGGCAGAGGCGAGCCGCGGTGGCAAGGTCCTGCTGGCCAAGGTCGACGTCGACTCCAACCAGGGGCTCTCGCAGCGTTTCGGCGTCCAGGGCATCCCCGCGGTGAAGGCCTTCCGCGACGGCACGGTCGTCGACGAGTTCGTCGGCGCCGTCCCCAAAGCCCAGGTCGAGGCCTTCTTCGACTCGCTGCTTCCCTCGAAGGTGGACGAGCTGCTCGCCGCCGGCGATGAGCTCTCGCTGCGCGAGGCCGCCGAACTGGAGCCCCGCCGCGCCGACGTCGCGGTCGCGCTGGGCCGGGCCCGGCTCGAGCGCGGGGCGGAGGACGAGGCGCTGGAGGCGGTCGAGGCCCACCAGGAGGACTTCGCCGCGGCCGGGATCGCCGCCCGCGTCCGCCTCGCCAAAGCCGGGATCGGCAGCGAGGCCTTCGAGGCTCTCGACCGCGGCGACCGCGACGCAGCGCTCGATGCCCTGCTCGACGAGCTCCGCGATGCTCCAGACGAGCATCGCGACCTGATCCGCCGCGCCTTCATCGGCATTCTCAACGAAGCCGACCCCGCCTCCCCCGAGGCCCGCGACTACCGCCGCAAGCTCGCCGCCGCCCTTTAGCGCCCCCGCACCTTCACCCACAGACCTCCGCGCCGTCCCATCTCCTCGGTCCCTCGGCGGCGGTCGTATTTCACGCCGGTATGCGGATTGAAATACGACCGCCGGCTTGTGATCAGCGTCCCAGTTCGGCTCGACGCCTTGCGAGATGGTGCTGGAGGCGCGCGGCGACCTCGTCCGGCTTCGTTTCGATCCTGCGTGCGGTGATTCTGATTGCGTCGATCCCGGCCAGCTTGAGGTCCTCGATCCTGAGTGGATCCCGCTCGAATGCCTCGCGAGTCCGGTGGTTTTCCCATCCATCGACTTCGATCGCGAACCGCTCGTCCTCCCAATACGCATCGACCTCGTGACCCGCGACGAACAGGTTGATGGCCGGTCGTGGCAAGCCCGCCTCTTTCACGAGGGCGAGCAGGAGGAGCTCGGAGCGTGCCCGGTCGGAGACCTGCTCCCGGTAGATCTCGATGGTTCGCAGAAGCGGCCCGCGACCTCTATGCCCCCCAGCGCGAACGAGCAGCGCATCGATCGAAGCGATGTCGAGCAGGCCCCTTCGTCGTGCCCGGTCGATCGTCCCCGGCAGGTGCCGACCTCTCCGGATGCCGGCGAGGTCGAGCAGCGTGCGAGCCACGGAGGTCGTCGGTAGGTCCTCGATCTCCGCTCTGTCCTCGGCATCGAGGATGGTCGAGTGATGGATTACGAGGCCCGCCCGTCTATGCCCACGCGTCGGAACCGTCACTTCGGGCCGAACCGGTCCGGGCGCTCCGAGGCCCCAGAGCCAGGCACTCGTGAAGTGGCTCAGCAATGCCCCTGCGCCGCAGCTTTGAATCGCCGCCATGCAGAGCCGGTGGGGCGAGCGGGCGGCGTAGCCGACCGCGAAGGCGCCACGGAAGACAGGATGCAGGCGTCCGGCCTGGACCGCCCTGGCGATGGCGCCCTCGGAGTAACAGAGCTCTCTCAACTGCCGATGCGAGACGATGCCGTGCTGCCGGGCCGCAACCGCCGCGAGCTCGTGGTGATGTCGTAGTTCGCTCCGCATAACGGAGTCAAGTACGACCGCGTCGCGGTATCGCCCCCCGACCCCACTCCGTCAGCTGTGGCGGTCGTAGTTCTGTTCGCATAGCGGAGGGGAATACGACCGCGCCCCGGGGGAACATCTGTTCGCCTGGGTACACTCGTAGGTAGTGCCTGCTTCTGATCGAATCGTCATCTCCGGCGCCCGCGAGCACAACCTCAAGGACGTCGACGTTGAGCTACCGCGCGACGCGCTGATCGTGATCACGGGCCTCTCCGGCTCGGGTAAGTCGAGCCTGGCCTTCGACACGATCTACGCCGAGGGGCAGCGGCGTTATGTCGAGTCGCTGTCCGCCTACGCGCGCCAGTTCCTCGGCGTCATGGAGAAGCCCGACGTCGACTCGATCGAGGGACTGTCGCCGGCGATCTCGATCGATCAGAAGACCACCTCGCGCAACCCGCGCTCGACGGTGGGGACCGTAACCGAGATTTATGACTACCTGCGCCTGCTCTGGGCACGGATCGGCGTCCCGCACTGTCCCGAGTGCGGCGAGGAGATCACCGGCCAGACCCAGGAGCAGATCGTCGACCGGCTGATGACGCTGGCGGACGGGACCAAATTCATGGTCATGGCCCCGGTCGTCCGTGGTCGCAAAGGCGAGTACGGGAAATTGATGGAGCAGATGCGGCTCGAGGGGTACTCGCGGGTCAAGGTCAACGGCGAGCTGCGCCGGCTCGACGAGGAGATCGTCCTCGACAAGAAGTTCAAACACGACATCTCAGTCGTCGTCGACCGCCTGGTGATGAAAAACGACCTGCGCCGCCGGCTCTCGGAGTCGGTCGAGGCCGCCGGCGGGCTCGCCGCCGGGCTGATCGAAGTCGAGATCATCGAGGGCGAGCAGGCGGGCGAAACGCTGCTTTTCTCCGAGCAGTTCGCCTGCCTCAGCTGCGGCACCTCGATCCCCGAGCTGGAGCCGCGGATCTTCTCCTTCAACTCGCCCCACGGCGCCTGCGAGCGCTGCCACGGGCTCGGCTTCCAGCGCGTAATCGATCCCGACCTGGTCGTCCCCGACCCGACCCTCTCGCTGGCCGAGGGCGCCCTACAGCCCTGGAACCGCGGCATCACCGCCTACTGGCGACGGCTGATCGCGGCCGTCGCCGAGGAGTACGGGGTCGACGCCGACAAGCCCTGGTCGAAGCTGAAGAAGGACGAGAAGGAGATCTTCCTCTACGGCACCGGCGAGGATCGCCACCAGGTCACCTACACCAACCGCTTCGGCCGCCGGCGTTCCTACAAGGTGCGCTTCGAGGGCATCGTCAACAACCTCCAGCGCCGTTACGAGGAGACCGACTCCGAGACCAGCCGGGAGCGGATCGAGAGCTACATGGCCGAGCAGCCGTGCCCGCAGTGCGAGGGCGCCCGCCTGCGGCCCGAGAGCCTCGCGGTCAAGGTCGGCGGCATCAGCATCGCCGAGTACAGCGACCTCTCCGCCCGTGCTGCCGCCGAGTGGATCAACGCCCTTGAAATGACCGAGACCGAGCGGGCGATCGCCCGCCTGATCGTGCGCGAGATCGACGAACGGCTCGCCTTCCTCGACAACGTCGGCATCGGCTACCTCTCGCTGGCCCGCTCGGCCCGCTCGCTCTCCGGCGGCGAGGCGCAGCGGATCCGGCTGGCGACCCAGATCGGCTCCAGCCTGGTCGGCGTCATGTACGTGCTCGACGAGCCCTCGATCGGCCTCCACCAACGCGACAACGAGAAGCTGATCGCGACCCTCGACCGCCTCCGCGACCTTGGCAACACCGTGATCGTGGTCGAGCACGACGAGGGGACGATGATGGCCGCCGACCACCTGGTCGACCTCGGTCCCGGCGCCGGCGAGCACGGCGGCCACGTGATCGCCGCCGGCACCCCGAAGGAAGTCGCCAAGAACCCCGCCTCGCTGACCGGCCAGTACCTCTCCGGCAAGCGCCGGATCGAGGTCCCCGAGCAGCGCCGCGAGCCGAGTGGCGCGCTGCTCGTCCGCGGTGCCCGCGAACACAACCTCAAGGACGTCGACGTGACGATCCCGCTCGGCGTCTTCTGCTGCGTCACCGGCGTCTCCGGCTCCGGCAAGTCGACCCTGATCAACGAGACCCTGCACCACTCGGTCGCCAACCGGCTGCACCAGGCGAAGCTGCGCCCCGGCGCCCACGACGGCATCGACGGGCTCAGCCAGATCGACAA
>JAENWU010000135.1 GCA_016649905.1 Thermoleophilia bacterium
CCTCGACGAGCCGACCACCGGGCTCCACTTCGCCGACGTCCAGCGCCTGCTCGACGTGCTCGGCCGCCTCGTCGACGCCGGCAACACGGTGGTTGTGATCGAGCACAACCTCGACGTGATCAAGACCGCCGACTGGCTCGTCGACCTCGGTCCCGAGGGCGGCGAAGGCGGCGGCGAGATCGTCGCCACCGGCACGCCAGAGGAGGTTGCCGCCGTCGCCGGCTCCTACACCGGCAGCTTCCTCGCCAACTTGGTCGAGCCGGCCAAGCCCAAGCGCGGCGCCAAGCGCCAGCTCTCCGCCGCCGCCTAGAACGCCTGATCAAGCGAGTTCCGCGCCGCGCGCGAATGTTTTTCGCTTCAGTGGGTATGGGGAGTGTCGGAATAGCGCGTACCGCTTACCGAAAGGGAGAACATGCCGAAACCTGCTCAGCCGAAGCGCCTCGCATTTGCGGCGGCGCTGGCGGCACTGCTCGCAATTAGCCTCGTGGCCGCCGGCTGTGGCGGCAGCGATGACACCGCTAGCGAAGGCGGCGGAGGTGGTGCGGGTGGTTTGACGATCGCGCTGCTGCTGCCGGAAAACGAAACGCCTCGCTACGAAACCAACGATAGGCCCGACTTCGAAGATGCGGTGTCGGAAAAATGCCCCGACTGCGAAGTCATCTACTTCAACGCCGCCGGCGACGCTGAAAAACAGCAGTCGCAGGGCGAAGCGGCCCTGACCAAAGGCGCGGACGTCCTCGTCCTCGATCCGATGGACTCGAAATCGGCGGCGGCGATTGCCGAAAGGGCGAACGCCCAGGATGTGCCGGTGGTCAGCTACGACCGCCTGATCGAAAACGGCGAGGTCGACGCCTACATCTCCTTCGACAACGAAAAAGTCGGCGAACTCCAGGCCGAAACGCTGGCCAACAAACTCAAAGAAGACGGCAGCCCCAAAGGGCCGGTCATCATGATCAACGGCGACCCGGCCGACCCCAACGCGGCGCTCTTCAAAGCCGGCGCTCACAAAGGGTTCGAAGCCGCCGGGGTCGACGTCGCCAAGGAGTACGACACGCCCGGCTGGACCGCCGAAAACGCCCAGCGCGAGGCGCAGCAGGCGATCACCGCGCTCGGCAACGACGGCTTCGCCGGCATCTACGCCGCCAACGACGACACCGGTGGCGGCGCGATCGCGGCGCTGAAAGGCGCCGGGATCAACCCCGAAGAACGGCCGGTCACCGGCCAGGACGCGACCGTCGCGGGCCTGCAGCGGATCCTCGCCGGCCAGCAGTACATGACGATCTACAAGGCGATTCCGCCGCAAGCCGAGATCAGCGCCGAAATCGCGATCGCCCTCGCAGAAGGCAAAGAAGTTCCCAAAGACAAAGTCACCGAAGAAATCAACAACGGCAAAACCGATGTCCCGTCGGTGCTGCTGGACCCGATCGCCGTGACCAAGGAAAACGTCAAATCGACGGTGGTCGCCGACGGCTTCGTCTCCGCCTCGGAACTCTGCACCGGTCCCTACGCGGCCGCCTGCAAAGAAGCGGGAATCTCGGGCTGAGATGAGCGCAGCGAGCACGCCGCTCCTCGAGCTGGAAGGAGTGAGCAAGCGATTCGGCCCGGTCCAGGCCCTGGACCGGGTCGACTTCGCCGTCAACGCGGGCGAAGTCGTCGGCCTCGTCGGCGACAACGGCGCCGGCAAGTCGACGCTGGTGAAGGCGATCGCCGGCATTCACTCGGCCGACCGGGGGACGATCCGCTTCGAGGGCTCCGAGGTCTCGATCTCGCGGCCGCAGGACGCGACCGAACTGGGGATCGCAACCGTCTACCAGGACCTGGCGCTCTGCGACAACCTCGACGTCGTCGCCAACCTCTTTCTCGGCCGCGAGCTCGTCTCGTCCGGTCTGGGTGTGGCCTCGCGCCAGCTCGACGAGGTGCGGATGGAGCACGAGACCGCCGACCTGCTCTCGAACCTGGCGGTGACGATCCCGAGCCTGCGCAGCGAGGTCGGGACCCTCTCCGGCGGCCAGCGCCAGCAGGTCGCCGTCGCCCGCTCGCTGTTGGGCGAGCCGAAGGTCGTGCTGCTCGACGAGCCGACCGCGGCGCTCGGAGTGCCGCAGACGAAACAGGTGCTGGCGCTGATCCGGCGCCTGCGCGAGCGCGAGCTCGGCGTCGTCGTGATCAGCCACAACCTCGCCGACATGTTCCAGGTCGCCGATCGCATCTTCGTCCTTCGCCTCGGCCGCTCCGCGGGCGAGTTCGCAGCCAGCGAAACGACCGAGGAGCAGGTCATCGGCGCGATCACCGGGGTCGGCGAGGGCCATGAGAAACGGGAGCAACAACCAGAGGAGGAGGGGGGATGAGCGCGACGGAGACCGCCACTGCCGACGAGGGGACCGGACGCACCTCGACCACGGCCCAGACGCTGCGGCGGCTCGTCCAGGGGGACCTCGCCTCGGTCCGGGTCGTGCTCGGCCTGGCGGTGATCTGGATCATCTTCCAGTCCCAGGAGGACCGCTTCCTCTCGGCCCAGAACCTGACCAACCTGATGCTGCAGATCACGGCGATCGGCCTGATCTCGGTCGGCATCGTCTACGTGCTTCTGCTGGGGGAGATCGACCTCTCCGTCGGCGCTGTCAGCGGCCTCTCGGCGGCGGTGATGGCGGTCCTAAGCGTCAAGCACGGCTGGAGCCCCTATCTGGCGATCGCCGCCGCGATCTGCGTCGGCGCCACGATCGGGTTCATCCAGGGCTCCCTGTTCAGTCGCTTCGTCGTGCCCTCTTTCGTCGTCACCCTTGCGGGCTTATTGGCCTGGCAGGGGGCCCTATTGCAAGTGCTCGGCGGGACCGGCTCGCTCAACATCAACGACCCCAAGATCACCGGCCTCGCCAACACCTTCTACTCCGACACGGTCGGGTGGATCTTCGCGGCGGTGATCATCGCTGCCTACGGCGGCGTCCTCGCCCTCGGCTATCGCAGGCGCGTCGCGGCTGGGCTGGACGACAGCAATCCGCTGCCGCTCGTCATTCGCTTCGTCTTCCTCGCCGCGGTCGTGATCGTCGCCGTCGCGGTCCTCAACTCCGACCGCGGCGTGCCCCTGGCGGTGATGATCCTGCTCGCCTTCGTGGTCGGCATGGAGTTCGTGGTCAAGCGCACCGGCTTCGGCCGCCACGTCTTCGCCGTCGGCGGCAACGCCGAGGCGGCGCGGCGGGCGGGCATCCGCGTCAACAGGGTGCGGGTCGCGGTCTTCACGATTGCCGGTTCGATGGCGGCGATCGGCGGCATCATGGCCGCCTCGCGCCTCTTCGCCGTCAACCAGAACTCGGGCGGCAACGAACTCCTGCTGCTGGCGATCGCCGGTCCCGTGATCGCCGGCACCAGCCTCTTCGGCGGCCGCGGCTCGGTCTGGACGGCGCTGCTCGGCGCCCTCGTGATCGGCTCGATCTCGAACGGGATGGACCTGCTCTCGCTCTCCTCGGCGGTCAAATACATGGTCACCGGCGGCGTGCTGCTGCTGGCGGTCCTGGTGGACGCGATCGCGCGGCAGCAGCGGCAGACGTCAGGCCGCGTCTAGCGGGCAAACAAAAGGGAAGCGCCGATCGCGCCGCCGAGGTCGCCGAGGGTGGCGACCCGCACCGCGGGCGGGCGTTCGTCGACGAAGAGGTGTTTGCTCATCTCTTTTGTCAGCGGCTCCATGTAGCGCTCCCCGAAGCGGATCCCGAGGCCGCCGCCGATGATGATCGCTTCCGGGTCGATCAGGTTGACGGCGGAGGCGACGCCGGTGCCCAGCGCCTCGATCGCGCGGTCGATCAAGCGCTCGGCGAGCGCGTCGCCGTGGTCGATCGCGCGCTCCCAGATGCCGCTGGTCAGGCGCGGTTTCTCGTGTTTCTCCATCAGCTTGAAGAGGTCGGTCTTGTGGCCCTCTTCGTACTGGCGACGGGCCTCGGCTTCCATCGCCGAGCGACCGGCGTAGGCCTCCATGCAGCCTTTGCGCCCGCAGGGGCACTTGGCGCCGCCGCGCTTGACGACCATGTGCCCGATCTCTCCGGCGGCGCCGCGGCCGAGCCAGGGCTTGCCGTCGAGGACGAGACCGCCGCCGACGCCGGTCCCCCAGAAGACCCCGATCAGGCTCTGGAACTCGCGCCCGGCGCCGAGGTGGAACTCCGCCTCGGTCGCGACCTGGACGTCGTTGCCGACGCGGACCTCGGTCCCGAGCGCCTCCGCCAGCGTTTCACCGAGCGGGAAGCTGCCTTCCCAGTCCGGCAGGTTTTTGGCCGAGGAGACGGTTCCGGTCTTCTCGTCGGCGTCGCCGGGGGAGCCGACACCGACGCCCTGCAGTTCCGACGGCTCGACCCCCGCCATCGTCGCTGCCTCGCGAAGTGCCTCCGCCATCTGCTCGGCGACCCCGGCCGGGCCGCCGTCGGTCGGCGTCGGCCGCCGCGCCTGGCCCAGCACCTCGCCGGTGGCGTCGACGATCGCGGTCTGGATCTTGGTGCCGCCGAGGTCGATGCCACCACGCAGCTCGCTCACGCCGCGCATCCTATGCGCCACCCTCCGCCGACGGGCCGATTTCGGGAGATATGGACCCGTTATCGGCCCGTCGGCCTGGGTTAACGTGGGGGGATGGAGCGCGGGTGGCGGGTTTGGTGGGTGAAGCGGCGCTGGTACGAGCGCAACCAGCGGCTGTTGCGACGCTGGCGGATCAACCGCCACGCCGCCCGCGGCGGCTTCTTCATCCGCCACCCGGTCGAGGGCGAGCTGCTCGAGGCGCTCGACGAGGGCCGGCTGCGAATCGGCGCCGGCACGCTGCTGGAGCCCGGCTGCTGGCTGACCCTGGCGCCGGAGGGCGAAATCGAGATCGGCGCCGGCTGCTTCCTCAACCGCAACACGATGATCGCCGCCCAGGGCCGGGTCGCGATCGGCGACCACACGATGCTCGCCAACGGTTGCTTCGTCGGCGACGCCGAGCACCGCTACGACGACCCGACGGTGCCGATCACTTGGCAGGGCTTCACGTCGAAGGGGCCGGTCGAGATCGGCCCCAACTGTTGGTTCGGCGTCAACTGCGTGGTCACCAGCGGCGTCACCATCGGCGAGCGCTGCGTGGTCGGCGCCAACTCGGTGGTCACCGCCGACCTGCCGCCGCGGACGATCGCCGCCGGGGCACCGGCGAAGCCGATCCGTCAGATCGACTTCGTCGAGCCGGGGGACGGTGAGTAAGCGCTAGGCGCTGTTCTCGACGCTCTTCTCGACGACCGGCTTCTCGTCCTTCTCATCATCGCTGCCGCCGATGCTGCCTTTGAACTCGCGGATGCTGGTTCCGAGCGAGCGACCCAGGTCGGGCAGCTTTTTCGGTCCGAAGACGATCAGGGCAACGATTAAGACGATGCCGATCTCTAGTGGTCCGATATTGGGCATGGTGTCCTTTCTTCGACCTCTCGGCGACCTTACTTGAGGAACCCGGTCGCTTCGACGGCCTTGAGGACTTCAGCAGCCGTGAACGGCGTGTCGAAGGCACCGTCGGGCGAGATCTTGGCAGGCGTCGCCTTCAGCAGCAGGCCCGCGACGGAGGCGTGACGCGCCTCGATGGTCAGGATCGATCCGGCGGCCGCGACGTAGGCGGGGTTGCTGATGTTCAGCACCTGGCCGAGGTAGGCGTGGACGCCGGTGTTCTCGAGTGCGACCGCGGTCTTGATGAACGCGTCGCGGCTCGAGGTGGTGGCACCGAAGTCAACTTTCGGGGCCGCCGTCGCCTTGCTGCCGAGTGCCTTTTTGAGGAACTTGACGTGGGCGTTCTCGTCGGTCGTCGTCTCCTTCAGGAAGGCCTTCTCCTGAGCGGTCTTGAGGAACGATTTCTTGTTGTTGTTGGCGGTCGTCTCGTTGTAGAAGGCGGCCTCGAGGTACTCCAGCGTCAAGGCGTAGTTGAGGATGCCCACGTCGCCTTTTCCGAAGCTCGCCGGCGGGCGGCCTTTGCCCGCGGCCATCGCCCCGGCGGGGGTCAGGGCGCTGAGCAGGGCGCCACCGGCCACCATCGAGCCGCCGGCCAAGCCGGCCTTCTTGAGGAAGCCACGGCGGCTGTCGCCGGCGTCAAGCCCCTCGACTGCTTCGTGTGCTGCTTCGGCGATCGCACCGCCGCTGTCGATCTGCGCAAGCTCTCTGTTGGTACCCATCGGATCCTCCTGGCTAGGGGTAGTTGCTGTTGTCCCCGATTGCGGTAGCGAGCGCCGGGTAGATCACTTTTGCCGATGTTTTTAGCTTCGCCCCGAGGCGGACCGTGAGGCTGCCTATAATCGGTATCGACGGCCGTGACCCGAAGGGCATGGACCTGATGAATCTGAACCTCGTCTCCGGCGAAACCCCCCACCAGGATGCGGCCGTAAGCGTGTTCCGCGCCAAGGCTGCGCTTCGCGCTGCGCTCGCACCGGCTCGTCGCGAGGGGCTGACGGTCGGCCTGGTGGCGACGATGGGCTACCTGCACGAGGGCCACGTCTCGCTGCTGCGGGCGGCCCGAGCCGAGTGCGATCTGGTCGTGATGAGCCTCTTCGTCAACCCGACCCAGTTCGGCCCCGGCGAGGACCTCGAGCGCTACCCGCGCGACGAGGAGCGTGACCTGCGGCTCGCCGCGGAGGCGGGCGTCGACGTCGTCTTCGCTCCCTCGATCGCCGAGATGTATCCCGACGGCTTCGCCTCCCGGGTCGAGGTCGGCGGCACCCTGACCGAAGTGCTCGACGGCGACCGCGCCAACCGCGGCCCCGAGCACTTCCGCGGCGTCACCACGGTCGTCGCCAAGCTCTTCAACGTGGTCGGTCCCGACGTCGCCTACTTCGGCCAGAAGGACGCCCAGCAGGCGGCGGTGGTGCGGCGGATGGTGCGCGACCTCGACTTCCCGGTGCGGATCGAGGTGCTGCCGACCGTGCGCGAGGGCGACGGTCTGGCGATGAGCTCGCGCAACGCCTACCTGCGGCCCGACGAGCGCGAGCGCG
>JAENWU010000212.1 GCA_016649905.1 Thermoleophilia bacterium
AGTCTTTCGATCGCCTCGGCTGTCCGGGCGGTGGCGGCGGTGGGGTCTGTCCCGGAACCGCGGCGGCGACTGGCGCCACGGCCGGCATTTCCGTGGTCGCGGCAGCGGCTGGCGGCGACCCCGGGGAAGGCGGCAACCCCGGCGCCGGCGGCGGCACCGAACCTGGCGGTGGCACGGCGGTGGTGGGCTCTTTCTTGGCCTTCTCCTTGCTGCGGCGCTGGCTGATGCTGACAACCAGCAGTAGCAACAGGATCGCGACGATCAGGGCGCCGACGAAGTAGCCGGTGTGATCGCTGACGTAGTCGCTGGCCTTTTCCGGAAACGAGTCCGCCTGGGCGTGGGCCGGGGCGACGATGGCCAGCGAGGCAAGTCCAATCAGGCAGGTCGAGAAAAGCGTTCGGATCCTCATTTCCCTGCATCCTTGCATGTGATGCGGCAGTTTCAAGCGGCTCCTCCCATCAGCGCATGTGACTCTTGAACTCGCGTTCGACCTCGCGGCGAACATCGCGGTCGGCGATCTCCCGCCGCCGGTCCCGCCCCTCCTTGCCCCGCGCCAGCGCCAGCTCGACCTTCGCCCGTGGCCCCTTGAAGTAGATCCGGGTCGGGATCAGGGTCAGCCCTTTCTGGGCGGTTTTGCCGACCAGGCGCTCGATCTCGTCGCGGTGCAGCAGCAGTTTTCGCGGCCGTTCCGGTTCGTGGGCGTCGCTGGGGGCGAACTCATAGGGCGGGATGTGCAGCTTGCGAAGCCAAACCTCGCCGCCGTCGACGACCGCGTAGGCGTCGGTCATCTGCGCCTTGCCGCTGCGCAGGGCCTTGACCTCGGAGCCGCGCAGGACGATGCCCGCCTCCATTTTCTCGACCCACTCGAATTTGTGGCGCGCCCGGCGGTTGGTGACCACGTCACCCGATGCCGGCTCGCGTTTCTTCTTCTGCTTCTTAGCCATCGAACGGCTCCAGGTCCACCCGGCCGCGCGCCGAATCGACGCCGGTCACGCGGACGGATATCGGATCGCCGAGACGTAGGGTCGCACCTGAGCCCTTGCCGACCAAGGCCACCTCGGCCCGATCAAGCTCGTAGCGCTCGCCCGCCAGCCGCCGCACCGGCAGCATCCCCTCGTAGACGTCGCCGAGCTCGCCACCGAAGGCGACGAAGGCGCCGGCGCGGATCACACCCGAGATCTCGCCCTCGAAGCGAGCGTCGAGACCGCGCTCACCGAGCTCGCGCTCGAGCAGGTAGGCGGCGCAGACGTCGTCGGCCTCGCGCTCGATCTTGGCCGACTCGCGCTCCCGCGCCGAGCTGTCGGCGGCAACCTCGCGCGCCTCGGCCAGCCGTGGCGCCTCCTCCCCCTCGCCCAACGCCGCCAGCAGTGCACGGTGGACGATCAGGTCGGGATAGCGCCGGATCGGCGAGGTGAAGTGCGTGTAGGCCTCGCTGCCGAGCCCGGCGTGGCCACTGTTGCGCTCGCTGTACTGGGCTTGCTTGAGGGACCGGAGCACGAGCGATGTATACGCCTCGCGACCGTGACCGCGCCGCGCGGCCTCG
>JAENWU010000056.1 GCA_016649905.1 Thermoleophilia bacterium
GAGCTCCAGATCCCCCTCAGCAACACCAACTACCACGTCACCGAGCTGGCGAAATCCGACCTGATCGAGATGGTCACCCAGCGTCAGGTCCGCGGCGCCACCGAGCACTTCTACCGCCTCCCCGGCGTCGCCCCCGTGGCGAGCAACGGGAACGGCAGTGGCGCCCAGGTGAGGCGCGAGCTGGCAGCTCTGTAGGGACCAGAAAGTCGAGAGCGGCGAATCATTCGTTGGTAGCCCTCTCGCAGCGGGCCGCGGCTACCGATGCATGCGGTGGGCAGATCTACGGTCGCTGACATAAACGGACTGCCGAGCTCAAGTGCACCATGTACTACGCGAGCGAAAAATTCGGTGGAGAGCGGCTTGAGGCCAACATGGCCAGCCTCGGACGCGGCGCGCGCCGGCCGATCTACATTCTCACCGCCCTCTTCCTCTTCGTCTACCTGACCTGGCGGCTGTTTCCCTCACTTCCGTTCGGGCACTCCTTTGCCGCCGAAAGTCTCGGCACGCCCCTCGGGTTGCTGGCAGTCTTCGCCGCGGCGCGGGCCTCGCGACGCTCAGCCGACTCCCCCGCACTGCGGCACGCCTGGCTTTGGATCGCCCTCGCCCTCGCCGGGCAGGCGGGTGGCGACCTCTTCGAACTGACCAGCGAAGCGGTGGGCGCCGAACTCTCATACCCGTCGCCTGCCGACGCGCTCTACCTCTCCTTCTATCCGCTGATGCTGGTCGGCATCCTCAGCTTCCCCACCGCGCGCCGGATCGGCGAGCGGGCGCTCGAGCTGGCCCTCGACTGCGCGATCGTCGGACTCGGAGGCGGTGCCGCCATCAGTTACCTGGTGCTGGGGCCCCAGGTGCTCGAAGGCACCACCCTGCTGGAAGCGGCGGTGACTATCGCCTATCCGGTTGGCGACATGATCCTGATCGTCGCCCTCGCAGCCGTCGTGATGAGCAACCCGATCCCGGCCGTGCGAGCGATCTTGCGCTGGATGACCGCGGCGATCGGGATGTTCATCCTCGGCGACCTGATCTTCGGCTACCTGATCCTCCACGGGACCTATCAAGGCACCTCGCTGCTGAACATCTCCTACCAGGTCGCATTTGTCTGCTTCGTGGTCGCCGCCACCAGGCGCCCCGACGCGGCGGCCGCGGACGCGGCGTCCCGACGGCCCCATGAAGCCGGCCGCTCCTGGCTCCCCTATGTGGCGATAGCGGCGGCGATCGGCGTCCTGATTCGCACTGAGATCGGGGAATCGTTCTTCCCGGGGGTCGCCGTCACCGTGATGACGGCGGCGGTCCTGGTCCTGGTGGTCGTGCGCCAGCTCGTCTCCCTGGTCGAGCTGCGACAGAGTCGCGCCCGGCTCGCCGAGGCACAGAGCCTCGCCCAGCTCGGCTCCTGGGACTGGGACCTCGAGCTGGACCAGATCCAGCTCTCCGACGAGGGTGCGAGGCTGCTCGGGATCGAGGTTGGCTCCACCATGGACTTTGCGCAGGTCGATGCGCTCGTCCACCCCGACGACCGAATCAATCTCGAGCGGGTCATCAAGGTGGCGATCGAGGACCAGCGCCCCTACACCCTGGAGCTGCGGTTCGTCCGTCCCGACGGGGAGACCCATACCTTTCTCTGCCGCGGAGAGGTCAACGTCAAAGACGGGGTGGCCGTGCGCCTGCACGGGACCCATCAGGACATCACCGACCGCAAGCGGATGGAGGCACAGCTCGAATACCAGGCGGTGCACGACCCGCTGACCGGCCTCTTCAACCGGCGCCAATTCGCCGACGAGCTGGAAAGGGCGCTCCGTTTCGCCAATCGCTACGGTCGCGCCGGCGCGGTGCTGATGATCGACATCGATGACTTCAAGTTGGTCAACGACACCCACGGCCACGCCTTCGGCGACCAGATGCTGAAGAGTGTCGCCGCGGCGATCGCAGGGCGCGCGCGTGAGACCGACGTCGTCGCCCGTCTGGGCGGCGATGAGTTCACCGTCGTGCTCCCCGAGGCGGAGATCGGGGAGGCGCGGAAGGCGGCCGAGGACATCCGCCGCGCCGTGGGACAAAGCAGCTCCCCCAATCTCAGCATCGGCATAGCGCCCTTCGACGGCAATGCAGAGCTGGTCGCCGACGACGTCCTGGTCGCCGCGGACATGGCCCTCTACGAAGCAAAGCACGGAGGGAAGAACCGGGTCTCCGTTTACACCGGCGATGCCAAGGGTGCGATGAGCTGGGTCGAGCGGATTCGCGCTGCCCTCGACGAGGACCGGCTGATCCTCTACTCCCAGCCAATGATCGACATCGAGAGCGGCGAGGTCTCGCACAGGGAGCTTTTGATCCGAATGGTCGGAGACAACGGCGAGGTGATCCCGCCCAGTGCCTTCCTGCCGACGGCCGAGCGTGTCGGGTTGATCACCGAGATCGACCGCTGGGTAACCAAGGAAGGACTGCGCCTGGCCAAGGGCGGGGAGCGGGTCAGCATCAACCTCGCCGGACCGTCGATCGGCGACCCCGAGGTGATGGGGATGGTGCGCGCGGCGATCGCCGAAGGGGTCGAGCCCGCCCACTTGATCTTCGAGATAACCGAGACGGCAGCGATGACGAACATGGAGGCGGCGCGCGACTTCGTCGGCACCCTGAACGAGTTCGGCTGCGGCGTCGCCCTCGATGACTTCGGCACCGGCTTCGGCTCGTTCACCTACCTCAAGCACCTGCCCACCAGCTACCTGAAGATCGACACCGAGTTCGTCCGCGACATCATCGCCAACTCGACCGATCGCGAGGTCGTCAAGTCGATCACCGACGTCGCCCACAGCCTTGGCAAGCGCACTGTCGCCGAGGGCGTTGAGAACAAGGAGACCCTCGAGGTCCTGCGGGCCTACGGCGTCGACTGCGCCCAGGGATGGTTCGTCGGGCCGCCCGAACCGATCGTGGCGGCGCGAAGTGAAGGGGCTCGCTCGGCGAAGCCGTAGAAGCGGACGACGGGGGTCGAACCCGCGACCTCGAGCTTGGGAAGCTCGCGCTCTACCAACTGAGCTACGTCCGCGCTGCCCTAAGTCTATGGGCGGCAGGCGGTTGCCGGAGGGCCGCGGGATCTAACCTTCGCGGTCCGTGAGCGCCCGCTCTGTCATCGCCGTTCTCGCCGTGCTGGCCGTCGTCGGCCTGCTCGCCTTCGGCCTGCTCAGCAAAGGATCTTCCGGGATCGCGCTTGGCGACCCGGCTCCGAACGCACCGCTGCCGCGGCTGCACGGCGACGGCAGCGAATCGATCGCCGACTACCGCGGCGGCTGGGTGTTGGTCAACTTCTGGGCCTCGTGGTGCGGGCCGTGTCGCGAGGAGGCACCGGCGCTGGAGGAGTTCCAGCGCCGCCACGGTGGCGACTCGTTCACGGTGCTGGGAATCGACAGCCGCGACCTGACCGGCGACGGCCGCGAGTTCGTGCGCGAATTCGACCTCAGCTATCCGCAGCTGCGCGACGGCG
Organism: Thermoleophilia bacterium; assembly: GCA_016649905.1. Taxonomy (GTDB): domain Bacteria; phylum Actinomycetota; class Thermoleophilia; order Solirubrobacterales; family 70-9; genus VAYN01. The sequence continues at coordinate 3,467 of JAENWU010000056.1, forward strand.
ACGGCGGCACCGCCCACGAATTCGGCACCACCGGAGTGCCGGAGAACTACTTGATCGACCCGCAAGGCAAGGTGCGACTGCTGGTCCGCGGACCGATCACCGCCGAGTACCTGCAGCAGGAAGTGGCGCCGTTGCTGGCGGGCCCGAAGTCGTGAGGGCCCGGCTCTCGATCGGGGCAATGCTGGCCGCCGCGCTGCTGGCCCTGGCGCCGGTCGCGGCGAGCGCGGCGACGCCGCAGACCTCGCTGAGCGAGGTCGAATCGGAAGTGATGTGCCCCGTCTGCGGCACCCTGCTCGAACTGGCCGAATCGCCGCAGGCACAGCGGCAGAAGGTCTTCATCAAACGCCTCGTCGCTGCCGGCGCCAGCAAGGAGCGGATCAAGGACGCCCTGGTCGCCGAGTACGGCCAGGAGGTGCTGGCGCTGCCCGACGGCGACGGCTTCAGCCTCTCGGCCTACGTGGTCCCGATCATCGCCTTCGTGATCGCCGTGATTGCGCTGGGGCTGGGGGTCTGGAAGTGGCGCCGCGCCGGCGGGCCGCCCGATCATGGTGGCCCCACGCCCGTTGGGCCGAGCGCCGCCGAGAGCGAGCGGCTCGATGCCGACCTCGCCCGCTACGACCTCTGATCCTCCTCCTCTAGTCGCCAGCGCCGACGACGACCGCGCCGAGCGTTGCCACCGGCAGGTCGGCGAGCGCCGCTCGCAGCTCGCGGCCACCGCGCCGGCTCGCCTGCCGGGGTGAGATCGCGACCAGCAGGGAGTTGGCGCCGGCGGCGATCGCGGCGAGGCCGGCGCCGCGATCGGCGAGGGAGGGCCCGACCAGGACGACGAGGTCGTAGGCGGCGCGGAGCTTCGCGCTCATGTGGCGGAAGCTCTGCAGGCCCAGCAAGATCGTCGGGTCGGGCGCCTGGCGACCGGCCGCGACGAAGACGAGCGGCTCACTGGCCACGCCGGCGGCCGGACCGGCCAAGGCCAGCGGTTGCAGGATCTGCTCCGGTGTCGCCTCCCAGCGCAGGTACTCGTGCAACCCCGGCGTCGGCTCCAGGCCGAGGTCGACCGCCAGCCGCGGCCGCGCCAGGTCGCACTCGACCAGGACCGTGCGACGGCCGCCGGCGCCGGCGGCGCCGGCGAGCGCGATCGCCAACGATCCGCCGAGCTCGGCGGCGCCGGTGACGAGCACGCTCTGCGTCCCCCCCAGGCGCTCCGCCACCCCCGTCAGCCGCTCGAAGTCGGTGCGGCGCAGCGACCAGACCTGATCGTCGCCGGGCGCGAAGCCGGAGACCTCGGCGAGAACGGGCAGCTTGCCGCGCCCGCCGCGCATCACATCCGCTCGGGGGCGGAGACCCCCAACAGGCCCAGCGCGGCGGCGATCGTCCGCTTCGTCGCCAGGCAGAGCGCCAGGCGCGAGCGCTCGACGCCCTCGCCCTCGGCGCCGACCACCTGGCAGTCGCGGTAGAAGGCGTGGAAGTCGGCGGCGACCGCGGTCGAGTAGGCGCAGATGCGGTGCGGCGCCCGGCGTGCGGCCGATTCCCGCACCTCGTCGGGGAACTCGAGCAGGCGCTTGATCAGTGCCTTCTCACTCGGCTCCAGGACGGCCTCGGCCTGCGGATCGGGACCGGCGGCTGCCGCCTCAGCCGCCGCACCGGCTTTGCGGAGAATGCTGGCGATCCGCGCGTGCGCGTACTGGACGTAGTAGACGGGGTTGTCGCTGGACTGGCTGCGGGCGACGGCGAGGTCGAGGTCGACCGCGGTCTCGTGGCCGCGCCAGAGCATGAACCAGCGGCTGGCGTCGACGCCGATGTCGTCGAGCAGCTCGTCGAGCGAGACGAAGTCGCCGCTGCGCTTGGACATCTGCACCCGTTCGCCGTCTTCGACGACGTGGACGAGGTTCATGATCGGCGCCTCGAAGGCCTCGGGGTCGCCGCCGAGCGCGGCGATCGCCGCCCGGATCCGGCCGACGTAGCCGTGGTGGTCGGCGCCGAGCACGTCGACGAGCCGGTCGAAGCCGCGCTGCAGCTTGTCCCAGTGGTAGGCGATGTCGGCCGTCAGGTAGGTCGGCTCGCCGTTGGACTTGATCAGGACCCGGTCCTTGTCGTCGCCGAACGTGGTGGTGCGCAGCCAGAGGGCGTCGTCGCTGCGGTAGGTGTGGCCGCCCTCGTCGAGCTTGGCCAGGGCCGACTCGACCTCACCGCGGTCGTACAGCGCCTGCTCGGAGGTCCAGACGTCGATCTCGACGCCGAAGCGGACCAGGGTAGCCTCGACCGCCGCCAGCATCAGCTCGATACCGCGGCGGCCGATCGCCTCGCGGTCGGCCGGGTCGAGGCCCTCGGCGGCGATCTCTTGCGCCAGCTCGGTTATGTACTCGCCCCCGTAGCCGTCCTCGGGCGGCTCCTCCCCCGCCATCCGCGCCGCAATCGAGTCGGCGAAGCGGCCGACCTGGGCGCCGGCGTCGTTGACGTAGTACTCGCGTTCGACCTCGTGGCCAACCGCCTGCAGCAAGCGCACGACGGAGTCGCCGTAGGCGGCGAGGCGGCCGCCGCCGACATGCAGCGGCCCGGTCGGATTGGCGGAGGGCCCCTCGACCAGGATCCGTTCCGGCGCCGCGGTCGGCGCTGGGCCGAGGTCGTCGGCGGCGACGAGCGAGGCGAGGGCGCGCCGGTACCAAGCGTCGGCGAGGAAGAGGTTGACGAAGCCGGGCCCCGCCACCTCGATCCGGTCGACGCTGCCGGAACCTCCCAGCTCGCGCCGCAGCTCCTCGCTGAGGCGCTCGGCGACGGCGCGCGGGTTGTCGCCCAGTGGCCCCGCCAGGAGCATTGCCGCATTTGAGCTGTAGTCGCCCAGCTCCGGCTTCGGCGGGCGGTCCAGCGAGGGCGCCGGCTCGGTCCGCTCGCCGTCGCGCAGGGCGCGGGCGGCGCCCTCGACGGCCCCGCGCAGCTCGGTGATCGAATCGGTCGCGTTCACCCGCCAATCGTATGGACCGGAGCTGGCCCAGGGTACGCTGCCCGCTTGCGCGCAGCCGTTCTCAGCGACGTCCACTCCAACCTGCCAGCCCTCGAAGCCGTCCTGGCAGGGGTCGAGGAGGCCGCCCCCGACGAGCTCTGGTGCCTCGGCGACGTGGTCGGCTACGGCGCCGATCCGGACGCCTGCACGGCGCTGATACGCGAGCGCTGCGAGGTCTGCCTGGTCGGCAACCACGACCTCGCCGTGCTCGGAGCGCTCGACATCTCGGCCTTTTCGGAGACGGCGAAGGCTGCCGTCGAGTGGACCCGCGAGCAGGCCAGCGCCGCGACCTTGGAGTACCTCGGGGGTTTGCAGCCAGCGATGGTGCACGCGGACATTGCCCTCTACCACGCCTCGCCGCGGGACCCGATCTGGGAGTACGTGCTCTCGATCGAACAGGCCGAAGCGGGCTTCGACGCGCAGGAGCAGCGGATCGGCTTGATCGGCCACTCGCACGTCTCCCTCTTCTTCAACCGGCCCGAGGGAGCCCGACGTGGCTACTCGCACGGCGCCCAGGCCGGCGACGGCGCCGTCGTCGACCTCGCCAACGGCGCCTGGCTGCTCAATCCCGGCAGTGTCGGCCAGCCACGCGACGGCGACCCGCGCGCCGCCTGGCTGGAGCTCGACACCGAGGCGCTGACGGCGAGCTACCACCGCGTCTCCTACGACATCGAGGCGGCCGCCGCGTCGATCCGCGCCGCTGGCTTGCCAGAGCCGCTTGCCGAGCGCCTCCAGAGCGGCCGCTGATGGCTAAATGCAGGGAAAATCGGGCCTCGGAGCGGTTGTCTAGACTCGCCTCATGGGTCGCTTGAGAGCCATTCTGCTTGCCTTCGTCCTCGCCGCCACCGCGGCGACGACCCTGTCCGCCTGCGGTGGCAGCGACAGCGCCGATCTGCTGCCGGGAGAAACGGCGAGTGAGATCAACGCCAACCTCGACCTGGTCGAACAGCTGGTCGCCGAAGGCGACTGCGTCGGCGCGGCCAACGCTGCCGCGGCGATCGGCGAACAGGTCGAAGGCCTGTCCGGCGTCGACAAGGAACTGAAGGAAGCGCTGAGCGAAGGGGCGACCCGGCTGAACGAAGTCATCGTCGAGTGCGACGAAGCCTCGGAAGAAGAAGAAACCACGCCGGCAATCGAACCCGAAGAAGAACTCGAAGAAGACGAAAAGGGGAAGGACGGGAAGGCCGAAAAGGACGCGGAAAAGGACGAAAAGAAAGAAGAAAAGTCCGAAAAAGAAGTGCCGCCGGTAGAACCGCCGGAACCTCCAGGCCAGGAAAAGAACGAGGAAGAAGAAACGCCGCCAACGGAACCGAGCGACGGCGGCACGTCTTCGGGAGGCGTCTCCCCCGGCGCGCCGGCGGGGGCTGAATGATGGAGGCTGGAACTCTTTCCGGACGCTACGAAACCGGCGAGCGGCTCGGCTCGGGTGGGATGTCGAACGTCTACAAGGCGACCGACCGCATCCTCGAGCGGACCGTCGCGGTGAAGATCCTCGCCGAGCACCTCTCTGACGACGAGCGCTTCGTCGCCCGCTTCCGGCGCGAGGCGCTGGCGGTGGCGAAGCTGATCCACCCAAATATCGTCCAGGTCTACGACACCGGGGTCGACGACGGCCGCCACTACATCGTCATGGAGTACGTCGAGGGTCGCTCCGGGGCGCAGATCTTGCAGCGCCAGGGGCCGGTAGAACCGGAGATCGCGGCGGAGATCGGGATCCAGGCCTGCGCCGGCCTCGACTACGCGCACCGGCGCGGGATCATCCACCGCGACGTCAAGCCCGGCAACCTGATGGTCGTCGGCGGCCCGGTCGGCGGCGGCGAGATGACCGTGAAGCTGACCGACTTCGGGATCGCGCGAGCGATCGCGCAGACGCGGATCACCCAGGTCGGCTCGGTCGTCGGCACCGCGGCCTACCTGGCCCCCGAGCAGGTCCGTGGCGAGGAGGCGACGCCGGCCACCGACGTCTACGCGCTCGGCGTCGTCCTCTACCAGTTCCTCACCGGCCGCCTGCCCTACGAGGGCTCCTCGCTGGCGGAGCTGGCGGTGCGCCAGCAGAACGAGACGCCGCTGCCGCCGAGCACCTACAACGAGGAGGTGCCGGAGACGCTCGGCGGCTCCGTCCTGCGCGCGCTGGAGGGCGATCCGAACCGGCGCTACGCCAGCGCCGACGAGCTCGCCAGCGGCCTGCGGCTCGGCCTCGAAGGCGAAGACGTGACCCTGCCGATGCAAGAGGGTGCGACGCCGACCCAAGTCCTCGGCGGCGATACCGCCGCCACCCGCCACCTCGAGCGCGAGACTGCGCCGACCGAGTACCGGCCGGCCACTTCACCGACCCGACGCCCACAACCGCGCGTCGCGGCGCCGCCGCCGGTCCAGCCGCCGCGCCCGGCGCGACCAGCCAAGCGCTCCGGCTTCTCCCGCTTCGTCCGCTTCGTCTTGGCGCTGGTGGCGCTGGTTTTGGTCGCCGCGGCCGTGGCGACCGCCGTGATCGTCCTCACCGACAAGGCGGCGGGCGTGAAGGTGACCAGGATTGCCGGCGACACGGTCGACAAGGTCACCGAAGAATTCAAGGACCTGGTCAAGAAGAACACCGAATAGGTGGGGAGGCGGGCCCCGCCCTCGGCTTAGCTGATTTTGCTCGTGGCGTCCCAGGGGGAAGCGCCAGCGAGCACCGCTGAGCGGTAGGCGTCGAACTTCTCCAGCTCGATCGCGGTGCGGGCGTGGGTGGTGAGTTCGTGCATGTAGGTGAGGTTGTGGAGGACGATCAGGCGGATGGCGGTCAGCTCCTCGGCGCGGGAGAGGTAGGAGACGTAGTCGCGGTCGTGGTGCTGGCAGGCCGGGCAGGGGCAGCCGTCGACGAGCGGTTCGCGGTTGCCGACCCAGCGCCCCTTGCGCAGGTCCAGGCGCCAGCGGGTCTCCGGGCTCGGCGCCAGGGCGACGCCGTGGCGGGCGAGCCGGGTCGGGACGGCGCAGTCGAAGACGTCGAGGCCGAGGGCGATGCCGCCGAGCAGGTCGTCGACCTCGCCGATCCCCAGCAGGTGCTTGGGCGCGGCCTCGGGCAGGAGCGGCGCCGTCATCGCCAGCACCGCCGCCATCTCCTCCTTGTCGCGGCCGAGGGTGCCGCCGATCGCCAGCCCGTCGACGCCGGCCTCCGAGACCGCCTGCGCCGATTCGCGCCGCAGGTCCTCGTAGACCCCGCCCTGGACGATCCCGAAGACTGCCTGGCGCCGGGGGCCCTCCCGCTCGTGCCAGGCGAGGCAGCGGTCGAGCCAGCGGTGGGTGCGCTCGGTCGAGCGGGCGGTGTAGTCGCGCTCGGCATGGAAGGGCGTGCACTCGTCGAAGACGAGGGCGATGTCGGAGCCCAGCGCCGCCTGCACGCTCATCGAGACCTCGGGCGAGATGAACAGCTCGGCGCCGTCGCGATAGGACTGGAAGCGGGCGCCCTCCTCGGTGATCTCCACCCGCGAGCCCGGCGCGCCGCCGGAGCGGCCGCTGCCCTTGACCTCGTTGGCGACGCCGCCGTGGGCGAGCGAGAAGACCTGGAAGCCGCCGGAGTCGGTGATCAGGGCGCGATCCCAGCCCATGAAGCCGTGCAGCCCACCGGCGGCGGCGATCCGCTCCGGGCCGGGCGAGACGAACAGGTGGTAGGTGTTGCCGAGGATCAGCTCGTAGCCGAGCTCGGCTACCTCCGCCGATTCAAGCCCCCGCACCGTCCCCTTGGTCGCCAGCGGGATGAACGCCGGCGTCTCGATCGGCCCGTGCGCGGTCTGGATCGTCGCGCAGCGGGCCGTCCCGTCCCGCGCCGAGATCTCGAACCGCAGCCTGTCTCCATCGCTTCTCATCGCTCGACGTCTTGAGCCGCCTGTAGCCGGTTCAAATCATCGAGCGGCGATTAGGGTCTTGCCCGTCATCGCCTCCGGCTGGGCGATGCCGAGGAGCTGTAGGGCGGTGGGGGCGACGTCGGCGAGGATGCCCCCGTCGCGAAGCTCCAGCCCGTCGGCGGTGACGATCAGCGGCACCGGGTTCAGCGAGTGGGCGGTGTTGGGCGAGCCATCGGGCTCGAGCATGTGGTCGCAGTTGCCGTGGTCGGCGGTGACGATGCAGGCGCCGCCCTTGGCCAGAACCGCCTCGACGACGTCGCCGAGCTGGGCGTCGACCGTCTCGACCGCGGTGACGGCGGCCGGGATCACCCCGGTGTGGCCGACCATGTCGGCATTGGCGAAGTTGATGATCCCGAAGCGGTAGGTGTTCTGGCGCCAGTGGTCGACGAAGGCGTCGGCGGCCGCCTCGGCGCTCATCTCCGGCTTGAGGTCGTAGGTGGGGACGTCGCGCGGGGATTCGACCAGGCAGTGCTCCTCCCCCGCCAGCTCCTGCTCGCGGCCGCCGTTGAAGAAGTAGGTGACGTGGGCGTACTTCTCGGTCTCGGCGACGTGCAGCTGCAGGCCGCCGGCGGCGGAGATGGTCTCGGCCAGCGTCGTCTTCGGCCGCTGCTCCGGGAAGGCGACCGGGTAGGGCCAGCCTTTGCGGTAGGAGGTCATCGTCGTCAGGTCGATCGTGGCGGCGCCGGTGCGCGAGAACTCGTCGAAGCCGGGCTCGGCGAGGGCCCGGGTCATCTGGCGGGCCCGGTCGGGGCGGAAGTTGATGAAGACCCCGGCGTCGCCGGCGGCGACGCCGTCGTAGTCGCCGATCACGGTCGGCAGGACGAACTCGTCGGACTTGTCGCTCTCATACGCGGTCTCGATCGCCTCCGCCGAGCTCGCCGCGGGCAGGCCGCGGGCGTGGACGATCGCGTCGTAGGCGAGCTTCGTCCGCTCCCAGCGGGTGTCGCGGTCCATCGCGTAGTAGCGGCCGCTGACCGTGGCGACGCGCCCGGCCGAGCGCAGCCAGCGCTCGAGCTCCTCGAGGTAACCGCGGCCGCCGTGCGGCAGGGTGTCGCGGCCGTCGGTGAAAGCGTGGAAGACGATGTCGGGGACGCCCTCCTGCGAGGCCAGCTCGATCGTCGCCTCGAGGTGCTCCCAGCCGGAGTGGACGCCGCCATCGGAAACCAGCCCAAGCAGGTGCAGGCGCCCGCGCGGACTGTTGCGCGCCCGCTCGCAGGCGGCCAGCAGCGCCTCGTTCTCGAAGAAGCTGCCGTCGGCGACGGCGTCGTTGATCCGGGCCAGATCCTGCTTGACGATCGCGCCGGCGCCGAGGTTGAGGTGGCCGACCTCGGAGTTGCCCATCTGCCCCTCCGGCAGGCCGACGTCGGGGCCCTGGGCGGAGAGCTGGGTGTGGGGATAGCGCTCCCAGAGGCGGTCGAAGACTGGGGTCTCGGCGAGCGAGATCGCGTTGCCGGGGCCGGGCTCGGCGAGGCCCCAGCCGTCGAGGATGATCAGCGCTAGCGAGGGAACCAGCGGCGTCAACCGGCGGCTTCCACGATGCCGGCGAAGTCGCCGGGGTCGAGCGCGGCGCCGCCGACCAGGGCGCCGTCGACGTCGGGCTTGGAGAGCAGCTCGGCGGCGTTGGCGGGCTTGACCGAGCCGCCGTAGAGGATCCGCAGCTCGTCGGCGGCGCCGCCGCGCATGCGGACGACGTCGCGGATGAAGGCGCATGCCTCCTGCGCCTGCTCGGGGGTGGCGGTGCGGCCGGTGCCGATCGCCCAGACCGGCTCGTAGGCGATCACGACCTTGCTGAGGTCGGCGCCCTCGACTCCGCTGAGGTCGGCCTGGAGCTGGCGCTCGAGCACTTCCTCGGTCTCGCCACCGTCGCGCGCCGCCTCGCTCTCGCCGACGCAGAGGATCGGCTCGAGGCCGGCGGCCAGCGCCGCCGGCACCTTGCGCGCCAGCGCCTCGTCGGTCTCGTTGAAGAACTGACGGCGCTCGGAGTGGCCGAGCACGACCGCCTCGACTTCTATCTCCCCCAACATAGGCGCCGATACCTCGCCGGTGAAGGCGCCCCAGTCCTCCTCGTGCATGTTCTGGGCGGCGACGCGGATGGCGGTGCCGCGGCGGCGCTCGACCACCTCCTGCAGGGCGAGGTAGGACGGGCAGATCACCACGTCGCATTGCGTCGCGGCGATCCGCGGCAACAGCGCGTCGACGAACTCCGCCGCCTCGGCGATGGTCTTGTTCATCTTCCAGTTGGCGGCGATGTACGGGGTCCTAGGCATCGACGAGAGCCTCCACTCCGGGCAGCTTCTTTCCCTCCAGCAACTCCAAGGATGCTCCTCCTCCGGTTGAAAGCCAATCGACCTCGTCCTCGAGGCCAAATTTGCGGATCGCGGCGACCGAGTCGCCGCCGCCGATCACCGTCGTGCCCGGCGCCTTCGCGACCGCCTCGGCGACGGCGCGGGTGCCGGCGGCGAAGGGCTCCATCTCAAACGCCCCCATCGGACCGTTCCAGAGCACGGTCCCGGCGTCGGCGATAGCGGCAGCAAAGAGGTCGCCGGTGCGCGGCCCGATATCGAGGCCCATCCAGCCGTCGGGGACTTCGACACCGCTGCTTTCGCGGCACTCGGTCTCGGCGTCGAACTCGCGTCCGAGGACGAGGTCGACCGGCAGCACCAGCTCGCACTCGGAGTCGCGCGCCTTCTCCAGCGCCTCGGCCGCCAGCTCTACACCCTCGACCAGCGAGTCGCCGACCGGCACGTCCTGGGCGCGGAAGAAGCCGAAGGCCATCGCGCCGCCGATCAGGATCTTGTCGGCAACGTCGAGGAAGCGGTCGATCACCGCCACCTTGTCGGAGACCTTGGCGCCGCCGAGGACGACGACCAGCGGCCGTTTCGGCGACTCGACCACCGCGGTCAGCTCGGTCACCTCGCGCTCCAGCAGCAGCCCCGCGTAGCCGGGCAGGAACTGGGCGACCCCCTCGGTGCTGGCGTGGGCGCGGTGGGCGGCGCCGAAGGCGTCGTTGACGAAGAGGTCTGCGAGGTCGGCCAGGCCCTCGGCCAGCTTCGTGTCGTTCTCGGTCTCGCCCGGCTCGAAGCGCGTGTTCTCCAGCAGCAGGACGTCACCCGGACCGAGCCCGCGGACCATCGTCTCGACCTCGCCGCCGATCACCGCTGGGGCTTGCACGACCTCGGTCCCGAGCAGCTCCGCCAGCCTCTCCCCCACCGGCTTCAGCGACAGCTGCGGGTCGACCTTGCCGCCGGGGCGGCCGAGGTGGGAGGCGAGGACGAGGGCGGCGCCGCGCTCGCGCAGCAGCTCGATCGTCGGCAGCGCCGCCCGGATCCGCATGTCGTCGGCCACCACCCCGTCGGCGAGCGGCACGTTGAAGTCGACGCGGACCAGAACCCGGCGCCCGGAGACCTCGGCCTCGCGGACGCTTGCCTTCGAGAAAGCCACGGCCCGACTAGGCCAGGACCTTGCCGGCCAGCTCCACGCAGCGGTTCGAGTAGCCCCACTCGTTGTCGTACCAGGCGATCGTCTTGACCAAGCGGCCGTCGCCGATCACCATCGTCCCGCCCGCGTCGACGATCGAGGAGTGCGGGTCGCCGACGATGTCGGTGGAGACGATCGGGTCCTCGGTGTAGGCGAGGATCCCCTTCATCGGACCGTCGGCCGCGGCCTTCAGCGCCGCGTTGATCTGATCGACCTCGAGTGGGTTGGGGGTCGTGAAGACGAGGTCGACAGCCGAGCCGACGGGAACCGGGGCCCGCATCGAGAACCCGTTCAATTTGCCGTTCAGCTCCGGCAGCACCAGCCCGACCGCCTTGGCGGCACCGGTCGTGGTCGGGATCAGGTTGAGCGCTGCGGCGCGCGAGCGTCGCGGGTCGGAGTGGGGCATGTCCTGCAGCCGCTGGTCGGCGGTGTAGGCGTGGATCGTCGTCATCAGCCCCTGCTCGATCCCGAACGCTTCGTGCAGCACCTTGGCCAGTGGCGCCAGGCAGTTGGTCGTGCAGGAGGCGTTGGAGATGATGTGGTGGTTCTCGGCGTCGTAGGCCTCGTCGAAGTTGACGCCGAGGGCGACGGTCACGTCCGGCTCCTTGGCCGGGGCGGAGATGATGACCTTCTTGGCGCCCGCCTCGAGGTGCTTGGCGGCGTCGGCGCGGGCGGTGAAGAAGCCGGTCGACTCGATCACCACGTCGACGCCGAGGTCGCCCCAGGGCAGTGCCGCCGGGTCGCGCTCGGAGAGCACCTTGAGCTCGTCGCCGGCAACCGAAATCGTGCCCTCGCCGGACTCGACCTCACCGGGGTAGCGACCGAGGATCGAGTCGTACTTGAGCAGGTTGGCGAGCGTGCCAGTGTCCGTGAGGTCGTTTACCGCGACGAACTCGATATCCGCTCCAGCCGCCTTTGCCGCCCGGAACACATTGCGCCCGATGCGACCGAAACCGTTGATGCCGACCTTCACAGCCATGGAGCCATTGCCTCCTGATTCGTTGAGGGGAAGCCGATCCTATGGAGTCGGCGACTAGTCGGACCCAATCGTGATCTCGATCTCGTACCCGTCCGGGTCCTTGAGGAAAGCGGAGTACGAGCCGGAGCCGTGTGAGCGGCGCTCGCCCGGGTCGCTGACGCTGACGCCTCCGGCGCGGAGCCCGCGCTCCCAGGCAGCCTTGACCGCGACGATGCCGAGTCCCGAGAAGCTGAGCAGCCCGAAGCCCGGCTTAGGTTCGTGATGGGCGGCAACGAAGAAGACCGGCTTGGCGATTCCCCAGCCGATCGTCTTGTCCTCCTCGAAATGCCGGCGCCAGCCCAGCGGGGCCAGCATCGCATCGTAGAAGGCGGCGCTGCGGTCGAGGTCGGAGACCTCCAGGAGGACGTGGTGCAACATTGCGCCGGAAAAGCTATACGGCGGACGCGACGAACGGTTGCCCGCTCACCCCGAGCGGGGGGTCCAGCGGAAGAAACGGATCGCGAGCAGGAGGCCGGCAACCCCCCAGATGCCGACCACCAGCAGCTCGTGCCAGGCGATCGCGGGACCGGTGCCGGGGACGTAGGACTGGAAGAAAGCCTCGAAGAAGGGGCGCACCGGGAAGTGGTTGGCGAAGTCGATGACGCCGCCCGGGAGCTCGTCTTCGGGGATGAAAATGCCGGAGAGGAAGTACAGCGGCAAGAGCAGGGCGTTGACGATCGCCGCCGCCGCGTCCTGAGACGGGATCGCCGCGGTGAGGGCGATGCCGAGGCAGCAGAAGCAGGCGGCGCCGATCGCCAGCGTCACCAGCATCTCCGGCAGCCGCTCCCACGGGAAGGGGACCGAGTAGAGGACGCCGCCGATCGCCGCCAGCAGCGCCAGCATCAGCACCGTGACCACGATCGAGTTGCCGATCCGGCCGGCGATGAAGACCCAGGCCGGCAGCGGCGTGCCGCGGCCGCGCTTGAGGCGGCCGTCTTCGCGGGCGATCACCAGGGTCATCGCCAGCGTCTGCATCGTCGCTGAGATCACCGAGAGCGCCATGATCGCCGGCACGTAGTAGGTCGTCGCCTCGATCCCGCCGTCGACGTTGACGGTCGAGCCGTCGAAGACGACGGCGAGGATGAGGAAGACGACGACCGGGAACATCACCGTGAAGAAGACGGCGGCGGGGTTGCGCCAGAAGGCCTTCTGGTCGTAGCGCAGCTGGTGGCCGACGAGGGTCAGCGCGCTCACTCCGAAACCTCCGGTCGATGGGCCGATTTCGGGCCTATATCTCCCGAAATCGGCCCGTCGGCGGGCGGTTCGGTCAGCTCCAGGTAGACGTCCTCGAGCGTCGGCCGCGTAACTTCCAGACCCTCCAGCTCCTCGCCGCGGGCGAGCGCCTCGCCGGTCAGCTCGTGCAGGGTGCGGACCGGCGTCGCCGTCTGCAGCGCCACCTCGCGGCCGCCGGAGCGGTAGCGGATCGTCGTCGCCTGCGCCTCACGTTCGCCGAGGTCCTCGGGGGTGCCGCGGGCGACGATCTCACCGCCGGCGATGATCGTCACCCGATCGGCGAGGCGCTGCGCCTCGTCCATGTAGTGGGTGGTCAGGAAGACGGTCTTGCCAAGATCGCGGAGGCCGGCGATCACGTCCCAGGCCTGGCGGCGCGCGGAGGGGTCGAAGCCGGTGGTCGGCTCATCGAGGAAGAGCAGCTCGGGGTCGCCGATCAGCGCCATGCCGACGTCGAGGCGGCGCTGCTGGCCGCCGGAGAGCTTGCTGGCGCGGGTCTCCGCTTTCTCCTCCAGGCCGACCAGGCCGATCACCTCGTCGATCGGCCGCGGTGCCCGGTAGTAGCCGGCGTAGAGCCCGAGCGACTCGCGCACGGTCAGGTAGGGGTCGAGGCGGCCGCTCTGAAGGACGATGCCAATCCGTTCGCGCCAGGCGCGGCCGGCGCGCTGGGGGTCCTCGCCCAGCACCGTCACCTCGCCGCCGCTGCGCTTGCGGTACCCCTCGAGGATCTCGACCGTGGTCGTCTTGCCGGCGCCGTTGGGACCGAGGAAGGCGAAGATCTCGCCGGGCATCACCTCAAGGTCGATGCCGCGGACTGCCTCGACCTCGCCGTAGCTCATGCGCAGGCCGGAGATGGAGATGACGGGTTCGGGCAAAGCCCGGGCGATTCTATGAGTGACGAGGCTCAGACGCCGCCAGACAAGAACGAGGGAGTCCGAATAGCAGCGCTCATGAAGTATCCGGTTCGCTCAGGTAATCCCGCCGAGAGCCTGCCGAAACCCGCTCTCGCCCCCGTCAAGGCCAGCGGGTCCGGAGCGCAACCGACTTCGACCCCACCAGGCTGTGGTCAAAGTCGGTTGGGTTGCCGCGGCCGCCTTGGCGGCCCTTGAGCGGTTCGTATCTCTGGCGCCAGCCGGAGTCAAGCGGATACTCATGAGCGCCGCTATTCGGACGACTGAGGACGCCGTATGGCGGCATCTGAGGCCGTCAGTCGAGCTCGACGTCGCGGTGCTTGACTTTGACGATCACTCCGTCGAGGCCGGCGAGGTCGCGGCGGATGCGGTCGGCGACAGTCACCGAACGGTGCCGCCCCCCGGTGCACCCGATCGCGATCGTCAGATGGCTCTTGCCCTCGGCGACGTAGGCGGGCACGAGGAACTCGAGCAGCGGCAGCAGCCGGCCGTAGAACTCGCCGGCCTGGGTCCCCGACTCGACGTAGGCGCGGACCTCCTCGTCATGGCCCGTCATTGGCCGCAGCTCGTCGACGTAGTGGGGGTTGGGTAGGAAGCGGACGTCGAGGGTGAGGTCGGCGTCGCGCGGCGGCCCGTTCTTGAAGCCGAAGGTGAGCAGGGTCAGCGCCAGCTTGCCGCCGTCCTCCCCGTCCAGCATCTCCTCGACGATCCGCCGCCGCAGCTCGGCGCCGGTCAGGTCGCTGGTGTCCATCACCACGTCGGCGCGCTCGCGCAGCGGCGCCAGCAGCGCCCGCTCGGCGCGGATGCCCTCGACGATCCGCCCTTCCGGCGCCAGCGGGTGGCGACGGCGAGTCTCCTTGTAGCGGTCGAGCAGGGTCTCCTCGTCGGCCTCGAGGAAGAGCACGGTCGGCTTCAGGCCGCCGGCCTCGAGGTCGTCCATCACCTGCAGCAGGTCGTCGAAGTACTCGCCACCGCGCACGTCGGAGACGACCGCGGCGCGCTCGACGCCGCTGCCCTCGTGGCGGAACAGCTCGCCGAGGCTGTCGATCATCCGCGGCGGCAGGTTGTCGACGCAGAAGTAGCCGCCGTCCTCGAAGGCGGCAATCGCCTCCGACTTGCCGGCCCCCGAGTGGCCGGTGATGACGACCAGCGCCACATTGGCTCCGTCTGGCATTGGGCTCCTCAGCCGATTCTGTTGAGCTGCTCGTGGATCTCGCGCCCTACTTTGCCAGGCAGGCCGGGCACCGCCTCGAGCTCCTCCCTGGTGGCGGCGAGAAACCGCTCCGGCGAGCCGAAATGCTGCAGCAGCGCCCGCTTGCGGGCGGGACCAATTCCCTTCAGCTCGTCGAGCACCGAGCCGGTCATCGCCCGGTCGCGGCGACCGCGGTGGTGGTCGATCGCGAAGCGGTGCGCCTCGTCGCGAACCCGCTGCAGGAGCTTGGAGGCCTCGCTCTCGGCGGCGAGGTCGAGTGGCTCGGAGCGGCCGGGGACGAAGACCTCCTCGACGCGCTTGGCGAGGCTGATCACGGTGACGCCGCGCTCGGCGAACGGCGCCAGCGCCCGCATCCCCGCCGCCAGCTGGCCTTTGCCGCCGTCGATCAGGATCAGCGAGGGAAGCGCGGCGAAGCTCTCGTCGCGTTTGCCGTCGTGGGGCGAGAGGTCGGCCTGTTCGAGGTAGCGGTTCATCCGCCGGCTCAGCACCTCCTCCATCGAGGCGAAGTCGTCGGGGCCGCCGCTGCCGATGCCCGCCTCGCGCAGATCGCCGCGGACTTTGAAGCGACGGTAGTCGGACTTCTTCGTCGCGCCGCCCTCGAAGACGACCATCGAGGCGACGGTGTGCTCGCCGCCGATCGTCGAGATGTCGAAGCCCTCGATCCGCACCGGCAGCTCCTCCATCCCCAGTGCTTCCTGCAGCGAGGAGAGCGACTCGACGCGGCGGGCGCGGCGGTGCTCGCGCCGCAGCCGGTCCTGGTCGAGGGC
>JAENWU010000087.1 GCA_016649905.1 Thermoleophilia bacterium
TCTGCGAGGTGATGAACGACGACGGCACCATGGCCCGCGTCCCCGACCTGATCCCCTACTGCCGCAAGCACGGCCTGAAGATGGTCACCGTCGCCGACCTGATCGCCTACCGGCGGCGGACCGAGAAGCTGGTCGAACGGGTCGTCGCGACCGGCCTGCCGACCGCCTACGGCGACTTCACCGCGGTCGGCTACCGCTCGCTGGTCGACGAGAAACATCACGTGGCGATGGTCAAGGGCGACGTCGACGGCGCCGAGGACGTGCTCGTCCGCGTCCACAGCGAGTGCCTCACCGGCGACGTCTTCCACAGCATGCGCTGCGACTGCGGCGAACAGCTCGAGGCGGCGCTGGCGATGATCGAGGAGGAGGGCCAGGGCGTCCTCCTCTATCTCTCCCAGGAGGGGCGCGGGATCGGCCTGCTGAACAAGCTGCGCGCCTACAAGCTGCAGGAGGAGGGCGCCGACACGGTCGAGGCGAACCTGAAGCTGGGCCTGCCGGCGGACCTGCGCGACTACGGCATCGGCGCCCAGATCCTCGGCGACCTCGGGCTGACCAGCATCCGCATCCTCACCAACAACCCGAAAAAGATCGTCGGCCTCGAGGGCTACGGGCTCTCGGTCTCAGAGCAGGTGCCGATCGAGTCGGCGCCCAACATGCACAACCAGGCCTATCTGCGGGCCAAGCGCGACAAGCTCGGCCACTCGCTGCACCACCAGGGCCTCGCTCTCGACGAGGAGATGATCCACGACGAGCAGGAGCACGACGCGGAAGCCGGCAATGGCTGACGGCGACGGGCAGTTCCTCGAGGCATTCAGCGAGGAGGAGAAGGAGCACCTGGCGGCGCAGCGCTTCGCGGTCTGCGTCGGGCGCTACTACGAGGACCTCGCCCAGCGCCTGCTGGCCGGCGCCGACGAGGGCTTCGACCTGCTCGGCGTGCCGGGCTCCTCGGTCGATCGCACCTCGGTTCCGGGCGCCTACGAGCTGCCCTTCGCGGCCAAGCTCTTCGCCCAGACCGGCCGCTACGCAGGCGTCGTCTGTCTTGGCGTCGTCATCCGCGGCGAGACCGACCACTTCGACTTCGTCTGCGCCGAGTCGGCCCGCGGCATCCAGGACGTCCAGCTCGAGACCGGCGTGCCCTGCGCCTTCGGCGTGATCACCTGCGACAACATGGACCAGGCCCTGGCCCGCTCCGGCGGCGGCAAGCGCGACCAGGGCCGCAACGGCGCCCTCACGGTTGCGCGGATGGCCCTGCTGAAGCGCCAACTCGCCTGACTGAGTACCATCCACGATCCCGATGGCCAAGGTATGTCACAGCTGCGGCAAGGGACCGGCGTTCGGCCAGTCCAGAAGCCACTCGATGGTCGCGACCAAGCGGCGCTTCGATCCGAACCTGCAGAAGGTCCGGATCACCGAGAACGGCCGCCCGCTGCGGACGTATGTATGTACGCGCTGCCTTAAGGCCAACAAGGTCGTCAAGGCGGCTTAGTCCGCGGGGTTGTGCCGGGGGACCGGGAGCCGTCCCTCAGACCCCCCCGCGGACCTCGCCGTCCCTCTCTAGCTCACCACGAAGGAGCTGTCCTGCTTTCCGGGGTGCGCCGGTCCTTCGGGAGTGCGAGAGACGGGACGGTTGCGTAGGCGAGGAGGCAATCTCCTCCCCGGGAATGTGGCCGAACGGCCCCTTTCCTTATTCCTGCGCGCCATAGGCGCGCAGCAGATTCGGGAGCTGCCCCGGAAGGGGCGCGACAAATTCCCGGGGAGGAGATTGCCTCCTCGTCCCCGGGTCGTCCCGTCGAGCGCCTACTTAGAAGGCGGCGGAACTACGGGGTGCTCGCCAGTCGGCCGCGGATCCCCCTCGGCCGGCTCCACGTGGAGCTTGGGGAGGATCCGGCCGAGCCAGTCGGGGAACCACCAGGCGCGCTTGCCGAGGAGCTGCATGATCGCCGGGACCAGCACGGATCGGATGATCACGGCGTCGATGAAGACGGCGGAGGCGAGGCCGAGGCCGAAGAGTTTGATGATCCGGTCTTCGCCGAGCATGAAGGAGGCGAAGACGGTGATCATGATCACCGCCGCCGCGGTGATCACGCGGCCGGTGAGGGCGAGACCGCGGGTGACCGACGCGGTGGCGTCGTGGCTGTTCTCCCACTCCTCGTGGATCCGCGACATCAGGAACACCTCGTAGTCCATCGAGAGCCCGAAGACGATCGAGAAGAGGAAGATCGGGAAGAAGGAGATGATCGGGCCGGTGCCGTCGACGCCGATCAGGCCGGCGCCCCAGCCCCACTGGAAGACGGCGACGATCAGGCCGAAGGCGGCGCCGATCGAGAGCAGGTTCATCACGATCGCCTTCAGCGGCACCCATACCGAGCGGAAGACGATCATCAGCAGCAGCCCCGAGAGCAGGATCACGACGCCGATGAAGAGCGGCAGCTTTTCGGAGATCGCGTCGCCGAAGTCCTCGAAGATCGCGGTGATGCCGCCGACGTGGATCTGGGCGCCACTCGATTCCTCAAGCGGCGGGATCACCTCGTTGCGGAGGTGGTCGAGCAGCTTGGTCGTGTCTTCGCTCTGCGGTGAGGTCGTCGGGTAGAGCTGGAAGACGGCGGTGTTTTCAGCGGGGTTCATGGTCACGTCGGTGACCGCGGCGACCCCTTCTTCGTCTTCGAGCGTTTTGCTGAGCTCGACCAGCGACTGGTCGTTGCCCTTTTCGGGCAGGGCCGCGACGACCTGGAAGGGGCCGTTGAAGCCGGGCCCGAAGCCTTCGGCAAGCAGGTCGTAGGCGTCCCGCGTGGTCGTCCCGGCGGGGTCGGTGCCGGCGTCGTTGGAGCCGAGCCGCAGCGAGAGGGTGGGGATGCAGAGGACGATCAGCAGGCCTCCCGAGAGCAGCGCCGCGAGCACCGGTCGGCGCTGGATCTCACGGCTCCAGCGGAACCATCCGCTGCTTTCGTCCATGCTCGCCTTGCGACCGCCTAGCCCGGGGATGCGGAGTTTGTCGATTCGGCGCCCGACCAGCGAGAGCAGCGCCGGCAGCAGCGTCAGCGCCGAGATCATCGTGAAGAGGACGGCGACCGCGGCGGCCATCGCGACCCCGTAGAGGAAGCTGATGCCGAGCAGCCACATCCCCATCAGGGCGATGATCACGGTGATGCCCGCGAACAGCACCGCGCGCCCGGCGGTGTCGGTCGCGGCGATCGCGGCGGGGCGCGGCTCCAGCCCTTCGTCGAGGGCGTTGCGGAAGCGGGTGACGATGAAGAGCGCGTAGTCGATGCCGACGCCAAGGCCGATCATCAGCGCCAACTGCGGCGCGAACTCCGCCGTGTCGAAGACGTGGGTGCCGACGGTGACGACGCTGAGGCCGACCCCGAGCGCGAACAGCGCCGTGATCAGCGGCAGGCCCATCGCGACGGCGGAGCCGAAGGTGATCAGCAGGATCACCATCGCCGCCAGCAGGCCGATCAGGAAGGAGGAGTCTTCTTCGTCTTCGGCCCGCGCTTCCTCGATCGGCTGGCCGCCGAGGTCGATCTGCAGCCCGTCGCCGGCCGCCGCGGATGCGAGGGCAACCAGCTTTTTAGCTTCGCCGTCGACGAGCTCGTCGCTGGTGACGTCGAACTGGACCGTCGCGTAGGCGATCGTGCCGTCGTCGCTGACCGCGCCGGCGCCGCCGCTTTCGTAAGGGCTGGCGACTTCGCTGACGTGCTTCAGCTCGTCGGCTTCGGCGAAGACGCCCTCCATCGTCTTCTTGACCGGCGCCGACTCGACCCCGTCGGCGGAGCTGAAGACGATCTGGGCGGAGTCGCCCGATTGGGCCGGGAACTTCGTTTCCAGCAGCTCGAAGGCTTCCTGGGAATCGGAGGCCGGCAGTTTGAATTCTTCGCTGTAGTCGGAGCCGACCGAACCGGAGATCCCGATCGTCGCGATCAGGGCGACGATCCAACTGATGATCACGGTCTTGCGGTGGCCGGTGATCCAGGTGGCGAAGCTGCGCATTCGGCGGCACGCTAGCAACGGTTGCCCCCAGCGTGCGTGACAGTTCCCTGACAGCCGTCCCTTCGTCTCAGGGGCCGGTTAGATTCCCCCGCGATGCCGGATCCATCGATCGCCCGCTTCCGCCGGGTCATCAGTTCTGCGTACGCCTCTTTGGAGGCCAGACGCCAAGAGGTGAATGACCTGAACGTCTTCCCGGTCGCCGACGGCGATACCGGCGACAACATGGCGATGACGCTGCGCGCGGTAATGGTGGAGCTCGACCGCCTCGACGGCCAGGAGGTCGACGAGATCGGCCGCACCGAGCTGGTCCAGGCGCTGGCCCGGGCGGCGCTGATGGGCGCCCGCGGCAACTCCGGCGTGATCCTCAGCCAGATCGTCCGCGGCGCCGCCGAGGAGCTGGCCAGCCGTCCCGGTGAGCTGGTCGACCCGGTCCTCGTCGCCGCCGCCTTCGCCAGCACCGCCGACGCCGCATACGACTCCGTCCGCGAGCCGGCCGAGGGAACGATGCTGACCGTCTTCCGCGAGATGGCCCACTCGCTGACCCGCCAGCTCGCCCACCTCGAAGCCGACAAACAGCGGCTCGGTCGCGACGTCAGCGAAGCGCAGCAGGACGCGGTCCTGGCCGAGGTCCTGGAGCGGGCGATCGAGGACGGCGAGCGCGCGGTGGCGCGGACGCCGGAGCAGCTCGAGGTGCTGCGCGAATCGGGAGTGGTCGACGCCGGTGGCCACGGCCTGGTCCTGATCCTCGCCGGGGTAGTTGCCGGCCTGCGCGGCGATGACGGCGAGCTGCCCGAGGTCCAGCACTACGAGGCGCCGCAGCTGAGCCTGCCCCACCATGAAGACAGCCGTTACCGCTACTGCACCAACTTCATCGTCGCCGGCAGCGACCTCGACAGCCGCGAGTTCCTGCCGCGGCTGGAGGGCCTCGGCGACTCGGTTCTGGTCGTCGGTGACGCCGCCACCCTCAAGGTCCACGTCCACACCGACGAGCCCGAGCGGGCGGTGGCGCTGTTCGACGGCGTCGGCGACGTCGCCAACCTCGACGTCGCCGACATGCGCGAGCAGATGGCCGAGCGCAGCGCCCGGCTCGCCTCCGGGCGCACGGGCGTCGTCGCGGTCGCGGCGGGGGAGGGGCTGGAGCGGCTCTTCGAGGAGCTCGGCGCCCATGTCGTCCCCGGCGGCGAGACGCTCAACCCCTCGACCTACGAGCTGCTGGCCGGGATCCACGGGGTCGCCGCGGCGGAGGTGCTCGTCCTGCCCTCCTCCTCCAACGTCGTGATGGCCGCCGAGCGCGCCTGCGAGCTCTCCGAGAAGCCGGCCCGGGTGGTGCCGGCGCTCTCCCAGCAGGCGAGCCTGCTGGCGCTGGTCGAGCTCGACCCGGCCGCCTCCTCCGACGAGAACGCGACCCGGCTCGAAGGCGCACTCTCCGGCGTCGCCACTGGCGGTGTCGCGCCGGCCGCCCGCGACGACGCCCAAGGGCGGTTCAAGCAGGGCGACGCGGTCGGTTTCGCCGACGGCGAGATCATCGCCTGGGGCGGCGCTGGCTCGACCCTGACCAGGACGATCCAACACCTCGCCGCGGGAGCCGAGATCGTCACCGTGATCGCCGGCGATGGAGCCCCGATCGCGCTCGCGGAAATCGACACGCACGTTCCCGACGGCGTCGAGATCGAGACCCACGAGGGGGGACAGCCGAGCTGGTGGTGGCTGCTGGCGGCGCAGTAGCGGTGCGCTCGTTCTCCGGGGATCGCGAGCTCAGCGCCGCCGATCTCCGCAACGCCCCCGTCCACTGGCCCCGTCCCAGCGTCCTCGACGTCTCGATCCAGGCCCTCGACGGCGTCGGCCCGAAACTGGCCGAGGCCGCGGCGGAGGCGGGGATCGCGACCGTCGGCGACCTGCTGCTGCGCTTCCCCCACAGCCACCGAAACCGCCAGCTGACCCAGATCGCCAACCTCGAGCCGGGCCAGCAGGGGACGATCCTGGTCGAGGTGCTCGGCGCCAAGCCGCGGCCCTTCCGCAAACGGCGGCTGACGATCGTCGGGGTCAAAGTCGGCGACGAGAGCGGGCACCTGCGGGCGACCTGGTTCAACCAGCCCTGGGTCGCGGAGAAGCTCGAAACCGGAGCGCGGCTGCTGCTGACCGGCAAGCTCAGCGGCCGCGGTTTCGGGGTCGGCGAGTGGGAGCTCGTCGACGACGAGGAGGGGGTGGAGAGCTCCTCGTTCGTGCCGGTTCACTCCGCCACCGAGGACCTGCGCCCGCAGCGGATCCGCGACTGGGTGGGACAGGCCTGCCGCTGGGCGCCGAACGCGATCGAGGGGCTGCCGGCGGAGCTGCGCACGCGACGGCGGCTGGCCGGGGTGGCGGAGGCGATCCGCGCCGCCCATTTCCCGGAGGTACCGGAGGACCTCGAAGCGGCGCGCGAGCGGCTCGCCTTCGAAGAGCTCTTCCTCCACCAGGCGATCCTCGCCACCCGCAAGCGCGCCCACCGGGCAGCGCGACCGGCGCCGCGCTGCGGCAAGCCCGGCGAGCTGGTCAACCGCTGGCTCGAATCTCTGCCCTTCGAGCCAACCGGTGACCAGCGGCTCGCGCTCGCCGACGTTGATGGCGACCTCGACCGCGGCGAGCCGATGCAGCGGCTGCTGATGGGCGAGGTCGGCTCGGGCAAGACCGTGGTCGCCGTCTACGCGATGCTGCGGGCGCTGGAAGCCGGCTACCAGGCGGTGCTTATGGCGCCGACCGAGACCCTCGCCGAGCAGCACGCGCTGACCCTCGACCGCCTGCTCGGCGCAGAGGCGCTTCCCTTCTCGCTGCTGACCGGGGCAACGCCGGCGCCGAGTCGCAAACGGGCCCTGAACCAGCTCGCCACCGGCGAGCTGGGACTCATCTTGGGGACCCACGCGCTGATCGAGCCGACCGTCCGCTTCGCCCGCCTCGGCCTCTGTGTCGTCGACGAGCAGCACCGCTTCGGGGTCGAGCAGCGCCGGGCGCTCGACGCCAAGGGGGTCGAGGGGATGGCGCCCCACGTCCTCCACATGACCGCTACGCCGATCCCGCGGACGCTCTCGTTGACCGCCTATGGCGACCTCGACACGACCGCGCTGCACCAATTGCCGGCGGGGCGCCAGCCGGTCTCGACGCGGCTGGTCGGTGAGGATGAGCGCGCCGGCGCCTACGAGTTCATCCGCGACCGGCTGCGCGAGGGCCGCCAGGCCTTCGTCGTCTGCCCGCTCGTCGCCGAATCCGAGAAACAGCCGGGCAAGGCGGCCGAGGCCGAGGCCGAGCGATTGCGGGCGGGCGAGCTGCGCGGCTTCGAGCTCGGCGTTCTCCACGGGCAGATGCACTCCAACGACAAGGCCGAGGCGATGCGCGCCTTCGCCGCCGGCGAGACCGACGTGCTGGTGGCGACGACGGTGATCGAGGTCGGGATCGACGTCGCCAACGCGACGGTGATGGTGATCGAGGGGGCCGAGCGCTTCGGCGTCTCCCAGCTGCACCAGCTGCGCGGCCGGGTCGGCCGCGGCGACCACGCCTCGATCTGCCTGCTCTTCCCCGAAGAAGCGGGGGAGCTGGCGCGGCGGCGGCTGACGGCGGTCGCCGCTGAGAACGACGGCTTCAAGCTCGCCGAGGTCGACCTCGAACTGCGCGGAGAAGGGGAGATCCTCGGCACCCGCCAGTCGGGCCTGCCGCGCTTTGCCGTCGCCAGCCTGCCCGAGGACGGCGCCATGCTGGTCGAAGCCCGCGATGAGGTGGTGGCGCTGCTGCGGCGCTACGGATCGCTCGAAGACGCGGCGCTGGGGCCGCTGCTCGACGCTGCCCGCCGCCGCTTCGGCACCGGCGCGGCCGACCCGATTCCCCTCTAATAGAGCGATGCGTGTAATCGCCGGAGAGCTTGGAGGGCAGCGCCTGGTGGCGCCGCGTGGCTGGAAAGTGCGGCCGACCTCCGACCGCGTCCGCGAGGCGACCTTCTCGGCGCTCGGCGAGCGCGTCGTCGGCGCTCGCGTTCTCGACCTCTACTGCGGCACCGGCGCCCTGGCGATCGAGGCGCTCTCGCGCGGGGCGGCGCGGGCGACCCTGGTCGACCGCGACACCAGACCAGCGCTCGGCAATGTCGAGCGGCTGGGGCTGGGGACGCGGGCCGAGTTGGTCCGCGGCGACGTCAAGCGCTGGTTGGCGCAGGTTTCGGCCGGCCCCGAGGCGGGCAGTTTCGACCTCGTCTTCGTCGATGCCCCCTATAGACTCGCCGACCGCATGAGCGACCACCTCAACATCCACCTGCCCGAGCTGCTCGCCCCCGAGGGTCGGGCCGTTGTCGAGAGCGGCGCCCGCAAGCCCCTGCGGATCGAATCGCTGCAGCGGCTGCGCCAGCGTCGCTACGGCGCCGCCGACGTCGCGATCTACGGGGCGCAGTCGTGAACCAGCGCAACGGCACCGTGGTCTGCCCGGGCAGCTACGACCCGGTCACCAACGGCCACGTCGACATCATCACCCGCACCTCGAACGTCTTCGAGCGCGTCGTCGTCGGTGTCGTCAACAACCCGGTCCGCAAGGAAAAAACCCTGTTCAGCGCGGAGGAGCGTTGCGAGCTGATCCGCGAAGCGACCGCCAGCCTCGCCAACGTCGAGGTCCAGATCTTCGCGACGCTGCTGGTCGAGTTCGCCCGCGACAACGACGCGAAGGCGATCGTCAAGGGATTGCGGGCGATCTCAGATTTCGAGTACGAGTTCGAGATGGCCCAGCTCAATCGCAAGCTGGATCCGGGGATCGAGAGCATGTACGTGATCGCCTCGCCGCACTACAGCTTCCTTTCCTCGACCGGGGTCAAGGAGATGGCGACCTTCGGCGGCGACGTCTCCGACCTCGTTCCAGGGTCCGTCGCGGCTGCCCTCTCTGAACGCCTGGGCGGGCGATAGGCTTGTTCTCTCAGTCTGGGGCGCGTGGGCGACTGCTTGCAAAAAAGGTCCTGGATATCCGCATCTTCACCAAAATCCCCACGTACACGTAGGCTTACGATCTTCCAATGGACGTACTGGTCCTCATAGACAAGCTGGACGACGTCGTCCACAACGCCCGTCCCGTCCCTTTGACGGATCAGGTGCGCGTGGATCGAGAGGAGATCTATGACCTCCTCGATCAGATGCGTGCCACGATCCCCGAGGAGATCAAGCAGGCGCGGTGGATCGTCAAGGAGCGCCAGGAGATGCTGGCCGAGGCCAAACGCGAGGCGGAGCGGATCGTCCGCGAGGCCCGCGAGCAGCAGGCCCGCCTGATCTCCGACGAGGAGGTCACCAAGCAGGCCGAGCGCGCCGCCGACGAGATCGTCGAGGACGCCCGCAACCGCGAGCGTGAAATCCGCCTCGGCGCCGAGGACTACGCCGACGAGATCCTCAACACCCTTGAAGTGAACCTGCAGAAGTTCCTCGCCGCCGTCCAGCGCGGTCGCGACCGGCTCGCCGGCCGCGACGAAGAGCCGGCCGCCGAGCTCGAGCAGCCGTAGTTTTCACCCGGGGAGGGGTTCGTGTGCCCCTCTCGCAGTTCCTAAGGCTGCGCGAGCTTGCGGCTTAGATGGGAAGGGACGAACCGTTCCGCTGTTCCTTTTCGTCGCTATCCGACCAAAAGGAACAGCGGAAGCTGGCTCGCTACTCCAACTTGAGGTCGTCGAGCGCTGCCCAGCGCGGGTCCTTGGCGCTCTCGTGGTCATGGTCGGCGGGGTTGGCGTCGTTGAGGGAGACGCCGCAGGTGGGGCAGAGGCCGAGGCAGTCGGGGCGGCAGAGGATGCGGGCGGGGAGGGCAAGGATGGTGGCGTCGTGGGCCCAGCGGCCGATGTCGAGCTGGTCGTCCTCGACGTAGGGGCTGCGCAGCTCCTCGTCGCCGGTCGAGGCCGCGTCGACCTCGCGCGCCTCGACCTCGAGGTCGAGGCCGGCCGGCTCGAGACAGCGCATGCAGGGCCCCTCGAGGTGAATCGGGAAGTGGACGCGGAAGGCGAAGCCGCCGCTGGGGCGGGATATCTCCAGCCGCGCCTGTACCGATACGGGGTTGGCGACGTAGGTCTGGCCGCCGAGCTCGAAGGGCTCGAGCCGGACCGGAAGCTCGATGCGCTTGCCCTCCCCATGGGAGAGGTTGAGACGGGAGAGATCGATGGTGGTGGTTGGCGCCGCGGGCATTTCCGCACCTCCGCTGCGTGGGGACTTACGATGGGACAGCCTCACGACGAGATTACGAGATGGGCCAATTCGACTGGACACCCGAGACCTACCTGGAGCTGATCCGCTCTGAGGTGCCGCGCTACGACGCGCTCCAGGACGCCGCTGTGGCGGCGATCCCGTTCGCGCCCCAGCGCGTGCTGGAGCTGGGGATGGGGACGGGGGAGACGACGCGGCGCCTGATCGAGGCCCATCCCGACGCCTGGGTGATCGGCCTCGACTCCAGCCCCGACATGGTCTTTCGCGCCCGCGAGGCCTACGACGACGTGCAGCTGGCGCGGATCGAGGACCCGCTCCCCGACGGGCCCTGGGACCTGGTGATCGGCGTCCTCTCGATCCACCATCTGACCGCCGACCTCAAGCGCAACCTCTTCCGCCGCGTCCGCGAGGAGTCGCGGGCGTTGGTGATCGGCGACGTGGTCAAGGCCGACCAGCAGATCGCCCCGATCGACCCCGATTACGACCACCCTGAGACGGCTGAGGACCTCGCCGAGTGGTGCGGCGGGGAGGTTGTCTGGCGTGCAGACGACCTTGCCGTGGTTCGCGCCGTCTACTGAGCCGCTACCATCCCGCGTCGCGATGGCAGTCCCGAAGAAGAGAACCTCCAGTGCCCGCCGCGACAAGCGGCGCGCCAACCACAAGGCCGGCAAGGCGAGGCTGAACAGCTGCCCGCGCTGCCACAGCCCACGGCTGCCGCACCGCATCTGCCCCACCTGCGGCACCTACGCGGGCCGTGAGGTTGTCTCTCACAAAGTCACCGATCCGACGGTGACTTCCGCTACTGACTCCGAGTAGCCGT
The DNA here is from genome assembly GCA_016649905.1 of Thermoleophilia bacterium. Lineage (GTDB taxonomy): Bacteria > Actinomycetota > Thermoleophilia > Solirubrobacterales > 70-9 > VAYN01. Next base: position 10,987 of record JAENWU010000087.1, read on the forward strand.
GGCGCCTGAGCGCCGCGTCACCGTTGCCCTCGACGGCTACGGTGCTGAGCAGGGCTTCGAGGTGCTTGCCGCGGGAGCGAGGCTGGCCGCGGCCGATCCCGGCATCGGGGTGCGCGTCTTCGGACCCGAGCGGGCACTCGGCCTGACCGGCGTCGACGGCGTCGAGGTCGTCCAGACCGCGGAGTGGATCGGCAACGACGAGGACCCGCTGGCGGCGGTGCGGGCGAAGAAGGAGGCCTCGGTCGTGCGCGCCGCCCGCGACGTCGCCGAGGGCCGCGCCGCGGCGATGGTCAGCTCCGGCTCGACCGGGGCGACGATGGCGGCGGCGACCTTCGGCCTGCGCCGGATCAAGGGCGTGCAGCGGCCGGCGCTGGCGGTGCAGCTGCCGGTGCCCGGCAAAGCCGTCCTCTTCCTCGACGTCGGCGCCAACGTCGAAGTCCGCGCCCAGCACCTGGTCCAGTTCGCCTTCCTCGGCGCCGCCTTCAGCGCCGCCGTGCTCGGGGTCGAGAAGCCGAGCGTCGGCCTGCTCACTGTCGGCGAGGAGGCCGGCAAGGGCCGCGAGGAGGTCGTCGAGGCCCACCGCCTGCTCAGTGCCGCCACCAACATCGAGTTCGCCGGCAACGTCGAGGGCCGCGACCTGCCGGCGGCGACGGTCGACGTCGTCGTCACCGACGGCTTCACCGGCAACGTCTCGTTGAAGCTGATGGAGGGGACCGCCCGCGCCGTTGCCGGCGCGGTCGGCGACGCCGCCCGCTCGAACCCGCTCGCGGCCGTCGGCGGCCTGCTGCTGAAACCCGCCCTCGGCAGCCTGCGGCGCGCGCTGCACCCCGACACCACCGGTGGCGCGATCCTGCTCGGCCTGCGCGGGATCGCCGTCGTCGGCCACGGCAGCTCCGGCGCCGAGGGGATCGCCAA
>JAENWU010000143.1 GCA_016649905.1 Thermoleophilia bacterium
CCTTGAACTGGGAGGAGCGGGGACGCAGGGAGATGAGCTCGACGATCTTGCGCAGCGCGAGATAAAGGAACGACAGGAGCAACAATGCCCTCCTCGGCTCGATGACGGGCAGGCGACCTTGGCAGATGGGCGAATTGAGAGCTCTCCAACCCCCCGAGATCGGGTTTACGCACCCCACAGGCACTAGCCCGATCACCTGATGGCGAACCTCTGCTGGGTAGCGGCGGGGCATCTGAGTCCTCCTTGGGGCTGAAGGACTCTAGAAACCGAACTCCACCGAAGCAGGTAGATCACGGTCTCCGTGAAAGGCGGGATGGCTCAACCACACCGGCCCCACTCGGGCCTGGGGTACCGCACGCCAAAGGAGGTGAGGAAGACCTGGGAGGATGCCCAGGAGAGCGAAGCGTCTGCGAAATCATGCGGCCTGAGGTGACTGAGGTGACGATGTTGGCGGGGTCCAGGTCAGGCGCTCTCCCTGCCCTACCGGCACCCTCCCGCGACCGCGTGCAGAAGCAGCAGGCTGTCTTCGGGCCGCACGAGCGGATCGGCGCGGAGCGGCACGACACTGCCGTTGTGGACGATGCGCAGCACGGCCTCCCGCGAGCCGCCCTGGAGGTACTTGTCGGCTCGCGGATTCGCGCGCGCCACCGAGTCGAGCAGCCGGCTGAGGGGAACGCCGCCCTCCGGCACCTCGACCTCGAGGGCTGCCGTGCCGAGCGCTGCGCGGATCGTCCCCCTCAGCTCGACGTTCATTCCGCGAGCGCGTACTGCTGGCGCACCAGCCCGCCGAGCCCGACACGGTCGAGGTCGTCCAACGGGACCAGCATCGTGAGCTGAACGGCGCCGGGCAACCGCGCGATCTCCACACCGCCGGAGATCGTACAGCGGTTGCGCACCTGAGCCTGGCTGATGCCGAGCATGCTCGCGGCGTGCTCGATCGCGTTGTCGGTGGCCTCGTTGATCGTGGCGGCAGTGCCGATGAACTGGACCGGCGCGACGGTCCCGCTCAGGCGGACCCCGTAGCGTTCGGCGAGCTTGCGACCGCGCTCGCGCTCCTCAGCGCTGAACGGACGCGCGATCCACGGCAGGTCATCGGCGACCGGTAGCAGGACCGGTCCCGCGAGGGACATGTCCTTGAGCACGTCGACCTTCACCTGGACGTCGGCGGTGATGTCGGTGGTGTGCAGCGACAGCTCCCCGTCGCCCTGGTTGGCGTGCGAGTCGCCGATGTAGATGCCGCCGCCGTCGACCTTCACCGGAACGATCAGCACGGCGCCCTCCCGTACGGCGTCGCAGTCGAGGTGGCCGTCGGTGCGATGCTCGACCAGCTCCTGCTCGGTCATCGCGTACTTGTGGCTTGCCCCGATCAGGAACGAGCCGAAATCGCCCGCGTTGTGGGAATCGGGCATGTCCTTCGAGGGGATCGTCCCGATGTTGCCGATGAACGGCCGCAAGCGCGCAAGCGTGCCGGGGATCGTGTGCGGCTCGTAGATCAGGATCGGGTGCTGCTCGCTCTCGGCGGGCAGGGCAGCGACCTCGCGTGCGCGCAAGGCGAAGTCGTGCGCTACCCGCTGGTCGACGGTCACACCCACCACGCGGTCGTCGTCGAAGGCGATCGTATAGCCCTCCTCGAACTCGAAGGCGCTGCACTCCGCACCGCACTTCGCGCAGCGAACAGCCTGCTTACCCGTTCCCTCGAGCCGGCTCTCCGGCCACAGGGTCCCGCAGCCGGGGCACTTCTTGTCGACGAACGGGTCGTCCCCGAACGCGGCCGCCTTGGTGATCATCGTCCCCGAGCTCGTCGCGAGCGAGCGGACGCTCACCTGTTCGATCGTGATCGCGATCGCGTCGCCGACCTTGGCTCCTTCGACGGTGACCGGCCAGGACACCTCGTGACCGCCGACGAACTTGGGCGTGATCATCGGGCCCCAGCAGCCGGGCGGGGAGATCGTCTTGATACGGCCTCCGTCCTTCACGACCTCGTCCATCTCCAGGCTGGGCCCGATCAGCCCGGCCGTATAGCGGCGGACCTCGACGATGTCTTTCGCCTCGGTGGTCACATGCATGGTTGCTACCTCCTGTGGTGGTGGCCGACCGACAGACCCGTCCGCCGGTCGGACTTGCAGGTCTCGTTCCCTAGTCCGCCGCCTGGGCGAGCGGCTCGCCAACGGGCAGGACGGTCCGCCGGAACGTTTCGTTCAACAAGAAGGCGAACGCGAGATACACGGCCGAGGCGCCGGTGAGGACACCCTCCCATCCGCCGATCTTTGCGATGGTGGCGTTATCTGCCCAGTTCCCGACCGCAAGGACCGTGAGCAGGATGACGGTGAGCGCGAGCACGCCGGTGAGCACGCGCGGGGCGACCGCAGATGCCACCATCAGCCCGAGGCTGAAGACGGCCCAGATGGCGAGGTAGAACCCCATCGCCGTACCCGAGTTCGCTTCGGCCCAGCCGTGGTCGGCACCGATCGTGAGAAAGCCGAGCGTAACCCAGAGGAACCCATAACCGCCGAACGCCGTGACCGCGAACGCGTTGTTGTTCCGGTAGGCCATCAGCGCCACGAGCACCTGGGCCAGGCCGCCGAAGAACACGGCCATCGCCAGCACCATCGTCCCGGATTCGTAGACGTCCGCATTGGCGAGGCTGAGCAGGACCGTCGTCATCCCGTAGCCCAGCAGCCCCAGCGGAAGAGGGTTGGCGAAACCCTCGTCCGGAGCGCTGACGGATGCAGCCTCCTTCTCCGGCAGAGCCCCAGCGGGACGTACATCGGTAACTGCCATTTCTGACCCCCTCTACGCGTCTTCGGTCTTCGGTCTTCGTGCGAAACAGACGGTCGCATTGTCTCGCGCCGCCGCGCGGCGGTAATCCGTAGTTTGCCGTAGCTCACCCGGAGGAATCCGCGCGGCGCCTCCTCAATCCTCAAGTGATGTCGCCTGGGACGGTGTGGGGTGCGAAAACTCGATCCTGTCGGGTTAGGAGGGCGTAGCGAAACGATTGGCGAAACGCTGGACCTTGCACCCTGAGTCGATCTAGGTTCGCCGGACCGACAACAGAAATGGCCGGGGCGCGGCTGTCACCGCCCCCGGCCTGGCAACCAGGAGGTAAGTCCCGGTGCAAGGCAATCGTAGGCGGCGCGAGCTGTGCAGGCCAGAGAACGTGGCCCGTGGGGTCTTGGCGATCACGCTCGCAACCCATCCACGCTGGCGCCCCATGAAGGAACTAAAGATGGAGTTTCGCTGCGGCGGGATCGTGCATCAGGCGATCCGTGAACTGATCGCGGTGGGCCTGATGGAACGGGAGGGAAGCGCGGTCAGGCCGACTCAGGCGGCGGTGCACTTCGACGCGCTGAAGCTGCCGTGAAGGTCACTCCCGGCGCGTTGCCGGTCGAGCTTTCACGCCAGCCCGCCGCGACGGCGCTTGGCCGCGCTGCGTTCGCGAGCGCGGCTGATCCGTAGAGGCAGCCCGCACTCGCGACAGAGCGCAGGCCAGCTTGGTCAAGATCGTCAGGTCGGCATGGAGCCGGACGCGGTCGAGTCCGCGAACCCGCAGCGGCTTCAGTCCCCATTCGTTCTTCAGCCGGCCGAACTCCCGCTCGACCGCGCCGCGCTTGCGGTAGGCAGCCTTCCAGCGCTGAGACTCGCGGGGCATCAGAGGGTGTAGGCGGTCAGCCTTCACCCACGTTGAGGCGGGGGCGCATTCGCCAGTGGGACACCGCCACTTCGCAGCGCCCCGCTTGCGGTCGGCTCCAGCAAAATCCCAGACGCCGTGCTGGCAAGCGGGCGGGCGATGCTCGCCCTTCACCACCGCACCGGTTGCCCGCAGCGGCACGATGGCTTCGCAGTCGCGCTCGGCGCACTCGCCGTAGACGCGATTCACGTCGTATGCCTTATCCATCGCGCAGGTTGCCGCCATCGCACCCCGGCGCTTCGCGGCGTCGATCAGCGGGGCGACGAACATCGACTCGTTGGCCTTCGCAGTCTCGACCGACCACGCCACCGGCAACCCGGTCGAAGCGCAGCAGGCCATCTGGAGCTTGAAGCCGTAGAAGCCGCCTCCCCTGCGCGTGGACACCGCAGACCGATGACCCCAAGAGGCGTCGGGGTCGGTGTGCCAGTTGCGTTCGGGGCCGCCCTGGTAGACGTAGCGCTGGCCATTGGCGTAGGCCGGCATGTCCGACGCGTCGATGGCGAGGTCGGTCCCGTAGGTCGGCAGCTTCGAGCGCAGCCCTTCGACTACGGAGTCGATGCAGCGCTCGACCATCTCCCCGTTATCTCTCAGCTTCGCGGCCCATCTATAGGCCGCCCACTTACTCGGCGGATTCCCTTCGCAGCCGAGCGCTCGTTGCAGAGCCCAATGCTCGCGTACCAACGCGACCATCTTCGTCCACGTCGGCACGGCATAAATCGCCTTCGCGAGCGCCAAGCCGACCATGGTCCGAACCGGATATCCCGGTCGGCCGGTCCATCTCGTCGCCTCTAAGTCAGCGATCAAACGCTGAATCTCAGGCGACTCTAGAAGTTGTGCGACCTCTGCCACGGCAGGGGATCGCGGTGCTACCTTGGAACACGCCACGCGAGCTACACCTCGTTGGGCCTGACCCCCGGAAGCGCCAACTTCGCGGGGGTCGTCTTTTGCGATTTCTGAGGGGCAGGCTACACGTCGGTTCGGATGGAAAACCGCTCTAGCAAGCGGAAAATTGGGTATATGCAACTGACCTGAACCACCATCCTCCAAGGGAGGTTCGGCCTTGTCAGTGCTATCTCTGCGCCGCCCCTCGCGGCGCTCAATCCGAAACTTCGATTGGCCTGTGGCGAGTCGAATCAGCTATGTCCTTTGGCGTCGGAAGTCATGGACCGGCGGCGCAATGGCCCGCGTTCGGGCTTTCTGGCATCACGTCGTGCGCGGCTACAGCTATGAGATCTGCGGCGAGTGCGGCAGACCGGTTGAGCAGGTTTGGCTCACCGACAATCAGCTCTGGCAGGACGTAATGGGGCACGAAGGGGGATTGCTGTGCATCCCATGCTTCGACGCGGAGCTTGAGGATCGCGGCCTTCTTGTCCGATGGAAGCCAGTCGTGGAAGGGCGGGCGACGCGACCCTGAGACCGCGTCGCCCGTTGCCGGCGCTAGCCGCTAATACGCTCGCACTCCTTGCATTTCGGCAGATTGCCGGTGCCCGATGCCACATTCTCGGACTCGATGTTGTTGCCGATGTGGCACGTTGACTCGTCGTGGTGCACGTCGCGGGTGAGCGTCGAATACCACGGGCTCTTCTTCGCCATTGATGGCTCCTTCATTTTGCTTGCGTCCCCCTGCGCGTCGGCGGCCTTGGCGGGTCGCCGACTGAGGGGCTGAGCGCAGAAAGTTACGGATCGCATAAGACGCTAAATCGGAATGCATGGAGTCTTCAGAGCGTCTGATGCTTTTTCTACTGTTCTGGGGGCTTGCTCTGAGCGTCGTACGGCCGTCCCCCGCCTTGGCAACCACTTCTTGGGGGGCGGCCGCTTTTCATCCGCTTCCTTTGCACCGGTCTCCAGGTTTCGGCGCTACGCAGATCCGGCGTTGAGTCCTTGGGCCTCCATATAGGGTCGCCTGAATGGCCGATCCAAACTTGACCGAAAGCGCCTGGCAGAGGGCGAAGGTAGACGCTGCCGGCGTCTACCGCACCACGACCTTTCAGTTGGGAGGGGCGCTGTTGACTGCCATTTTCTCCGCGCTCGCCCTGATCGCACAGGAGGGTCAGCCGACCACGACGCAGGTTGCCGTCACGATCTTGGCCGCAGCAGTGGCGAGCCTCTTGTCGGTGGTTGTCGTCTTTGCGTGCCAGCTTGCCGCCGCGCCCGTGCGTCAGCGAAACGAGCTTCGTAATTCGTGGCCTGAGCCGATCAAGACCGTGAATGTCGATCTGACGCTCAGAGACGCCTATCGCAAGGGCAATGACCTCGCCAAGGAATTAGAAGGAAAGCAGGGCTACTCGCGGCATGACCGCGAACTCGCAAAGGACTGGGCCGATGGCGCCGTGCCCCTTCTGGCAGGCAACGTGCCCGACCAAGCGACCCGCGAGTTCATGGCGGCGGGGGGCGGCGAGTCCAGCTTCGTCCGGCAGCTTCGCCAGCAGGTGACGGCTCTCCAAAAAATCATCAACGATCTGGGCGAGGGGTAGACCTCGCCCGAAAGCGAGGTACCGATGAAATCACCGACCCTGCGAACCCGCTTGGCTACTGGCCTAGCGAGTTTCGCCAATCCCTCTTAGGCCCACTTCCATCCGGCTGGTGGCCCCTCGGACCTCGGCGAAGGAATGCGCCGCTCGTGCTCACCCCTGTATCTGCTGATCGAGACGGCAAGGTTGGCCCCTGCGACGCACCGCTGGAGTTGAATCCGGCGCGCTTA
>JAENWU010000043.1 GCA_016649905.1 Thermoleophilia bacterium
GCCGCCGAGATCGGCGGCGGCGCGGGCGCCTCGGCGCTGGACGTGCGCGACGAGGCGGCCTGCCGGATCCTTGCCAACTCGGTCGCCGCCGAAGGTGGGCTCGACCTCTGGGTCAACAACGCCGGCGTCTTATTCAGCGGCCCTGCCTGGGAGCAGGGCACGGAGCTGCGCCAGACGATGTTCGACGTCAACGTCACCGGCCTGATCAACGGGACCCTGGCCGCGCTGGCACCGATGATGGCCGCTGGCCGTGGGCACGTCCTCAACGTCATCTCGCTGGCCGGGATCGTCGCCGCGCCCGGCGAGGTCGTCTACTCGGCCAGCAAGCACGCGGCGATCGCATTCACGCTCGGGACCCTCTTCGACCTGCGCCGCTCGGGCTATATCGATGTGCGGCTCTCGGCGGTATGCCCGGACGGGATCTGGACCCCGATGCTGGAAGACAAGCTCGATGACCCGAACGCGGCCGGCTCCTTCTCCGGCCACCTGCTCACCGCCGAGAAGGTGGCGAAGGAGGTCGGCAAGCTGGCCGAACGCCCCCGCCCGGTCCTGATCATCCCCCGCTGGCGGGGCCCGCAGCTGCGCTTCTTCGACGCCTTCCCCGGTCTCGCCCTACGGCTGGTGCCGCTGGTGATGTGGGATGCCCGCCGGCGCCAGCGGCGCTACAAAAAACTGATCGAATCAGGAAGGTGGCCCAAATGACGAGGGCCAGAGGGCGCTAGGCAAGGACGCAGGGAGCGAAGCGTGCTCTGCACGTGAGCGACCGAGGACGCCGCATAGCGCCCTCTGGGGCCGTCATTCAGACCTTGCGGAAGACGCCGACGACCTTGCCGAGAACGCGCGCCTCGGTGGTGATGATCGGCTCCATCTCATCGTTCTCGGGCTGCAAGCGAATGTGCTTTTTCTCGCGGAAGAAGCGCTTGACAGTCGCCTCCTCGCCGATCAGGGCGACGACGATCTCGCCGTCGCTGGCGTCGTCGGCGGGACGGACGATCACGTAGTCGGCTTCGATGATGCCGGCGTTCTTCATGCTTTCGCCGCGGATCTGGAGGATGTAGTCGCCCTCCTCGCCGCCGATCACGTCGGGGATCTCGAGGTACTCCTCGATGTTCTCCTCGGCCAGGATCGGCTCGCCGGCCGCAACCTGGCCGACCAGAGGAAAGCCATTGCCGGGCCGGATCGTCTTCTTGGCCTTGTCGAGGAGCAGTTCGATCGCCCGCGGCTTCGACGGATCGCGCTTCAGCAGCCCGATCTTCTCCAAGTTCGCCAGATGCGCGTGCACCGTCGAGGAAGAATGAAGTCCCACCGCCTTGCCGATCTCCCGAACCGTCGGCGGGTACCCGGTCTTGGCCGCGTACTTGCCGATGAAATCGAAGATCTCCTTCTGCCTTTTGGTCAGGTCAAGGTCAACCATGGGTGGTCTCGTTTTCCTCCGCTCGCCGGGTGCAATGACATTCGAACACCTGTTCGTAGGCTACCGCCTGCCACGGATGCTCGCAAGGCGGCCGCTGGCCCCGCCCCCAAACATCTAGAATCCGCCTCCCTCTGCGGCTGTGGCGGAACTGGTAGACGCGCAAGGTTGAGGGCCTTGTGGGTGGAAACACCCGTGATGGTTCGACTCCATTCAGCCGCATCGCCCCCCCCCGGAAATCGGGGACTTCCAATTTCAACTTCCGAAGATCGATTCCCTCGCCAGCGGTCCATTGCGGACCATTTCGGGAGCAACCGCGCATGCCTCAGCACGACCGCACGCGTTCCAGGCACACAGATGGCCGGCGATCCATGCGGCGCAAGTCTGCCGGACGGATTCAGAGGCACATCCGACCGGCCCCGCGAGACGATTTGCGGGCCGGTCTAGGGAAGATGCCGAACCCTGTTTCGCAGCGCATCCTCAGCCGGGCTCGCTCTCAGGAGCTTCTCCAGAGCCTTTACCCAGAGCGAGATCGACGCCTTGTTACGCGGCATCGTGGAGTCGCTGGTGAGGACCAAGCCGTAGTGCTCCTCGCCGGCTGCCTGCAGCCGGTTGTGGATCAGCTGGAAGTCGAGCACGTCATTGCTTACGAGGGCCCGCTTCTCGACGGCTATGCGGCGAACGATGTCACGGTCGGCAACCGCCTCCAGGTCGGGCCGATCGCCCTTGATCGCCTGCACGTCGAAGCCCTTGCCTCTCAACTCGCGTGCGATCTTCGGAGAGATCATCTCGTCGAGCAGGAGCTTCACGCAAGGGCCTCTTGACCCCGACGCCAGCGCTCGCGCTCGCGCTCACTGGCAGCCTGGGAGCGCTCGATCAGCTCGTCCACCTCGTCGGTGTACTCGCCGTAGTAGCGCGCCGCGGCCTCCAGCTGCTCAACCGGCATCTCGAGATAGGAAGCGGCCTCTTCGACCGAGCCGTTGTTCTGGCGAATCGTCGTGACCACCTCGGCGACATCGAGGCGGGAACCGAGCAGCGCCGGCCGACGCCCGGCTGCCCCCTCCCGGAAGTAGATCAGCGGGTGCTCGTCTTGGCGAATGCCCTCGTCGATGTAGCGCTCGGCGAGTGCCGTCTGGCCGGCGCCCGCATCGGCGGCGTGGTCTTTGAGGCGCCGCACGGTGATCGGATCGAAGCGAAAGCTGACGCTCTGCTTGCCTTGTTTGCTCTGCTTATGAGCCATTGACCTAGCCTCCGTATTGTTGCGTATATATATGTATTGCTGATTCTATACATACTCAACTCAAGCCAGGGCCAAGCCATCGCCACACGCAGGATGATGAAACGCCGGTCGCCCTTGGAGAATGAGAGGCGTGATCGAGAACCGAGACCTTGCCGCAGAGATCCTTGCGGAGCAAGCTCGGCTTGACGAGCTCGATCGGCGCCGCGACGCCGCGCATCGTCGCCTGGAGGAACTACGCGCCGCCCAGGAGGGGACCACAAGCAGTCGCCCAGATCTGCGGACCTTTTTGCGGACCTCAAAATCAGTACCCTGCGTAACCTCAGAGCACCTCAGGACACCTGAGAGCACTGAGTGGAACTGAAAACGCCCCCAACCCCGAGGTTGAGGGCCTTGTGGGTGGAAACACCCGTGATGGTTCGACTCCATTCAGCCGCATTGGGAAGCCCCCGCCTGCGGGGGCTTCCGCATTCTCGGTCCTGGCCCGCGAGGCCCCCGCCATACAACGCGTTGCGATCAAGCGCAGAGCGCCAGGCCCGCCGTCGCGAGCGGTTCGAGCGCCCACTCCGCATCCCCCTTGGCGACACGCCGATCAAGGATCGCGCCGATGTCCGCATAGCCAACCGTGCGGGCCGCGACGTTGACGGCGTAGTCGCGTCCGGCGGGCGTCGAGAAGACGACGCGCTCCGTTTCGTCGGGTCCCACTTCGCAACGCAGGAACCCCCAGTTCACCGCGAGCGGCCAGCGGGGGAAATCGCCGCAGGCCACAGGAGCGATCCCGCCTTTCGGCTCGGCCGCAGACACCCGCCTCAGCCGCTGCGCCGCGCTGGCGCCGGTCGGCCACAGAATCGCCACACCCGACCGCGAGCAGCATCGCGCAGCACGCCGCCAGGAGCGCTGCGCCGACCGCCGATCGCATCACCACACCTCAGGACAGGTGAGGCCGTTCCTAAACACGAAGTGGCCGGTCGCGCCTTCGCGCGTGAGATCGAGCTCCTTGCGGTACACGTAGCGAAAGGCTTCCCAGCCGTGGTTCCTCGCCCAGCGGTAGGGGTACGGCTCGGTTTCAAGGAAGATCGCCTTCCCCACCTTGTTGAGGGTGTCGTTGCAAGCCGTCAGCGCTTTTTTCGGGTACTGACCATTGTTGATCCACTTGTCGTTCATCATGTCCATCATCGAGTGGCTCAATTGGGCGTCGTCTGCTGACCTGGACCACAAAGCAGAGGAGATCGCGGAGCTGAGCGGTGGCTCTTTGACGAAGTGGTTCAGCCGCCGAACAGGGCGGGCACGGCGGCGATCGAGTCGACCGTCGCGGTGGGGACGATGGCGGAGGCGGCGACGGCGTCCGCGCGGAACTTGCCGGTCCTGACGAGAATCGAGGCGACCTCGGCGTCGAGACCGCCGCCGATGTCGCCCTCGATGTCGTCGCCGACCATCGCGGCGGCGGCGGGATCGACGCCGAGGTCGTCGAGCGCGGCCTGGACGAAGCGGGGCGAGGGCTTGCCGACGACGACCGCCTCCACCCCGCTCGCGTACTCGAGCGCGGCCGCGTAGGCGCCGACGTCGAGCGCCAGGCCGTCGGCGCGGCGCCAGTAGCGGTTGTGCTGGAGCGCGATCAGCTCGGCCCCGTCCATCAGCCGCCGGAAGGCGGCGTTCAGCGTCTCGGCCGTGAAGCCCGAGCCGAGGTCGCCGAGCACGATCGCATCGGCGGGCTCGCCGTCTGATCCCGCCTCGAGCTCCTCGAGGTCCTCGCGCAGGGACTCGCTGACCATCAGGCTGACCCGCTCGTAGCTGCGGCTACGACAGTGGGCGAGGGCGAGGGCCGCCGGCGTCAGCACCTCCGCGTCGGCCAGCTCGAAACCGAGCCCGCGCAGCTGCTCGACGATCGCCCGGCGAGACCTGGACGTCGTGTTGGTCACGAGCCGCACCCCTGTCGTCAGCCCCCGCAGCCGGCGCAGCGACTCGATCGCGCCCGGCAGCGGCTCCTCGCCGACGTGCAACACGCCGTCGATGTCGAGCAGCAGCGCCGCGGGCTGGATCGGCAACTCCGGCATCGACAAACTGTAGGCGCCTCAACGAGCTGCGCCGAGCCCCGCAGAAGGTTTAGCCCTCCGTGGAGGAGTATCGTGGATCGAGAGTCAAGGACGTGAGGTGGCGAGGATGACCACGGTAGGAGAGCAGATGAGCCCCGTCTCGGCGGTCGGTCCCGACACGACGCTGACTGAGGCGGCCCAGCAGATGCGCATCAGCGGGGTCGGCGGGCTTCCGGTCCTCGACCATGACGGTCATTGTGGGGGGATCCTTACCGAGCGCGACATCGTCATCCGCGTCCTCGCCGAGGAGCGCGAGGCCCGCGCTGCCTTCGTCCGTGACATCGCCACGATGCATCCAGTCACCTGCTCCCCCGAGGAGGACATCGCAGCTGCGGCGGACCGAATGCGCGAAAACGAGGTCCAACACCTGCCCGTCTGCCGAGCGGGCCAGGTGGTCGGCGTGATCTCCCTCGCCGACATCGCCTTCGGGCGCCCGGATGAGGAGCGGGGCACGATCGTGCCGCCCGAGGTCGTCAGCCGTTAGTGGCGGACGTATACGTGAAGTCCGGGGGACTCTTCCCAGCTATTGGGCGCCTCTAGGCGCGCCCGGATCTTTGATCGCCTCGGCGGGGTCCTGGGCCTTGTCGGTGAGGCTGGAATTGCTGCCGGCAATGTCTTTCAGCTCTCCGGCATCGGCTTTCACGCTCTCGGCACCACCGCGCTCCTCGACGGTCTTCTTGCCTTTTTTGAAGAGACTCTTGAAATCCATCGGATTCCTTCCGGTCGGGCTTCCGAGCCTACCGAATACTCAGCATGACGACAGTCCCTGCCACCAGGCAAGAGGAGAGTTCGACGGCGAAAAGATGTCCGTATCTTGCCGAAATAACGCCGGAGGGCTACGAGCGTTTGGCAGAGCTCTCCTCGTTGGTCGAGCGCCTTGCCCGCGTCATCCGCCCGACCTACATCCCGGTGTGGCTGAACAAGCCGGTCTCTGTACTCGACGACGACAAGCCGATCGAGCGGATCGCCGCCGGTGACTACCGCGCCGTGGCGCGGCTGATCTCCAGCCTCGAGGACCCCGGCGCCGTCTGAGGTGGTGCCCGACGTCGCGGCGATCGCCGTTCGCGGCTCGTGGCTCAAGCACACCTACCCTGGCTCCCCGCCGCGACCCGAGCGCGAACCAGCACCCGACAACCGCTGGCAGCGCGGTGACGTCGTCGATGCCGTCGATCTCGCTGCCAGCCAGGAGACCACCTGGGCTGAGTGGTACCGCCATCTGGCCGAGCGCATGATCCCTCCACTCGCGCAGATGCCCCGGGAGCTCTGGACTTGGAAGGTCGATGTCGAGGTCGCCGACCTCTCCACCACCGAGCGGCTCACTGCGGTAGGTCTTCCTCCGCCCACGCCCGGTCGCCGGTCATGGCCAGCTTTCCAGCGCGTCGGCGAGCGACTTTGTAAAGAGGGTTGGCTCGGACTCCATGCGCCGAGTGCCAGATCGCGCTGCTCGAGGGCCTTGCCACCTATGGCACGAGACTGGCCGCGGCCGGGGTGCGGATGCGGATGCTGCAGGAGTGGATGGGCCACCGCGACTACAGGACGACGCTCGTTTACGCGGATTACGAACCGGGCGATGACGAGAGCGCGATCGTCGATGAAGCGTTCTCCTGGGTTGCCCCCACGTCTTAAGCCAGCGCTCCGTCGGGAGCGAGCCACTCTTGGCGAAGTTCGCTCGCCGTAGAGATTCGCTCGTAATCACGGTCGTAGTGCACGAGGACCACGCCGGACTCTTCGGCTGCCGCGGCCAGTAGGAGATCGGCGGGTGGAACGCGGCGATGGTCACCGGTGCTCGCCAGCGCCAACTGAGTTTCGCGCGCCCGAACCCAAAGCGCCGCGGGCATCGGAATCGCCTCGAAGGCGGCAAGGCGGCCAGCCACCTCCCGTGCCCGCTGCTCGTTGGGGGCGAGGCGAGTCAGCTCGAGGACGACGAGGTCGCAGACCAGGACCAACCCGGTTTCGACCGCGGCATTGAACCAGGTCGCGAGCTCGGGGAAGCGGCGATCGCGCACCCAGGTCCAGGCACCGGTATCGAAGAGCGCCGGTCGATCGAGTTGCGGAAGCTGCAGATCGGCCACGACGCTCAGGGGCGCTCGCGGCCGGCGGCAACTTCCTGCGGGGTGCCGTCGACGTCGCGGACCACATCGAACCCCTTGAGAACACGGCGGCGCGCGGCGTCGCGAAGCGCGGCATTGACCGTCTCGCTTAGTCCCTCCGTACCAAGCTCTCGGCGTGCGGCATCCAGGGCGCGCTCATCTACATCAACCGTGGTGCGAGTCATGTGCATCACTGTAGAGCATCAGCACGCAGTTGTCGCCAGCTGCTTCACGGATCCCCCTTGGTCGCGTCAGTTTCCGCGGTTGGTGGAAGTCCTTTGATCTCGCCTCAATACCGAAACGAGACACGGATCCACGTTACGATTAAATCGTGGCCGCAGATCCGCTCAAGAGCGCACTGGAGGAGATCACCCCGAAGCTCGACCCCGGGTTGAAGCCGCTTGCGGCGGCGCTTTTGGCGGACGAACCGGTCGAGAGTATCCGCTTGACTCCGGCTGGCGCCAGAGATACGAACCGCTCAAGGGCCGCCAAGGCGGCCGCGGCGACCCAACCGACTTTGACCACAGCCTGGTGGGGTCGAAGTCGGCTGCGCTCCGGACCCGCTGGCCTTGACGGGGGCGAGAGCGGGTTTCGGCAGGCTCTCGGCGGGATTACCTGAGCGAAGCGGATACTCATGACCCCGTCTTATGGAGACGACCGTCACCACTCATTTCCGCCACGGGCCGCACCCGTGGACCCGCCCCTCTCAGTAGGCGGGCTCGAGCCCGGCGAGCATCGGAAAGTGGCGCACATTGGTGGTCAGCAGCTCGGCGTCGAGCAAAAGCGCGGTGGCGGCGATCAGGTAGTCGGCGTCGTCGATGCCGCTGTGGGCGCGGCGGTGGCGCTGCGCGAGCGAGCCAGCGGCTCGTGCTACCTCCTCTCCGATCGGCACCCAAGAGAGCGCCGAGAAGAACTGCTCCAAGGCTTCGACCTCCTTCTCGCGCACACCCGCCAGTAGCTCGAAGCGCACGACCTCACTGGCGAGGAGGGATTCTTCGGCCTCGATCAGGCCACTGAGGAGATCGACCGCGGGCGGTGCGCCGCGCAGGTGATCGATCGCCACGCTGGTGTCCAGCAGCTTCACTTGACGCCGAGCTGGGCCAGGCGCTCGTTCAGATCGCCGCTGCGCAGAGCGTCAACGTGCTCGGCGCCGCTGGCGCGTCGGCCCTGCCAGGAACCGGCGCTGGCTTTGAGGGCGCGAAGCCGCTCATCGCTGGCCTGCTCGCCGAAGGTGGCGCGCACCGCGCGGCGGATCAACTCCGAACGGGATGCCCCCGTGTCGCGCGAGGCGCGCTCGAGGAGCTCCAGCTCATCCTCGCCCAGATAGACCTGCGTCCTGCTCATAACACCACTATACACCGGGTGGTGTTGCACTCTGAGGTCTCTGAGGTAGTCGTCCAACTCCACCAAGGCGGTTGACTGCCCGGCGCCAGGAGGCGCAGCTCTCGATCGGCCGGTAGCCACCATCGGGGCCTGGTTCGCCGACGTACTCGACGCTGTTGGAGAGGTCGGAGCCGTAGAAAACGTATTGGCCGAAAGCGGCTGGAGGGCCGACGACGGCGACGTTGGCGTCATGGAGGTTCCCTGCCCAGGCCTGTAGTCGGCGCCATTGGGGCGTGTCGCGAAACCCGGGATTGTCGACCGCTGGGGCGAGCATCGGGTCGTAGCGGGCGCGCGAATAGTCGCGTTGTGCCTGATAGCCGATGGCGACGACAATCAGAACGACGGCGGTAGTGCCCATGGCCAGAGGGAGCACACGAATGCCGGCCCTGCGCAATCGCGAGATTGAAAATGGCACGGGGCTGACTTCGTCGATCCTCGCTGCGAAGATGATTGCTGCGCCGACGATCATTCGATGGCGCCGGAGGTTGTCTCCTCGAAGCAGACCTAGCTTTCCCGATGCCATCGAACTCAGAGCAAGCCAAGGACGCCATTGAAAACGTCTGTGCCGGGAAGGTTGGCCGGGCGGCGGACTTCTATGACCCGCGCTTTCACGACCACGTCAACACGATGGAGTTCCATGGGCATGAGGGGATCGCCAAGTCGGTCTCGCTTTACTGGTGCAGGCGATCAGCTAGCGGTGCGTCGATCCCGGCGCTGGATCGCAATGAACCACACGGCGCCGGCGATCGTCAAAGCGCAGGCGACATAGAAATTCAAGCGCAGCCCGAGGATGTAATGAGCAGGGTCGACTCGAAGCGAATCCTCGAAGACCCGGAAGGCCGAATAGCCGCAGACGTAGAGGGCAAAGAGGCCCGGCGGCCGGATCCGACGGTGGTGGCCCAGCCAAACCAAGGCGGCGGCGAGGCCAAGGTTCCAGACCAGCTCATACAGAAAAGTCGGATGGAAGGTGGCGAAGCTCTCGTATCCGGTCGGACGGTGCTCGGGCGAGATCTCTACGGCCCAAGGCAGGCTCGAGGGTCGCCCGAAGAGCTCCTGATTGAAGTAGTTGCCGATCCGCCCGACGGCCTGGGCCACCAGCAGGGCCGGGGCGGCCGCATCCATGAACGGAGCGGGCGAGACACCGGCTCGGCGCAGACGCCAGATCCCGACCGCGGCGCCGAGGGCTATCCCGCCCCAGATGCCGAGACCGCCTTCCCAGACGGCGAATGGACCCCACCAGTGACCGGGCACCTCGCTCCAGCTCGTCGCCAGGAAGTAGAGCCGCCCCCCGATCAGCCCGGCCGGGAAGGCCCAGATCGCCACGTCGTAGACCAGCTCGCGCGCGCCGCCCGCCGCCTCCCAGCGGCGGACGGTGATCCAGATCGCCAGCGCCACCCCGACCACGTACATGAGCCCGTAGACGTGGACTTCAAAGGGCCCGACCGCCAGGCCGCTGGACGATGGGCTGGGGATGGACGCGATCATCGCTTGATGATTCTCGGATGATGGCGGCGCTGCATCCAGGAGGTCAGGGCCGCAGCCGCGGGCGCCAGGTCGAGCCATCATCGCTCGACTCCAAGATCGTCCCGTCGTGGAGGGCGGCGAGCAGCCGGCCGCCACCATCAGCGAAGGCAGCAGGAACATCGGGTAGGCGCCCAGCCGTCCGCCAGGCTCTCCCTTCATCAGCGCTGACCTTGACCGCGCCCGTCCCATCGGCGAGATAGAGCTGGTCGACGCGCGGCCAGGCGAGGAGGCCAGGGGACCCCGGCATTCGGCTCCAGCCCTTGCCGGCGTCCCGCGAGCGATACAGCGCCGTGGCGGTCGAGGCCAGGAGCACTCGCGGATTGCCCGGCGAGAGGGCTAGGCCGATCAGCGGTCCCGGAACCGCCCGTTTGACCCAAGTGCGCCCGCGATCCTCGCTGGCGAGGAAAAGTGGCTCCATGCCTTCCCACTCGGACCCGAACCCGTAGATCCACTCGCCCTCGGCTGCCAGCAGGTGGAAATCCACCTGGCCCATCAGCGAAACCTGCTGCCAGCTCTCCCCCGCGTTAGTGCTCTCGATCAGACCGAGAAACGGCGGCAGGTCTTCGCGCCCGTCGGGATGCCCCGATCCGAGGAAATGGCCAGGGCCGATCACCGTGAAGGCCATCGTGTCCTGATAGCGATCAGCGACCCGCTCGGGGTCCTCTGCTCCCTGGTGCAACCTGAACAGGCCAGTGTGAGCAGCGACGAACAATGCTCCATCAGCGGGGTCGACGGCAAGTCCATGCACGTGGATCGGACCGGGGTCCTCCGAGCTCGGCAGGCTGGTGATTGCCGAGGAGCGATCGCCGCCCTCATCCGCGCCGCAGCCAGCAACGATCAAGAGCACCGAGATCGCAAAGGCGATCGCCACGGCGGAGCGGGCGTCGATGAGCGCCCGGAGCGCCCTTGGGGGGCACGATGGTTTCGAGTGCGCCATCTCCTACACCGTATAGGAGGCGATCTGAGCCGCGGTTTGCAAAGACCGGATCAGATTTCGTCCCGATCTCGAGGGCATCTCTGCGAGAGCGCGTGTGTGCAGCTGCTCGACACGATGGACTAGGAGGGCTGGACTAGCGGTGTCGCTGGAGGAATCGCCGACTAGAGATAGCCGAGTGGATCGGTGGCGACGCCGTTGATCCGCACCTCGAAGTGAAGGTGCGCGCCGAAGCTGTGCCCGGTGTTGCCGACGTAGCCGATCAGGTCGCCCTGGCTGACGCTCGCCCCGGAGGAGGTGGCGAAGCCCGACTGGTGCGCGTAGCAGGTGGAAAGACCGCCGCCGTGGTCGATGCAGGTGTAGTTGCCATAGCCCCCGCTTTCATACTCGGACTGGAGCAGGATCACGGTGCCGGCAGCGGCCGCTCTGATCGGGGTTCCTTCCGCGGCGGAGATATCGATGCCCTCGTGCATGCTTCCCCAGCGAGGGCCAAAGGGCGAGGTGAAAATGCCGTCGATCGGCCAGATCAGCCCGCTCGAGCTGGGCGTCGGCAGCGGCCCCGCCGGCAGTGGCGTGCCGGAGGTCGCCGCGGCGATCTGCGCCTCGACCTTGGCGCGCAGATCCGCGGCCACCTCTTCGTGCTGATCGAGGTCGCCGCGGACGCTCTCGAGCGAGTTCTCTCGCTCAGCCCGGGCCGAGAGCAGATCGCCCTCCCGCGTCTCCAGCGTCGCGCGAGTTCTCTCAAGTCGCTGCTCCTCAGCGGCTATCGCGTCGCGGGCAGCCTCGATCGTCAGCTTCGACTCGCGCCGGACCTCGACCAGGCGCTTGGTCTCGTCGCGCAGGCTCCGCACCCGCTCGGCCAAAGACTCATCGCTTTCCCTGATCGCCTGTAGGTATTCCGCGTTGGCGACCATGTCTCCGTAGTCCTGCGAAGTGAGGACGAGGGTGGTCAGATCGGGTGAGCCGGAGGTGTACATCGCGACCAAGCGCTCGCTCAAGGCGTTCAGGGCCCGGCGCAGGTTCCCCCGCAAGGTCTCGAGGCGCTCGAGCGCTTCATCGAGTTCGGCTTCTGCCCGGTCAAGCTCTGCCTGCTTGGCCGCCAGCTCTGCTTCCGCGGCGGCCTCCTGCCAGCGCAACTCGGCGACCTGGTCCTCGAGGACGGAGATTTCGTCTCCGAGGGCGTCGATCTCGCTGGTCAGGACTCCCTCCCGTTCCTGGGCGCTGCCGATCCTCTCTTCGACCGCGTCGAGCTTTTCCTCGGCGCTCTTCGCCGACGCCGGAGGAGCCTGATAGCTCAGGCCGAAGGCGATCGATGCGAGCGCGAGAGCGATCAGCCACGCCAGCGGAGCGTGGCCCGCATTTCTTTTGCGTTTAGGCATAGGGACGTGAAGAAGACCGGCAATCGGCAGCCGGCCTCCTACAGAACGTAGGTCGCCAGTCGACGCCATGCCACAGATTCCTTGTGCTGCAAACCCGGTTGCGCGGGCGAGTTGCCCTACCGGGCCAGCTCAGGCGTTCACCGGCACGCCGCCAGGGCGAGAGCGAAGGTGCCGGTTCCGCAGCCGCGAGAGGATCCGCCAGCGGGCGGCGGGGATGTAACGGGGCTCAGCATCTGCCGACATTGTTCGACCTTCCGTAGGTGGCTAGTTTGCTCGACCTGCCCCAGCTGGAGCCGTCGGCTGCGGAGCTGCCGCCGCGGATCCCGAATCCGCCCGTTGCCCGGAGGCGCCCTGGCGCCGGGGCTTGAAACCCCGCAGGCGCAACGAGTTGGAGACGACGAAGACGCTCGAGAAGGCCATCGTCGCTCCGGCGATCAGCGGGTTCAGCAGGCCGGCGGCCGCCAGCGGCAGGGCGGCGATGTTGTAGGCGAAGGCCCAGAACAGGTTGCCCTTGATCGTCCCCAGGGTGCGCCGCGAGAGCCGGATCGCGTCCCCGACAGCGCGAGGGTCTCCCGAGATCAGGGTGATGTCTGAGGCCTCGATGGCGACGTCGGTCCCGGATCCGATCGCAAGGCCGAGATCGGCTTGGACGAGCGCGGGTGCATCGTTGACCCCGTCTCCGACCATCGCCACGGTCCGGCCCTCGCTTTGGAGCCTCTCCACGACGGCGGCCTTCTCGGCCGGGAGCACTTCGGCGATGACCTCGTCGATGCCGACCTCAGCCGCGACGGCTTGGGCGGTGGCCTCGTTGTCTCCGGTCAGCAGCACCGGGCGAAGGCCAAGGCCCTTCAGCTGCTCGACAGCCTCGGCACTTGCGGGCTTGACCGTGTCCGAGACGACGACGAGGGCGCGAACCTCACCGTCCCAGCCGGCGACGATCGTCGTCTGGCCCAGGCCTTCGGCCTCGCGTCGAGCGCCCTGGAGCTCGACGGGCAAGTGCATGGCCCAATCGGCGAGGAACGTCTCGCGGCCGACGATGACGGCGTGGCCGTCGACGACTCCCTGGACGCCCAGGCCCGAGTGGTTGGCGAAGTCCGTGACCGCCGGCAGGCGGGGCAGCTCGCGCTTGGCATGGGCGGCGATCGCCTGTGCGATCGGGTGCTCGGAGGCATCCTCGACCGCACCGGCCAACCGCAGGACCTCGCCCTGATCGGCTCCCGCGGCGAGGCGGATGCCGACAACGGCCATCTCCCCCATCGTCACGGTCCCGGTCTTGTCCAGAACGACGGTGTCGATTCGCCGCGTCGACTCCAGCACCTCCGGGCCCTTGATCAGCAGACCGAGCTGTGCGCCCCTGCCGGTCCCGACCAGCAGGGCGGTCGGCGTCGCCAGGCCGAGCGCACACGGGCAGGCGATGATCAGGACCGCGACGGCGGCGGTGAAGGCGAAGGTCACCCCGGCGCCGTTGCCAAGCCAGAAGCCGAGAGTGCCGACGGCTAGGGCAATCACGATCGGTACGAAGACGCCGCTGACCCGATCGGCGAGGCGCTGGACGGGCGCCTTGCCGGTCTGGGCCTCGGTGACCAGGCGGGCGATCTGAGCCAGAGCGGTGTCCTCGCCAATCCGGGTGGCGCGGACCACGAGCCGCCCGCCGACGTCGATCGTCGCGCCGACGACCTCATCCCCCGGCCCGACCTCGACCGGGACCGACTCGCCGGTGATCAGCGCCTGATCGACCGCCGAGGACCCGATCTCCACGACCCCATCGGTTGCCACCTTCTCGCCGGGACGAACGACGAAACGATCGCCGACAGCGAGCTGCTCGACCGCGACGCGGCGCTCGCTGCCCTTCTCGTCGAGGACCGCGACGTCCTTGGCGCCCAGGCCGAGCAAGGCCTCAAGGGCGGCTCCGGCACGACGTTTGGCCCGCGCCTCGAAGTAGCGGCCGGCCAGGATGAAGGTGGTGACGACCGCGGCGACCTCGAGGTAGATGTGATCGGAGGCCGAGCCCCGCTCGGTGAAGAACTCAAAGGGCATGGTCATCCCGGGCATTCCCGCGTCGAGGAAGAAGAGGGCGACAAGCGACCAGCCCAAGGCCGCGAGCGTGCCGACCGAGATCAGCGTGTCCATCGTCGCGGCGCCGTGGCGAAAGTTCTGCCAAGCGGCCTTGTGGAAGGGCCATCCCGCCCAGAGCACGACCGGGGTGGCCAGTTGCAAGGCGAGCCACTGCCAGTTGTCGAACTGCAGGGGCTCGATCATCGAGAGCAGCAGGACCGGCAGCGAGAGCACGACCGAGAAGATCAGGCGCTGGCGTAGCTGTGCAGTGGGATCGGTTTCCTCCGCCGCATCGGTAGCGCCCGGGGCAGCGGGCAAGGAGGCCGAGTAGCCGGTCTCCCCCACTGCCTCGACCAGCTCGTGGGCCTCGATGCGATCGGGATCGAAGCTGACCGTGGCCTGCTCGGTGGCGAAGTTGACCGAGGCCTCGACGCCGTCGATCTTGTTGAGGCGCTTCTCGATCCGGCCGGCGCACGAGGAGCAGGTCATGCCCTCGATCGGGAGGCTGATCCGCTCAGATTTGGCTGCCTGCGTCATCGCGTCACCGAAACCGTGAACTGCGCCGTCCTGACCTGACCGGCGTGCTTGAACTGCAAGAAGAGCAGGTAGCGGCCGGCGGTCGGGAAGGTAGCGGTGTAGGGGATGACGTTCGGCGGGGCTCCGCCCTCGGAACTATGCCCCTCGGCAGGGCCGTGGCCATTATCGTGGGCCGACCCGTCGGGGTGGACGTGCAGGAAAGCCAGGTCGCCCTCGCGCAGCGCCACGAGGTGGCCCTTGGCACCGAGATAGTTTTCGATCCCAGTCAGCTCGCTGCCGCCCTTGTTGGCGAGGAAGCGCAGCGCCGCGGGCTCCCCCGCAGTGAGCGAAGCGCCTGCCAGGCGAACCTCATAGTCGGAGATTCGATCGACGGAGGTGCTCGCCGGGAAGGGGCGGGGCTCGAACGAGCCCGATGCGAAGAGATCGGTCGCCAAAGTGTGGGGCGTGTCCTCGACGGAGAAGTCGGCAAAGGCGCGATAGACACCGGCGGCCGGGAGAACGAGAGCCACGGTCCAGGTCCCCGCGCCATCCATCTCGGGATGCAGGTGTAGCGATGCGCGCTTTCGGGCTCACTTCGCAGTGACCTCATAACCGGCGTCGTTGATGGCCTGCTCGAGCGGGGCCTCGGCGAGCCCCTCGCCCTCCACCTCCACTCGCTTCGCATCGAGATCGACGTCGACGGAGCTGACGCCCTCGACCTGGCCGACCGCGGTGGAAACTGCCTCGACGCAGTGCCCGCAGTTCATGCCCGGCACTTGAAAACTCAGCTTGTCCATCATCGTCCTCCAATAGGGGCGGGGAGTATCGAGATGAAAAGCCTAGCATGTACCCCCATAGGGTATCTTAAGAGAGTCAAACCCGAGAGGAGCGAAATGGCACAACAGGCAGAGCACCCTGGCTACATCGACGACAAGGACAAGGTCAAGAACCGCCTGCGGCGGATCTCCGGCCAGGTCGGCGGATTGGAGCGCATGGTCGAGGAGGAGCGTTACTGCATCGACATCCTCACCCAGATCTCCGCGGCCCAGGCAGCACTTGACAAGGTCGCTCTCGTTCTCCTCAGCGAGCACACTCGCCACTGCGTCCTCGGGGCCGAGACCCCCGAGGACCGCGAGGAGATGACCGAGGAGATGATGGGAGCCGTCGGGCGCCTTCTGCATAGTCGCTAGCTGGCTCAGGGGACCGCTTGCCTCCAGTTCGACATACCCCCGGTGTGGTAGGAGAGCTAAACCCGTCGAGGCAGTCCGGGCGGCCGTCTGTAGGCTTCCCGCATGGCCCGAGTGTCCGCTGTCCAGCTTCAGGGCGAGCTCCAGCTCGAAGTGATGCGAGCGCTCTGGCGCCTTGGCCAGGCCAGCAGCGTCGAGGATGTCCGAAGCTCCCTGCCGGCTCGGCAGCGCGGCGCCTATAACACCGTGCAGACCATCCTCAACCGACTGGCGGAACGTGGATTGCTGGCCCGCGACCGACAGGGCAAGGCAATTTTCTACGAACCGAGGATCTCCGAGGCCGAGTACTACTCCCGTTCGGTCCGGGAGGCTCTCGCGGAGGCTTCAGCCGATGCCCGCCGTACGGCTCTTGCGCAGCTCGTCGGGGACATGGCTCCGGGGGAGCTGGACGAGATCGAGGCACTGGCGCGCGAGGTAGCCCAGAGGAGGGATGAGCGCCCAGCGTGATGTTCTTCCTGGGAGCGCTCCTGATCGCGGGGACCGCTGCCCCATACCTGTTGCCTCGCAGCAGTCTGGCGCCGATGACCGGCGCGGCGCTATGGCTCTCGGTTCTCGCCCTTCGTGCGGTTCTGGTCGGGCTGGCAGCCCTGATCGCGATTCTCTACCTGCCGGCCACCTCGATCTTTCAGTTGATGACCCACTGGTGCTTCCACGCGGTGCTTCCGTTCCTCACCACGCACCTGGGATTTTCCGGCCATGGGATTGGTGACGCAGCGACGCTGGTGCCGGGCCTGGTGCTGGGCATCTCGGCGATCTCCGCGATTTTTGCTATCTGGCGAACGGCCAGGGCGATGCGTCGCTGGGTCAAGCGCAGCTCCTTGGGGCCCGGCCCCGGGGAGAGCGTCATCGTCGGCGGTCACGAGGTGGTCGTCGCGGCCGCCGGGATCCGAGGCGCACAGATCGTCATCTCGACCGGAGCGCTAACGCGGCTCGACGAGGAGGAGCTCGCGGCGAGTCTCGCGCACGAGAGAGGTCATATCGCTCGTTGCCACCCCTACCTGGTCCTCGCAGCCAACCTCGCCTTTGGGATCGCCCGTTGCCTGCCAGGCAGCAGGGATGCCCTTCGTAGGTTCCAGTTCTGTTTGGAGCGGGACGCGGACGAGTACGCGGTCGATCGGACCCGCAACCCGATCGCCCTGGCGAGCGCGATCTGCAAGGCGGCCGCCGATTCACCTACCCCTGGCCCGGCCTTCGCAACGCTGGCCGGATCAGGTGCCCCGGCGCGTTTGCGACTCCTGCTCGATCGCTCCGCGGCGCGGCCCAACCCGTGGGCGGAGGCGGCCGCGCGGGGTTTGGTCGTGGCGCTGGTGGGGGCCGTTCTACTCGCAGCGGCGGTCACCCCGACTCTGGCTCGGGCAGGGGTCACCTCGATGCAGGCCACCGACACCACCCATTCGTGCGAGGACTAGCACCAGGCTCTGCCGCTTTTAGCTTTCGCTAATCCTACGCGCTGTAGGATGTTCGTCGGTAATGAGGGCCCAGACGCTCCCTTTGCCTCGACCTCATTCGCTCTCGCTCGCCCCGATCAAGAGCGTCCCCGCGCGGGCGGGCCCGCTGTACCTGCGCCTTTCAGTTCTTCGACGTTGATGGGCTCAATCGACGACTTGCTTTAGCCAGCTGTCGTCGATCCGAATTCTGAAACGACGTAAGGAGGACAACCTGGCCGGCTCCGCTCGGAGCCGGCCGCACTGTTCTCTCACCCGCATGACCTCTCCTGCGAATCGTCGGGCGCAACTACGACTCGATCCCTCCTACACTGCGTAGGTATGCAATCTTTGACTATGACCAGGGCAGACCCCACATCAACGACATGACCCCGCCTATCAACCGTGGAATGGCGACTGCCGTGCTCGAGGCCAGTGGCATGCTGCGGGCCTCCGAAAAGGCGGTGGTCGAGGGCGTGATCGGCCGCAGGCCGGGAGTCGCCGACGTCGAGGCGAACCCGGTTTCACAAACCGCGACCGTCACCTACGACCCCAACCAGACCTCGGTCGAGGACCTTCGCCACTGGATCACCGAGTGCGGCTACCACTGCGCCGGGCAGTCGGTTCCCGAGCACATCTGCGATCCGATGATCGAGCCCGATTCGACCGCCGGCGAGGGCGCGGCGCCACTACCGGCCAGCCACCCGCCCGCCCCGCTCACGGAGGAGACGACGCCCGAGGGCGTCGAGCTAAAGCGCACCCCCGACGAGGCCATGGGCCACGGCGGGCACCAGGAGATGTCGATGGCGGCAATGGTCACCGACATGCGCAACCGCTTCCTGGTTGCCGCCCTGTTCTCGATCCCGATCGTGCTCTGGTCGAAGATCGGCAGCGATGTCTTCGGCTTCGACGCCGCGGTGCCCTTCGGCTTGCGCGAGGACGTCTTCACCCTGATCCTCAGCCTGCCGGTGATCTTCTACTCCTGCTCGATCTTCTTCACCGGCGCCGTGCGGGCCCTTCGCGCCCGCACCCTGGACATGATGGTCCTGGTCGCCGTGGCCGTGGGCGCCGGCTGGCTCTACTCGGTGGTCGTGACCCTGACCGGAGGAGGCGAGGTCTTCTTCGAGGCAGCCAGCGTGCTCGCTGCCTTCGTCCTCCTCGGCCATTGGTTCGAGATGCGGGCCCGCGGCGGGGCCAACGACGCGATCCGCACCCTGCTCGACCTCGCCCCTCCAAAGGCGCTGGTGATCCGCGACGGCGAGACGATCGAGGTGTCGACCGCGGAGGTCGGAGTCGACGATCTGCTGCTCGTGCGTCCGGGGGCAAAGATCGCCGTCGACGGCCTGGTCGAGGAGGGTGAGAGCGAGGTCGATGAGTCGATGGTCACTGGCGAGAGCCTGCCGGTCCACAAGCAGCCGGGCTCCAAGGTCATCGGGGCGACTATCAACTCGAACGGGACGCTGCGGGTGCGAGCGACCAAGGTCGGCGCCGACACCGCCCTGGCCCAGATCGTCAAGCTCGTCCAAGAGGCCCAGAACTCGAAGGCCCCGGGGCAGAAGCTCGCCGACCGCGCTGCCTTCTGGCTCGTCTTCGTCGCCTTGATCGGCGGTGGCCTGACCCTGGCGGCCTGGCTGCTCTTTAGCAGCGAACCGGCCTCGGCGGCGATCCTCTTCGCGATCACGGTCGTTGTCGTCACCTGCCCCGATGCGCTCGGGCTGGCGACCCCTACTGCGATCATGGTCGGCACCGGCCTCGGCGCCAAGCGGGGCGTTTTGTTCAAGAGCGCGATTGCCTTGGAAACTTCGGCTCGGATCGACACCGTGGTCATGGACAAGACGGGGACCCTGACCAAGGGTGAACCCGAGGTCACCGACGTGATCGTCGACGGCATCGAGGAAGGGGAGCTGCTGCGGCTGACCGCCGCGGTCGAGCGCCTCTCCGAGCACCCTCTTGCCGAAGCGATCGTCAGGCGCGCGGAGGCCAACGGCAGCTCCGAAGCGGGAGCAGAGGAGTTCGAGAACGTGCCTGGTCACGGGGCTGTCGCGACCGTGGACGGTCACCGGATCGCGGTCGGCAATCGGCGCCTGATGGACCAGCAGCGAATCAGTCTCGACGGCCTGGCGAGCAGCCGCGAGGAGATCGCCGCGGGCGGGCGCACCGCTGTGATCGTCGGCGTCGACGGGCGGGCCGCCGGGGTGATCGGGATCGCCGACGCGGCCCGCCCGAGTTCGGCGCCTGCCGTAGCCGCGCTGCATGAGGCCGGCGTCGAGGTGGTGATGCTGACCGGCGACAACGAGGCGACCGCAAAACGGATCGCCGAACAGCTCGGCATCGACACGGTGCTCGCCGAGGTCCTACCGGGAGACAAGGCAGCGAAGGTCGCCGAGCTGCAGGAAGCTGGTCGCAAGGTGGCGATGGTCGGCGATGGCGTCAACGATGCTCCGGCCCTCGCCCAGGCAGACCTCGGGATCGCAATCGGGGCCGGCACCGACGTCGCGATCGAGACCGCCGACGTCGTCCTGATGCGCTCCGATCCGCTCGATGTGCCGACTGCTTTGGCGGTCGGCCGGGGGACCCTGCACAAAATGCACCAGAACCTGGGCTGGGCGATCGGCTACAACTCGATCGCGCTGCCGATCGCGGCCGGCGTCTTCCAACCTTCGCTCGGGCTCGAGTTACGCCCGGAGATCGCGGCGCTCTCGATGTCGGGCTCCAGCTTCATTGTCGCCGTCAATGCGCTGATGCTGAAGCGCCTTCGTCTGCCGGCCGAGCCGGAGGCGCAAAGCCAGCGCCAGAATGAAGCACCGACCGCCTAGGGGACTTCAGGCTCGGCGTCTGACTGCGCGCCGCAGCACGAGGTAGACGCAGACGGCCAGCGCGGCAAGCCAGGCAAGCGAGAGCAGCGCCTCGCCGCCCGCAAGAAACGTGGATGAGAAGGCTCCGTCGTACATCATCCGCGATGGCCCGTAGCCGGGCAGAAGGACCGCGAAGCGGCCAGGCGTCGTATGGAACATCGGATTCTGGACGACGCCCAGGTCCGTGAGGACCAAGAACAGCATCAGGTAGGTGGCAGCGAGCTTGGCGAAATCGAGCTCGGCCAGCAGCCCGTTGACGGAGCGCGAGGTCTCCTCCTCCGCCAGTCCGTAGGCGCGGGCGAAGAGCTCGAAGTGCTCGTCGACCGTCAGCTTCTCCCACAACATCGGCAGCTGGGGGCAGTAGCCGAGCCGCGGGGGACGCTCGACCTCACCGGCGTCTTTCCCGAGCAATCCGACGATGATCTGCATCAACGTGCTCTTGCCGGAGCCGTTCTCGCCGACCAGGCCGACCAGCTCCCCGGGCCGCACCTCGAGAGCGGCCCCCTTCAGGACCGGGATCGTCCGTCGGACGGGCCAGATCCCGCGGTGAAAGCTTTTCTCCACCCCGCTGACCCGCAGTACCGGCGAAGCGGTCGTCCCGATTGAGCTGGAGACCGCGGCGCGCTGGGCACCGACATCGTCGGGCGGGTTCACCGCAGTCGCCCGCTCCACCAGCGGCGTGCCCGACGGCGCCGCTTCATCGACCGCCGCCGCCGGACATGCCGATCATCATCATGGCCATCATCGCCGTGCACGCGAGCGCGACGATGATGAATCCGGCGCCAACGACGCCGGTTGCAACCAGGGCGATCGCGATCGCCAGCATCGGCACGCAGCAGGCGATCATCATCCAGCGGCTGTGGCCGCCATGGCCGCCCTTCTCTTTCTCCTGGGGGGAGGACCCGGTGTCGAGGTCGCTCTTACCCGCCTCCTCGACTTCCTCAGGGCGGGTCTTATCTGGATCGAGACTGCTCATGCCGGCCTCCCCAGAGAGGGGGCGTGTAGCCCAGCTTGCGATAGAGCGGGCAGTGGCCGAGGTGATGTTGATCGTTGGACGCTTCATCCCAAGTCCTCCTCGTGGTCGCTTCATGTCCGACACACCGTAGGATCGCACTCCCGTCCTGGCATCCGTAGTAAGACCGGCTTTGGGCTTCGGGGTTTCCGCACCCCCTCCCCGGCGTCCCCGGAGGGTCAAGCGGCACGCTCAGCGGGAAGAAACCCCAGGCCCCCGAGCGCGCAGATAGCGCTCCGGATCAGCGCGAAAGCGCGCCCTGCAGGACTCGGAGCAAAAGAGGAAGATCTCGCCGTCCTGCATCGCCTGTGGCGCTCCGGCCGCCGCCTCAATCGCCATCCCGCAGACGGGATCGCGGTGCGGGCTTGCACCCACTGGTACCGGGGAGATCGGCCGCTCGCGGGCGAGGTCGAGCATTAGCGAGAGCTCGTTGAGGATTAGCCGCGGCAGCAGGAAATGCTGGCGAGCCCGCTTCCGGCCGGCCTCGGCCAGCGCCTCGGCCTCGTGGCGGTCTGCGAGCAGCCTGACGATCGCCTCGGCGCACTCGCCTACATCGTCGACCAAGGCGCCTCCGACGCCGTCGGCCATCTGCAGCGGTATCCCTCCGGCGCGCCCCGCTACGACCGGCGTCCCCTTCCACAGCGCCTCGGAGACCACCAGACCGAAGCCCTCGCGCAGTGACTTCTGCACAACAACATCGGACAGGCGCTGGAAGGCATTGACCTCGACGTTGCCGACCCCGGTCAGGTTGGTGAAGACGTGGATCTGCGGATCGGGCTCGGCCTCGGCACTGATCTGCCGGTAGATCTCCCAGCCCTCCGGGTCATCGAGGGCCATCGAGCCGGCCAGGGCGAGCTGGAGGTCGGGGACCTGCTCGCGCGCAAGGCGGTAGGCGGCGATCACGCCGAGCGGGTCCTTCCACGGGTCAAAGCGCGAGACCTGGGTGATCAGCGGCTGGTCGAGCTGCACACCGATCCAACCGAGAACCTGGCGGGCCAAGTCGTCGGGAAGCGGCATGTTCTTGGGGCTCAGCGGGTCGATCGCCGGCGGTATCACCTCGACTCGCGCGACCGGCAGGTCCGGCGGCAGGAACTCCTCCATCGTGAAGATCGCGGCGTCGTAGTCACTGAGGAAGTCACGCAGGAATCCCCACGTCTCGCGATTGGGCTCTGAGGTGTCGATGTGGCAACGCCAGATCCATCGCGCGTCCCCCTTACCGCGCAGCGCCAGCAGCGGTGCTGGCTGGGGGTCATGGACGAAGACGTAGTCATAGCGCTGGTCGCCGAGCAGCGCTGCGTTGCGCTCGGCGTTGGCGAGATAGGCGGCGCGCTCGGGCTCGCTGAGGCCTCGCTCGGATCCCTGCAGCGCGTTGTGCATCGCCTTAGTGGCGTGAAAGAACTCGTCCTCGCCGCCGATCACCTGCCACTCGGCGACCAGCCCGAGGTCGTTCAGCAGCGGGACTATCGAGCGCAGAAGCTCCGAGACTCCGCCGCCATATGCGGTCGCGTTGAGGTGCAGAACCCGCGCGCCACGCAGGCTCTCGGCGCAGCGTTCCACCTCATCCAGAATGGCGTTCGGCGCAATGCCCCGATAGGCGGCGAGCGAGAGTTTGCCGACGTCGACGGTCTGCAGCACGACTAACCGCTATCTCGGCGGCGACTGCATTGCAGCTTCATCCGACACAGCGTAGGGGCTTGGGGAAGGTCGTCATCGAGGTGGACCCCCAATTGCCCTCACACCTTCTCTTTCGTGTCCGACGCATTGTTCTGCGCGCCTCAGCGCTCGAGCAGGCCAGACAGCCAGGACAGGGGCCGATACGGGGGCATCAGCCGCACGAA